>JBAQND010000097.1:0-7645 GCA_049303455.1 Thiobacillus sp.
ATCGTCACCTTGTCGATGGCCTCCCTGAAATCAAAGAAATCGACGAACTTGTCGGCCGAGGCGAAGAACACCTGGCCGACGACCTTGTAGGTGCGGGTCGCGCCGTCCTCGCTCGGCTCCGACGTCACGTATTTGTACTGCGCCACCTTGTTGGCGAAGAACAGCGCCGCCAGCAGCACGCCGACGAAAACGCCGTAGGCCAGGTTGTGGGTGGCGACCACCACCACCACGGTCATGACCATCACGACACTGGTGCTGGCGGGATGCTTCCTCAGGTTGGCCAGTGAAGTCCAGCTGAAGGTGCCGATGGAGACCATGATCATCACCGCCACCAGCGCCGCCATCGGGATCCGCGCCACCCAGTCGCTCAGGAACACGATCAACAGCAGCAGGAAAAGGCCCGCCGAGAAGGTCGACAGGCGTGTGCGGCCGCCGGACTTCACGTTGATCACCGACTGGCCGATCATCGCGCAGCCCGCCATGCCGCCCACCAGGCCGGAGGCGATGTTGGCGATGCCTTGTCCCTTGCATTCGCGGTTCTTGTCGCTGGTGGTGTCGGTGAGGTCGTCGACGATGGTCGCGGTCATCATCGATTCGAGCAGGCCGACCACGGCGAGCGACAGTGAATACGGGAAGATGATCGCCAGCGTCTCGAAGTTGAGCGGCACCTCGGGCCATAGGAAGATCGGCAGCGTGTCCGGCAGCTCGCCCATGTCGCCCACGGTGCGGATATCCAGGTTCAGAAACATCGCCAGCCCGGTCAGCACGACGATGGTCACCAGCGGCGAGGGAATCGCCCGGGTGATATAGGGGAAGCCATAGATGATCGCGAGGCCGCCGGCGGTCATGGCGTAGACGTGCCAGGTGACGTTGGTCAGTTCGGGCAGCTGCGCCATGAAGATCAGGATCGCCAGCGCGTTGACGAAGCCGGTGACCACCGAGCGCGAGACGAAGCGCATCAGCGAGCCCAGCTTGAGATAGCCGGCGCCAATCTGCAGCACGCCGGTCAGGAGGGTGGCGGCCAGCAGGTATTCCAGGCCATGCGTCTTGACCAGGGTGATCATCAGCACCGCCATCGCGGCCGTGGCCGCGGAAATCATGCCGGGCCGGCCGCCGACGAAGGCGATCACCACCGCGATGCAGAACGAGGCGTACAGCCCCACCTTGGGGTCGACCCCGGCGATGACGGAAAAGGCGATGGCTTCGGGAATCAGGGCCAGGGCGACCACCATGCCGGCCAGGAGATCCCCGCGAATGTTGGAGAACCAGTTTTGTCGAATTGAATTGATCATTCTGCTGCCAGTCAAAATACGCCACGCGGGCCACTCCCCGCCAGAAGACGGGTGTGGCCATGCGCGAAAGTTGGGGAGTGCGATGAATCGTGCCGATACAGCGCATCGGGCACGAAGAAACGACATAGGAAACTGCGTGAAGGGAATTACATTGGACGGCTGGATCGATATCGGCTGGTCGGGGGCGCATTATCCTGTTGCCGCCCGTTCCCTGTCCAGACATGCCCCTTCCCAACCGGGCCAGGCCATCGAATCGGCATCCAGCGTGAAGCTGGCCATCTGGGTGGAGGCACCGCGTGTCGGGTGGCAATCGCCGATATCGTGGAACGCAACGGAATAGGCATGGCGTGCAGCAACTCCGCAGGCCCAGCGGCGGAATTTGGGGCGGTCCCACTCGAAGCGGTGATCCGGGTGGCGGAATGCCCCCGGGTTCATGCCGTGCACCACGTTGTATTCCTGGTTAGGGGTCGTGATCAATAGGATGCGGGGCCGATAGCAGCCGAACACCGCGCGCTCGACCAGGCTGAGCCGGCCCGGGTCGACGTGCTCGATCGTTTCCAGCATGACGGCCGCGTCGAATCCGCGCAGGCCGGTGTCGACGCTGGTGAACGATGCGTGCATCACCTGGACGCGCCCCGGCGGGGCGAGCGGGTCGAGATGCAGCGCCTCGCGTGCCGCGTCAAGCGCAGCAAGCGAAATGTCGATCCCGACGATGCGGCTGAACTGTGCCTGATCGGCAAGCCTGGCAACCAGCACCCCCTCCCCGCAGCCCAGGTCGAGCACGCTGCGCGCACCGCTGGCGAGCAGGGCATGGGTGACCGCGGCCAGGCGCGCCTCATGCAGGGGCGTCGACAAGCCGGCGGCATCGCCGTGGTCATCCACCCACGGCGCAGAATCGATTGCGGGTTTCATTGCGACAGGCGACGCGCCGGACCGCAGGTGTGCGCGGCACGCGCCGGGCAGGTCTGATTCTGGTTCGCTGTCAGCATGATCCGTCTCCTCATCCCGCGGTCGTCACGACCCGAATCTTACCGACACCATGGAGTGATTGGGTACAATCCGGAGTCTTATGACTCGGTGCGCGTGGGTGAGTGACGCCCAGCCTTGTCGCCCCCCCGCGGGCCTGAAGCGCGGATCAGGGATCGTTCCGCCGCGCCACAACATCGGGCAATGCCGCGCCGGTCAAGGCCGCTTACAGCAATTGCAAGGATCAGTATGAAACGAGTGGATGATTTCCGACTGCGCTTCGGCAAGCAGGAACTGGTGCCGATCATCATCGGCGGCATGGGGGTGGACATCTCGACCGCCGAACTGGCGCTCGAAGTCGCGCGCCTCGGCGGCATCGGCCACATCTCCGACGCCATGGTGCAGACCGTGTCCGACACCCGTTTCGACACCAAATTCGTCAGCCAGAAGCTGAAGCAATACAAGGCCAACGTCGCCAGCAGCGACAAGTCGAACGTGCACTTCAACCTCGCCGTGCTCGAAGAGGCCACGCGCAACCACGTCGGTCGGGCGATGGAGGCCAAGCGCGGCGACGGGCTGATCTTCATCAACTGCATGGAAAAGCTCACCATGAATGCGCCGCGCGAGACGCTGCGCATGCGCCTGTCCGCCGCGCTCGACGCCGGCATCGACGGCATCACGCTGTCCGCCGGCCTGCACCTCGGCTCGTTCGCGCTGATGGAGGATCACCCGCGCTTCCGCGACGCCAAGCTCGGCATCATCGTCTCCTCGCCGCGCGCGCTGGCGATGTTCCTGCGCAAGAACGCCCGGCTGCAGCGCCTGCCGGACTACATCGTGGTGGAGGGGCCACTCGCCGGCGGCCACCTCGGCTTCGGCATCGAGGACTGGTGGAAATACGATCTGCACACCCTCGTCGACGAAGTGCTGGCGTTCCTCAAGGCCGAACACCTCGACATTCCGGTGATCGCCGCCGGCGGCATCTTCACCGGCAGCGACGCCACCGCCTTCCTCGAACAGGGCGCGGTCGCCGTGCAGGTGGCGACGCGCTTCACCGTCACCCAGGAGTGCGGCCTGCCGGACAAGGTCAAGCAGGAATACTTCAAGGCGAGCGAGGACGACATCGAGGTCAACACCATTTCGCCCACCGGCTACCCGATGCGCATGTTGAAGGGCAGCCCCGGCATCGGCGATGGCATCCGCCCCAATTGCGAGGCCTACGGCTACCTGCTCGACGCCAAGGGCAACTGCGCCTACATCGACGCCTACAACCGCGAAGTGGCGTTGCACCCCGGCGCCAAGAAGATTTCGGTGAAGGACAAGACCTGCCTGTGCACCCACATGCGCAACTTCGACATCTGGACCTGCGGCCACTACACCTACCGCCTCAAGGACACCACCCGGCGCCTGCCGGACGGCAGCTACCAGGTGCTCAGCGCAGAGCAGGTGTTCCACGACTACCAGTTCAGCACCGGGCAGAAAATCGCGCTGCCGGAACCTGCGGCCATTCTCCTCCCGGCAGCGGGTGCACCCGCTGCCGCCGATCACAGCTGAGCAGGTAGCAAATCCGCCAGGGTGTAGCGATCCAGGCTGGCGAGAAAGGCGCGCCCGGCCTCCCCCAGCACCGGCTTGAGCGCGCAGGCGGGCATCAGCCGGCACCCCGATTCGCCCGACCGGAAGCACTCGGCCAGTTCGAACCCCGGCTCCATGTCGCGCACCACGTCGCCGACCCGAATCAGCTCGGCGCGGCGCGCCAGGCGGAATCCCCCGCCCTTGCCGCGCGTCGTTTCGATGTAGCCCTTAAGGCCCAGTTGATGCACCACGTGGGTGAGATGGTGGCGCGAAATGCCGTGCTCGGCGGCCATTCCCGCCACCGTGGCCTGGTCGTCGGGATGGCTGCCCAAGTGAATCAGCACCCTCAGGGAGAAATCGGTAAAGCGGGTGAGCTGCATGGCTGGCATTTATAAGTTGCATGTGAAAAGCTAATTATAAGTGCGGACAAATAACAATCCGTGCCTATAATATGCATTCCATCTGCATCTATAGGACGACAGCCATGAGTGCCCACCTTCACCTTCGCCAGGACAACGTCTACCCCTTCGACGCGCGCGGCATCGCCAAGCGCTTTCGCCATGCGGCCATCTTCGGCGCGCTGGACGCGCTGAATTCGGGCGAGCGCATGCGCTTCGTCAACGATCACGACCCGCTGCCGCTGCTCGACCAGCTGCGCGCCCGCTATGCCGACGCCGTTGAAATCCAGTACATCAAGCGCGACGCCGGGGAAATCGTGATCGACTTCATCCGCAACTAAGCGCCATGGCGTTGCCGGCGCTGGTGCTGCTTGCCGTGGTCGCGTTTGCCGCGGCCTTGCTGTGGGCGCCCCACGCCGGCCGCGCCGCCGCCCTGCACCTGATTCTGGCAGTGGGCGCCATGCCGCTGATCTTCGGCGCCATGAGCCACTTCATCCCGGTGCTCACCCGCACCCGCACCGCCGCCGCCGGGCTGCTCGGCATCCCCGTTCTGGCGCTGGCCGGCGGCGCGCTGGCGGCGGGTGCGCTCAGCCTGCCCGCACTGTTCTGGGGACGTTATGCGGGCGCGCTGCTGGCGCTGGCGGCTGCCGGCGCGCTGCTGGTTTGGAGCCGGCGCCGCCGCGCCGGGATGGTGGATCGGCCGCACCCCTGCCTGGCCTGGTACGAGGCCGCAATGGCATGTCTTGCGCTGGCCCTGCTCGCCATTCTCGCCAGCGCGGTCTGGCCACAGCAGACGATTGCTTTTTACCGCGTCCATCTCCACCTCAACACGCTCGGCTTCGTCGGGCTGACCGCCGTGAGCACGCTTGCGGTGCTGTTGCCGACCGTCGCCGGCAGACCCGATCCGCAGGTCGGCCCGCGGCTGCGCCGCGACCTGCCGTGGGCGCTCGCCGGCACCCTGCTGGTTGCCGTCGGCTCCGCCTGGTTCGACCCGCTTGCCTGGATCGGCGGCGTCTTGTGGGCGGTCCCGCTGCTGCGGCTGGGGGCAAGCTGGCTGCGGCTTTATCGTGCAGAGATATTCGCGCTGCACGGCGCGGCGCCACTGCTCGCCGCCGCGCTGGCCGGTCTTGCGCTCAGCATGATTTTGGGTGCCATGAATTTCATTCCCGCGACGGATGCGTTCCGCGCCACGCAACCGGCGCTGGCCTTCGTCAGCGGCTTCATGCTGCCGCTGGTGTCCGGCGTGGCCAGTCAGCTGTTGCCGGTATGGCTGCGCCCGGGCGTGCAGCGCAGCTGGCACACGAAGCTGCGCGACAGCCTGGGACGCTACGGCGGCATCCGCGCCGCGCTGTTCTGCCTCGGCGGGGTTGCGGCAGGAACGGGCCACGAGTGGGGTTTGCTGCTGGGCGCGGCTACGCTGATCTGGTTTCTGCTGCAGGCCGGCGCCGCGCTGCTGCAGGCCTTCGTTTTCCAAAAAAGGAATCTAACATGAGCTTCCCCGAATTCTTTGCCGCCGTGCCCCGCCTCGCGCTGCACGACCCCCTGGCCGACATCCTCGGCGCCGCCGCAAACGGCCTGGTCGAATACGGCTACACCGACGCGGTCAAGCTCACCGGGCATTCCTGCCCCACCGTCGCGGGCGCCTACCTCATGACTCTCAAAGCGCTGGCGAAACCCTATCCGGATGGCTACCCCGAACGCGGCGGCATCAAGGTCGAACTGAAAGCCGCCCAGCCGGACGGCTTGCCGGCGTCACCGCCGCCGTGGCCGGCCTGCTCACTGGCGCCGCAGGCGAGGGCGGGTTCAAGGGATTGGGGGGCCGCTTTGGCCGCCGCAATCTGCTTCAATTCGCGGCCGCAATCGACGCCGAGCTCTGCTTCACCCGGCTCGACACGGGCGCGCGCGTGGCGGCTGCCTACCATCCTGAAGCCGTGCCGGCCCCACCCGAACTGCAGGCATTGATGCCAAAACTGCTGGCGGGCACGGCAAGCACTGCCGAAGAAACCGAATTCGGCCGCCTCTGGCAGTTGCGGGTGAAGCGCATCCTGATCGACCATTTCGACGACCCGGAACGGGTCGTGTGCCGGGAAACGCCGGCATCCCGCGCCTAAGCCGCCATCGAACGCCGTGCTGCCCACGCCAGCGGCGCGGGCAGCCGCCCCAGTACCCGTTCAGGGTCGAGGGCGTCGAGCAGATTCTTGACGATGAGGCCGAGTTCGGTGTCGCCTTCGCTCACCAGGCGACGGCTGAAGAACAGCGTGTCGGGGTCCTCGCGGCGGCTGAGCAGCAGCAGGAAGTCGCGGGCGCTGGCGCTGATGGTGAGATCGGGTGCACCGCTGTCCGGCGCAAAACCGCGCGGGGTGACGGTGAAGCGCAGGGTGAGCCCCAGATCATTGACGCGGATGGCGTAGCGCCGTCCGACCAGCGCCTGCCAGTCGAGGGCTTTCAGCGCCGGCCACAGCAGGCGGTTGGCCGCCGCTGAAAACGCCAGGTTGGGCGGTGCGGCGGGAAGCCGGCTGACCACGCTGGCCAGTTGCGGGGGGAAGGCAAGGTTCAGCATGTCTGCTCCATTTCCGAAAGCGGGCCGTTCCCCTGGCGCACGGCGTCAGCCCAGTTGTTGGGGGTTTCGTACAGGCGCACCCGATGCAGCCGAAGCTGGTTGCCGTAGGTGTCGCGATAGGCGGCGTCAAGGATGCGGAAGGCCTCGTCCGCCAGGTTTTCCACGGTGGGCACCCGCGGCAGCACCACGGTCTTGTGCCCGGGCAGCGACGCCAGGAATTTCACCACCGCGCGGTCGCCCTGGTACACCAGGAAGGCATGATCCCAGTGGTCGAGCAGCTCCGCATTGGCGATGCGCTTCACGTCGGAAAAATCCATCACCATGCCCTCCTCCGCCGCGCCTTCGGTGCGGATGACCTCGCCGGACAGCGTGATTTCGAGCGCGTAGCGGTGGCCGTGCAGGTGGCGGCACTGGCTGGCGTGGTTGGGAATGCGGTGGCCGGCGTCGAATTCCAGCCTGCGTGTGATTAACATAAAGCGACTCTCAACATGTCAGGCGTGTTTCTCCGCGCCGTGTAGCAGGCCGGCGTGTTCGAGACCGGCGCGGCCGTGCCAGTAACCGTCGACCGCCGGGCCGGGCATGACGCGCACCAGCTTTTCGGCGGCGCAGTCCTCGCCCGCCAGCGCCGCCCGGAAGGCGTCGACCACGCGCCCCATGTGGCGCGACTGCGGTGACAGGCGCAGGCTGGCGACGCCGATCTCACGCAGGGCAGGCAGCTCGCCGATCAGGCTGTAGACGCCGGCCGACTGGGTCTGGATGCCGTTGAGGGTGAGGAAAGGCGCGCCTTCGCGGGTCGCCAGCGCCAGCCCGTCGGGATGGTCGAGGCAGCGGAACTGGCAGTCGTCCTTGGGCAGGTTGTA
>JBAQND010000098.1:0-1955 GCA_049303455.1 Thiobacillus sp.
GTGCTGGCCGAGGCGGCCACGGCGGGGGTCGCGCCGCTGCCCGCGCGTGGGCAGCAGGCGCTAGCGGGGCGCGGCATTTCCGGCGAGGCTGCAGGTGAAACCTATTGGCTTGGAAACCGCCGGCTGATGACGGAGAACAGCGTCGACACCACGGCGCTCGACGCCGTCGCCGCGGAACAGGAAGCCGCGGGGCGCAGCGTGTCATGGCTGGCACGTGCTGGCGATCGCCGCGCACTCGGCATGCTGGCGTTCGGCGACGCGGTCAAGGCCACGGCCGCCGCCGGGGTGGCGAACCTCAAGGCGCGCGGCATCGCCACCGTCATGCTCACCGGCGACAACCGCGGCGCGGCGCAGGCGGCGGCCACGGCGCTCGGCATCGACCGCGTGCTGGCCGAGGTGCTGCCGGCGGACAAGGAAGCCCAGGTGAGCCAGCTGAAGACGACGGGCAAGACGGTGGCGATGGTCGGCGACGGCATCAACGACGCACCTGCGCTGGCCGCCGCCGACGTCGGCATCGCCATGAGCAGCGGCAGCGACGTTGCCATGCACACCGCCGGCATCACCCTGATGCGCGGCGACCCGGCGCTGGTGGCCGACGCCATCGACATTTCCAAACGCACCTACGCCAAGATCCGGCAGAACCTGTTCTGGGCTTTCATCTACAACGTGGTGGGGATTCCGCTTGCCGCGTTCGGCTTCCTGAGCCCGGTGATCGCCGGCGCGGCGATGGCATTCTCCAGCGTCAGCGTCGTGACGAACGCACTCACGCTCAAGCGCTGGCGGCCGACCGGGCGCGAGGAATGAACGCCGGCAAGGCCACTTGACGTTTCAAGCCTTCGGCTCCCCCGAACGACATAACCTGTAGGAGCACCCGCAAGGGGCAGGCCGTGGTTGTAATGCCGATGAATCGGCAACAAGCACGCACCGGCGTCCTCGCCGCGGCTGCCAGCCCCGCGCGGCCGCCCGCAATCGGCCCGGGGCGGGCGCGCGACTCTCCATCAACGGTGACCTTCCCAGTCGTACACCACCTCGATCAGCACCAACGCGCGCACCGGGCGGCCGTTCTTTCGCGCCGGCGCGAAACGCGCATCGCCAAACGCCTTGATCGCCGATTCGTCGAAGACGCCGGGCGGGCTGGCGGATACGACTTCGATGGCGCCGATGCGGCCATCGGCTTCCAGCTTCAGCCGCAAACGCACCGTGCCCGACAGCCGCTCGCGGTCGGCAACAGCAGGATAGTCCGGCACGATTTCGCGCAGCGCGCGCGGCGGCACATCGACATCACGCGCGCCGTAATACGTGAGATCGACCGCAGTGGTGATCGTCGCGGCCGGTGTCGACGCGGCAGGCGCTGCTGCAGCGGGAGGGGAAAGTGACGCTGCCGGAGCGGGCGCGGCTGGCGGCGCGATTGCCGGGTTCGCTGCCGACGCGGCAGGCGCTTCCGCAGTGGAGGTTGCGGCAGGCTGCTCGACGGGCGGCGGCGCCAAGGGCTCGGCCACCGGCAGCGCGTCCGCCGCCTCGCTCGGTGCGGGCACGGGCACGGCCTCTGGGGGCGGGTCAGTCCGCACGTCCACTTCGGGCACCGCGGGCGCCGTCTCCTCGGCAGGCAGAACGGCGGGCGGCGAGACCAGCCTTGCCTCGATCACCGGGTCGCCCAGGCTCAGCGACGCCGACGGCACCACCTGCACCAGCGCAAGCAGCGCCGCATGCAAGCCAAGGGAAATCCACACCGCCGCCAGCGGGCGTTGCAGGCGCGGAGGAATCACCGGTTCTTCGTTGGAAGCGTTCACTGAAACGTTTGAACTGTGCGGGAAATCAGGTCGCTGGCCTAGCAGCCTGTCGGACTTGAAGGAAATCGGCTGCAAATTTGCCTGGCCGGTCCATATTTCGCCGCTTTTTTGAGCAATAGAACGACTATTGCCCTGCAAAATCGTCAAAATCTGTCCTCGCCCAGC
>JBAQND010000099.1:0-5752 GCA_049303455.1 Thiobacillus sp.
CCCGCAGCCGATCCCGCAGCCGATCCCGCGCCGGCCGTCGGGGGCGCGCGGCCCGCCGCGCCCGTGGCGGGCGTTTCACCGCAAGCCGACCCGCTGGTGGAATCGCGCAGCTACGAAGCCGCGCTCAACCAGTTCCGCGAAGCCAATTACGCGGGCGCCATTGCCGGGTTTGGCGGTTTTCTCAAGGCCTATCCCGCCAGCGCGCTGGCCTCCAATGCGCAATACTGGATCGGCTATTCGTATTACGCCCTGAAGGACTACAAGACCGCGCTGGCGCATCAGCAGAAGCTGGTGGCCGCCTATCCCGACAGCGCCAAGGTGCCCGACGCGCTGCTCAACATCGCCACCAGCCAGGTGGCCCTGGATGACCTCGACGGCGCCCGCAAGACGCTCGAAGACCTGGTGGCCAAACACCCGGGCACCCCTGCCGCCACGCTGGCCGAGCGCCGGCTGGCCACCCTCAGGTAAGCGCCGTGTCCAAGACCGCGACGCTCAACCCCGTCGGCCCGGGAGCGGACCGCCTGCCCGCTGCGGAACCGGCACCTTCGCTGCGGATTCATCCCGTCCCGCCCCCTGTAGGAGCGGCGCCCTCGCCGCGAAAGGACGCCGATCCACTACGCGCTGAAGTCCAGCATGGCGGGGTCCAGCATGGCGGGGTGGAGGCGCCAACAACGACGCTCCGTTTGACCGAAGTATTCCTGTCCCTGCAGGGCGAAACCAGCCGCGCCGGCTTGCCGACGGTGTTCGTCCGCCTGGCCGGCTGCCCGCTGCGCTGCCGCTGGTGCGACACGCCCTACAGCTTTCAGGGCGGCGAAACCGTTGCCCTGGCTTCGCTGCTGGCGCGGGTGGCGGACTTTGGCGTGCCGACGGTGTGCGTCACCGGCGGCGAGCCGCTGGCGCAGAAGAGCTGCCTGCCGCTGCTCGCCGCATTGTGCGACGCCGGCTATTCGGTGTCGCTGGAAACCAGCGGCGCGCTCGACGTCGGCCAGGTCGATGCGCGGGTCTCGCGCATCGTCGACATCAAGCCGCCGGGGTCCGGCGAGCACGCGCGCAACCGCTGGGAAAACCTCGCCCACCTCACCCCGCACGACGAAATCAAGTTCGTCCTGGCCGACCGCGCCGACTACGACTGGGCGCGCGAGGTCGTCCAGGCGCATAAGCTGGCTAAAACCTGCCCGATCCTGTTTTCGCCGGTGCAGGGCGAACTGCCGCCGGCGCAGCTGGCCGACTGGATACTCGCCGACCGGCCGCCGGTGCGGATGCAGGTGCAGCTGCACAAGGTGTTGTGGGGCAACACCCCCGGCAAATGAAACCCGCGGTCATCCTGCTTTCCGGCGGGCTCGACTCCGCCACCGTGCTCGCCATCGCGCGCGAAGCCGGCTACGCCTGCCACGCGCTGAGTCTCGACTACGGCCAGCGCCACAATGCCGAACTGGCCGCCGCCGCGCGCGTGGCGGCGAGCCTCGGCGCCGTCGAGCACCGGGTGCTCAAGCTGGGCCTGGGCGACATCGGCGGCTCGGCGCTCACCGACGCCGCCATCGCCGTGCCCGAAAGCCCGACCGCGGGCATCCCCGTCACCTACGTGCCCGCGCGCAACACCGTGATGCTGGCGCTGGCGCTCGCCTGGGCCGAGGTGCTGGGCTCGCGCGACATTTTCATCGGCGTCAATGCCGTCGACTATTCCGGCTACCCCGATTGCCGTCCCGAATTCATCGCGGCGTTCGAGCAGATGGCCAACCTCGCCACCCGCGCCGGCGTCGAAGGCGCCCGCCTGCGCGTTCACGCGCCGCTGCAGCATCTGTCGAAAGCCCGGATCATCCGGCGCGGCCGCGAACTCGGCGTCGACTACGCGCAAACCGTCAGCTGCTACCAGGCCGACACCGACGGCCTGGCCTGCGGCCGCTGCGACGCCTGCCGCCTGAGACGCGAGGGCTTTCGCGCGGCAGGCATTTCCGACCCGACGCGATACGTCCAGCAAGCAGAAGCGTCAGGCGGTTGAGCGCGAGGCCGAGGCCTTGCCGAGGCTCATGGTATTTAATATCCAGTTGGCATTCGGGGCGGAACCATTAGAATTCAGCCTGCATCCGGATCCCCGCGGCGCATGCCGTCCCTCCCTTTTCAAACTAGAGACAGACTCATGATTTACGAAGATTTTCCAAGCGCGCAATCGTTTTTCCTGTGGTCGACCTTCGTGATCGCCCTGATCATGGGCGCCGTGGTCAACAAGACCAACTTCTGCACCATGGGCGCGGTCTCCGACTGGGTCAACATGGGCGACACCGGCCGCATGCGCGCCTGGGTGCTGGCCATCGCGGTCGGCGTGCTGGGCGTGATGGCGCTCGAAGCGGCCGGCATGGTGAACGTCACCAGCACCTTCCCGCCCTACCGCCAGACCAGCTTGCCCTGGCTGGAATACGTGCTCGGCGGCGTCCTGTTCGGCATCGGCATGTCGCTCGCCTCCGGTTGCGGCAACAAGACGCTGATCCGCATCGGCGGCGGCAACCTCAAGTCGATCATGGTGTTCCTGGTCATCGCCGTGATCGCCTATTTCATGACCAACCCCTTCCCGGGCAGCGACCAGACCCTGTATTCCACCCTGTTCTACCCGTGGACCAACCCCACCGCGGTCGCCCTGAGCACCAACCAGGACCTCGGCGCGATGCTCTTCAGCGACAACGTCGCCACCGGCCGCATGGTGATGGGGGGCGTCATCGGCGTCCTGCTGCTGGCCTGGGTCTTCAAGTCGGCCGATTTCCGCTCCAGCTTCGACAACATCCTCGGCGGCCTCGTCGTCGGCCTGGTGGTGCTCGCCGCCTGGTACATCACCAGCAACATCGCGGTGAACGCCGACGGCGAAATGATGTCGCTGCAGACCTACGTTCAGGAATGGGATATGTATGCGCCGGTCGACGCGGTCAAGCCCGCCGCCGCCGGCCCGCTGGCCGCGCAGTCCTTCACCTTCATCAACCCGATGGGGCAAACGCTGGGCTACGTGGCAAGCGGCTTCGAGCGCACCCTGCTCACCTTCGGCATCATGGCGCTGGCCGGCGTCATCGCCGGCTCCCTGCTGTGGTCGCTGATCTCGCGCAGCTTCCGCATCGAATGGTTCGCCTCCGGCCGCGATTTCGTCAACCACCTGATCGGCGCGATCCTGATGGGCTTCGGCGGCGTGCTGGCGATGGGCTGCACCATCGGTCAGGGCATCACCGGCTTTTCCACCCTGGCGCTGGGCTCCATCCTCACCTTCGTCGCCATCGTGGCCGGCAGCGCCGCCACCATGAAAGTGCAGTACTTCCTGATGATGCGCGAGTGATCACCAGGCCGGGTTCGCCCGGCCAACGTGCCGGGCGGCGCAAGACGCGCATTCAAAAAAGCGTCATGGGCCTTTACCCCGGCGCACCGCATCGGCTATAATTTCGCGCTTTCGCGGACAGGATTTCAACCCCGTCCCCGGGCCGGTAGCTCAGCTGGTAGAGCAGTGGACTTTTAATCCATTGGTCCCGAGTTCGAATCTCGGCCGGCCCACCAGAATCAAGCAAAAAGCCACGGGAAACCGTGGCTTTTTGCTTTTCTGCACCATGTCGAAATTGCGAGCGCCGGAGCCTGGGGAATCAGGTGCCGACGATGCGTAGAAGCCGTCTGGTGAGTAGCGACTTCATGTCTTTCCGCGTGTCGCAAACAATGTGGATGTAGATGATTTCCTGCCGCACTTCATAGATTATTCTGTTCATGCCCGCGATAACTTGACGGTATTGGGTGAGGTTGAGGCGCTCGAGTTCTTCGGGAACATTGCCGCCAAGCGGAAATGTCCTGATAGTGTTCACAGCGTCTTTAATCTTTGTGTAGCTGGCTTGCCAAGTGTCCTTGTCGAAGTTCTTGACCATGTAGATTTTTAGTTCCTTCAGGTCGTGTTCCGCCGAATTCAGGAACACGATCTGGAGGCTCATTGAACGGCTTCCCTGTCGATATCGGCGAACACCTCATCGGCGGCACGGAAATGTCCCTGTTCAATCTCACGGTTGCCCAAAGCCAACAGCTTGAGCAGCGCCAGGGTCTCTTCATGTTCCTCATATGAGCGGACATCCATCACCACGAGTTTGGCTTCCCCGTTCTGGGTAATGAGCATGGGTTCCCGGCTTTCGGTGATATCTCTGATGATTTCAGCCGCGTGGCTCTTGAGATAACTGATTGGCTTGACTTGAGTGGAAAATTTCATGGTTTAACTCCTGGTTGAGCGCCGGCAGGACCAATTATAGTCCGAATTAAGCCCGATATGGGGCAAGTGCAATGCTTGAGGGGAAGGGGCAGGCATTTGCCTACGTGTGAATTGCATGATCTCCCGCTGTGCGTTATCGTTGTACAGCTAACCGAACATGTATGGGAGGACCACCATGCGCATTGTGACCTACACATACGCCCGCAACACCTTGAAGAATGTCCTGGACGATGTGGTTCGGGACGCCGACGTGACCATCATCAGTCGTCGAGACGCCGAGGGCGATGCCGTCGTCATGTCGCTCGATCACTACAACAGCCTCATGGAAACGCTGCACCTGGTGCAATCGCCCGCCAATGCAGCGCACTTGGCAAAATCGATCAAGCAGCTGCGGAGTGGCAAGGCGAAGAAGCGCGAGTTGGCGCAAGCCTGATGCGGCATTTCGTGTTCACCCCGGCCGCGTGGTCGGATTATGTCTGGTGGCAGGGGCAGGGGCAGGGGCAGGACGGAAAGACGCTGAAGCGTATCAACGCGTTGCTTGAAGCGGCCGCGCGCGATCCGTTCACCGGTATCGGCAAGCCCGAACCGCTGCGCGGCGATCTGAGCGGCTTTTGGTCGCGGCGCATCGACGACGCGAACCGGCTGGTTTACGAGGCGACGGAAGAAGAAATCCGGGTCATCGCGTGCCGTTATCACTATGGGTCGAATTGAAGCTGGAAAACACAGCGAAATCGTGACCGATCTCATCCCGCAATATCGTGTCTGACCCCATTTTTTTTTCCTAGCGCTTCAGGTCGCGGTAGAAGTTTTCATGGGGCCCCACGGCTTCGAGGTAAATCAGGCGCAAACCGTCCTCGCGGGTGTAACCCAGCAGGTATAACTGGCCTTGGCTACGGAACTTGTAAACCCAAAGCTCAGAGAGGTCTCCCTTTTTCTTTTCGCCGATGTCCGGATCGTCTGCCACGGCTTCGACTGCCGAATCGACATCGGTGGCAAGGTTGTCATGGAGCTTTTTGTAGATGCGTGAAAAACGTCGTGTCTGTCGAACGTCCCAACTCATGCTTTGGCGGCCGTTCGAGGCACGAACACGGTGCTGTCGTCTTTCGGCTCGCTCATGCTCATCAGGCTCTCAGCGATAAAGGAAGCGGGCAAGTCGGGATTGTCCAGCGCGGCACGTCCAACTTTGGCCCAGAATTCGACCTGGCCTTGCACCGTGCGGAACTCGGCCTTGGCCGCAGCACGCGCCGCGTTGATTAGATCCTCATCGATGCGAACAGACACAGTGCTCATCACCTATCTCCTGTTTGGTTTACCACAATTGTAGTCATTGCGCGCAGGGGAAGCAAGCTCGTGACCGACTCCCGTTGTGCGTTATCGTTGTACAGCTAACTGAACATATATGGAAGGAGCCCACCATGCGCATTGTGACCTACACATACGCCCGCAACACCTTGAAGAATGTCCTGGACGATGTGGTTCGGGACGCCGACGTGACCATCATCAGTCGTCGAGACGCCGAGGGCGATGCCGTCGTCA
>JBAQND010000100.1:0-18025 GCA_049303455.1 Thiobacillus sp.
CCGGCCAGCAGCGGCTTCGACGACATGGACGACGATATCCCGTTCTGAAGTCGGGTCAAGTCACGCGACCTCGTAACAACAATGCGGGGTGGAGCGGTGCGCAACGCGCACCGACATCGGTGAACAAGCGACCACACAATGTCCTCGGTATGGTGGCGCCACGCTGTTGCTGGGCGCCGCCGTGGCGTGCCCCCACGCCGCGCAAGCGGCCATCACCGAAGCCGATTTTCTCGACGAGATGCCGGTCGTGCTGTCGGTGTCGCGGATGTCGCAGCCGCTGAATGAAGCGCCTGCCGCCGTCACCGTCATCGACAGCGACATGATCCGCGCCTCGGGCTTCCGTGACATTCCCGACCTGCTGCGCCTGGTGCCGGGGTTTTCGGTGGCCCATACCCGCGACAACACCTGGGCGATTGGCTATCACGGCATGGCCGACGCGTTTTCGCGGCGCTTTCAGGTGCTGGTGGATGGGCGCTCGATTTACAGCCCCCACTACGGCGCGGTGTATTGGACCGATCTGCCTTTGTCCATTGATGATATCGAACGTATTGAAGTGGTGCGGGGGCCCAATGCCGCGATTCATGGCGCAAATGCCTTTGCGGCGGTCATCAACATCATCACCAAGACGGCAGCGCAGGTGCAGGGCGAATCCGTTTCGCTGCAGTTTGGCGAGCAGGACATGCGCGGATTCACCGTGCGCCATGGCGCCGGTGACGCGGCATTACGCTAGCGCCTGACCGCATCCGCCCAGCAACGGGACCGCTTCGAGCGGGATGTGACGTTCAAGTCGACTGTAAGTGGTGATAACGGCCGTTATCTGGAATCCAGCCAAACCTATTTCGTCAATGGCCGCGTCGACCGGCAGCTTTCGCCGGACGCGGACGTGATGGCGCAGTTCGGTGTGTCGAAAGGCGACTGGCGCGCGGGCAGGGAGGTCGCCAATCCGCTCTCCGTGCTCGAGCCCACCGAGCAGGATTCGCGCGCGCTTTATCTGCAACTGGCTTACCACAAGGTGGAATCCGAGCGCCGCGAGTGGCGGGTGCGGGTCCGCCACAGCCCAATCGTTTTGATGCCAATGCAGGGGCGGACCTGACCGCCCTTGATCCCGCCTATGGCGTTGTGAGCGTGGATCAGTACCTGATGCAGACGCGGAGCAACATCGAGTTACAGGTGAACGAGCAGTGGCGGCCCGACCTGCGTGGGGTATGGGGAGGCGAAGTGCGGCAGGAGACCGTCAACAGTCCGCAGAACTATAATTCCGGCAAGACCCGGAGCGGCGTGCTCGCGCGCGCCTTTGGCAATCTGGAATGGCGCCCGGACGAGCGCGTGCTGCTGCAGGGCGGGGCGATGCTGGAGCACCATTACTTCACGGGCACCGACATTTCGCCACGCGCTGCAGCCAATTTCACCCTGGTGCCGGGGCATGTCATCCGCTAGGGAATCTCGCGCGCCTACCGGTCGCCGACCTTCTTCGAAGTGGAGGGGAATCAGATTCTATTGACGGAATCCGGGGCGCAGGCCGACTTGGTGACGGTGCCGTCCGCGGGTCTTGCGCCAGAGCGCGTCCTGTCGCGCGAGATCGGTTATGTTGGGTATTGGCGTCCTTTACGGCTTGAACTGGACATGCGGCTTTATCGAGACCACATTGACGATTTCATTGGTCAGGTCGGTGCCGCACCGGATACAGGCTCATTCGGGCCGAAAGTGTTCACTTTTTCCAATATGGCAGCGTCGATACCCAAGGCGGTGAGATTCAACTGCGCTGGCGGCCGAGCCAGGCGCTGGAGCTGGGTGCGCATTATGCGCGGGTGTTTTCGAGCACGGATACCGCGGATAAGAACTTCAAACGGGATATTCCTGTGTCCGCCCCTCGCAACAGCTGGGGAATGCTCGCCACCTACCGGATGGGCAATGGCTGGGTGTCCAGTTTGTTTGCCCGGCGCGGTGATGCCCAGAAATGGCTGACCGAAGGCGATGTCACGGAAGCCTTCACCCGCATCGACGCCCGCCTGGCCCGCCGGTGGAACTGGCAGGGACGCGCGGTGGAGGCCGCGGTGGTAGGGCAAAACCTGGGCAAGGATTACCAGGAATTCCGTGACACCAACGTCTTCAGCCGCCGCGTCTACGGCAGCCTGAGCCTGGCCTGGTAGCAGCGGGCCTCTTGAAACCCCGGCGGACTGCCGCCAGATTCGCTACGTGTGCCCGTGGTTTGTGTACGTGTGCCCGGTGTTTGGGTACGTGTGCCCGTAGTTTGTGTACGTGTGCCCGGTGTTTGTGTACGTGTGCCCGTTGTTTGGGTACTTGTGCCCGTTGTTTGGGTACTTGTGCCCGTTGTTTGGGTACTTGTGCCCGTTGTTTGGGTATAATCCCCCAACTTATTGATTTATTGGAGCGAATCATGCCGATCTACACTTACAAATGTGTCTCCTGCGGCTTTGCCCAGGATGAAATGCAGAAAATGTCCGATGCACAGTTGAGCGTGTGCCCGTCGTGCGGCAAGGCTGATTATGCCAAGCAGGTGACGGCAGCCGGCTTCGCGCTGAAGGGAACCGGCTGGTACGCCACCGATTTCAAGGATAGCGGCAGCAAGCCCGTCGCCAAGGCAGAAGCGGCCGCGCCCGCCTGCGGCACGGGCGCGTGTCCGGCGAGCAACTGACGGCTGCGATAAAACCGGAAAGCGGGCGGTGCGAGCCGCCCGCTTCTTTGTTTCTGGCAGAAAGAACGTGCGGGTTGATCGCGCGTTGAAAACCATCGCCTCGATGGACGCAGCTTCGGCTGAGGCGCGTCCCGGTATTTAATTAGGAAGAACATGCGTACTCATTACTGCGGTGCCGTCACCGCCGCCGACATCGGCAACACCGTCACCCTGTGCGGCTGGGCGCATCGCCGGCGCGACCACGGCGGTGTCATCTTCATCGACCTGCGCGACCGCGAAGGCATGATGCAGGTGGTGATCGACCCCGACACCCCGGAAGCGTTCAAGCTGGCCGAGGACGTGCGCCACGAGTTCGTGCTGAAGATCGAAGGCCTGGTGCGGCCGCGCCCCGCCGGCACCGAGAACCCCAACATGGCGACCGGCATGGTCGAACTGCTGACCAGTAAGCTGGACGTGCTGAACCCCTCGCTGACGCCGCCGTTCCAGATCGACGACGACAACATCAACGAGAACATCCGCCTGCAGTACCGCTACCTCGACCTGCGCCGCGAGCCGATGCAGAAGAACCTGAAATTGCGCTACCGCGTGTCGAAGATCATGCGCGACTACCTCGATGCCAGCGGCTTCATGGAAGTCGAGACGCCGATGCTGACGCGCTCCACCCCGGAGGGCGCGCGCGACTACCTGGTGCCGAGCCGCGTGCATGACGGCATGTTCTACGCGCTGCCGCAGTCGCCGCAGCTGTTCAAGCAGCTCCTGATGGTGGCCGGCGTCGACCGCTACTTCCAGATCACCCGCTGCTTCCGCGACGAGGACCTGCGCGCCGACCGCCAGCCCGAGTTCACCCAGATCGACCTCGAAACCTCGTTCATGGGCGAGGAGGCGATCATGAACCTCGTCGAGGGCATGATCCGCGACATGATGCGGAAGGCGCAGGGCATCGACCTGCCCGCCGCCTTCCAGCGCATGAGCTATGCCGAAGCGATGAACCGCTACGGCTCCGACAAGCCCGACATGCGGGTGACGCTGGAAATCGTCGACGTCGGCGATGTCATGCGTGACGTCGCGTTCAAGGTCTTCGCCGGCCCGGCCAACGACCCCAAGGGCCGCGTTGCCGCGCTGCGCATTCCCGGGGGTGCGGCCCTCACGCGTAGCGAAATCGACGGCTATACCGAATTCGTCAAGATTTACGGCGCCAAGGGCCTCGCCTACATCAAGGTCAACGACATTACGCAGCTGAACGAAGCCGGCCTGCAGTCGCCCATCGTCAAGAACCTGTCCGAAGCCGCGCTCGCCGCGGTGATCGAACGCACCGGCGCGCAGAACGGCGACCTCATCTTTTTCGGCGCCGACAGCGCCAAGGTGGTGAACGACGCCCTCGGCGCGCTGCGCCTGAAGGTCGGCCACGAGAAAGGCCACGTCGACGGCCGCGCCTGGGCGCCGCTGTGGGTGGTCGATTTCCCCATGTTCGAGTTCAACGAGGGCGAGAACCGCTGGGACGCGCTGCACCACCCGTTCACCGCGCCGAAGGACGGCCACGAAGACTGGCTCGCCACTGATCCTGGCCGCTGCCTGTCGAAAGCCTACGACATGGTGCTGAACGGCTGGGAAGTCGGCGGCGGCTCGGTGCGTATCCACCAGCAGGCCGTGCAGGAGAAGGTGTTCGCCGCGCTGAACATCGGCGAGGAAGAGCGCCGCGAGAAATTCGGCTTCCTGCTCGACGCCCTGCAATACGGCGCGCCGCCGCACGGCGGCCTGGCGTTCGGCCTCGATCGCCTGGTCACGCTGATGGCAGGCGCCGAATCAATCCGCGACGTCATCGCCTTTCCCAAGACCCAGCGCGCCTCCTGCCTGATGACCAACGCGCCCAACGTGGTCGACGACAAGCAGTTGCGCGAACTGCACATCCGCCTGCGCAACCCGGCAGGGGACAAGGCGGTCTGACTTGGATTGTTCGTCGCCATCTCGTGTGTGTAGGCGCCGACAATCGGCCCGGGGGCGGGCCGCCTACAACCGCCCCTGCGCAGCGTGACAAGGAATTGAAATGAAATTTGCCGACACCCTGAAAACCCTGCCCGAATTCGCCGGTGAAAAGCTGGTCCTCACCGACGCCGCCGGCGCCGAGGTGGCGACCATCGCCAACGCGCCCGGCAGCGCCGGCTCGTTCCGGGTGTATGCCCATCTCGCCAGGCGATACGGCGCGATCAACGCCGAGGCGGCTGCCGAAGGGCTGGCCCTCTTCGCCGAGCACACCGAGGACGCCAGCGCCCACCCCGGCAAGCATCCCAACATCGACCGCCTGATCGGCCTCATGATCAGCGGCGACACCCTTAACGTCCAGCTATCCTGAAAAAAACCGCTTTGCCCGCACACAAGATCCCGGTCTCGGTGCTGGTGGTCATCCATACGGCCGATGGCCAGGTCTTGCTGATGGAACGCGCCGACGCCCCCGGTTTCTGGCAGTCGGTCACCGGCTCGCAGGACGCCGGCGAAACCCTCGAACAGACTGCGATCCGCGAAGTGCGCGAGGAAACCGGGCTCGACGCCGGCGAATTCGAACTGACGCCGTGGGCCATCGAAACCCGCTTCGAGATTTACGAACGCTGGCGCCACCGCTATGCGCCGGGCGTGACCCACAACATCGAGCACGTGTTCGGCCTCAAGGTGCCCGCGCCGCGGCCGGTCACCTTGGCGCCGCGCGAGCACCTGCGTTACCTGTGGCTGCCGTGGCAAGAAGCGGCCCAACGCTGCTTCTCGCCCAGCAACGCGGCGGCGATTCGGCTGCTGCCCGCGCGCTTATAATGGGCCTATGACTTCCCCGCTGCACATCGCCAGTTACAACATCCACAAGGGCCTGTCGCAATTCAACCGGCGGCTGACCGTGCACGAGCTGCGCGACCGCTTGGGCACCCTGGGGACCGACATCGTGTTCCTGCAGGAAGTGCAGGGCGGCCACGGCCTGCGCGCCCGTCGTTTCCATCACCAGGCGTGCTGGCCGCAGACCGAGTTCCTGGCGGGGCACGTCTATACCGATTTTGCCTACGGCAAGAACTGCGTCTACGACACCGGCCACCACGGCAACGCCATCCTGTCGCGCTACAAGATCCTTTCCTGGGAAAACGAGGACATCTCCGCCCACGCCTATGAAAGCCGCGGCATGCTGCATTGCGAAATCGAGGTGCCCGGCATGGCCACCCCGGTGCACTGCATCAACGTGCATCTTGGATTGACCGAGGGCGGGCGCAAGCGCCAGCTGGCGATGATCGCGGCGCGTGTGCACAAGCTGGTGCCGGACGACGCGCCGCTGATCCTGGCGGGCGACTTTAACGACTGGCAGATGCGCGTCGGCCGTTATTTTCATGACGAGCTGGGGCTGGCCGAGGTGTTCGAGACCCACCACGGCAGGTCAGCGCGCAGTTACCCCGCCTTCCTGCCGATGTTCCAGCTCGACCGCATCTATGTGCGCCGCTTCAACATCGAGGCCGCGCACGTCCAAACCGGCAACGCCTGGCACCGCATTTCCGACCACGCCGCCCTCACCGCCAAGCTCCGGCCGGCCTGATGACCCGTGTGCGTGGTAGGCGGCCCGCCCGCGGGCCGAATGTCGGCCCGCGGTAATGAAGACGCGCCTGCGCAAACTGTTCTTTCGCAATGCCGGTCTGGTCCCCGGCAACCAGCTGCGCTTGCTGCAAGGCGGCGCCGAATTCTTTCCGGCGCTGATTGCGGCGATCGACGCCGCGCACAGCGAAATCCATCTTGAAACCTATATTTTCAACCTCGACCCCAGTGTCGAGGCGGTGCGCGATGCCCTGACCCGCGCCGCCCTGCGCGGCGTGCAGGTGCGGTTGCTGCTCGACGGCGTGGGCTCGCGCGGGCTGCCGGTTGCCTGGCTGGAGGCGTTCAAAACGGCCGGCGTCAGCGTGCTGCTCTATCGTCCGCTGGTGGGCAGGGGCTGGCGCTCCAACCCCAAGAGCCTGCGGCGGCTGCACCGCAAGCTGGCGGTGATCGACGCGCGCATCGCCCTGGTCGGTGGCATGAACCTCATCGACGACTTCGAGCCGGTGCGCTTCGACGTGCCGCGGCTCGATTTCAGCGTCGAAGTGCAGGGCCCGCTGCTTGCCAGCATTCATCAAAGCGCCCGGCATTTGTGGCGACTGGTGGCGTTAACGCAACTGCGTGCCGACGAAAGCCGACCCTCGCAAGTCCAGCCGTCCTGGCCGACCGACGGCCGCATGCGCGCCGCCTTCGTGGTGCGCGACAATTTCGCCCATCGCCGCGACATCGAGCGGGCCTACCTCACCGCGCTGGCGTTGGCGCACGACGAAATCGTCCTCGCCAATGCCTACTTCCTGCCCGGTTACCGCTTCAGGCGGCTGCTGAAAAATGCCGCCGCACGCGGCGTGCGGGTGCACCTGCTGGTGCAGGGCCACACCGACCATCCTTTTTTTCTGGCCGCCGCGCGCGCCCTCTATCGCGACCTGTTCGCCGCCGGCGTCGCCATTCACGAATACCAGGCCAGCGAGCTGCACGCCAAGGTCGCCGTGGTCGACAGCCACTGGGCCACCGTGGGCTCCAGCAACATTGATCCGTTCAGCCTGTTGCTCGCGCGCGAAGCCAACATCGTCGTCGACGACGCGGCGTTCGCGCATGACCTGCGGCAGCGCCTGCACCATGCCATTGGCCAGTCCGTCCCGCTCGACGCCGCCGACTGGCGGCGCCGTCCCTGGCCGCATCGCATGCTGTCCTGGCTGGCGTATGGCTGCGTGCGGCTGATGGTGGGGCTGGCCGGCGTGGGGCGCTGGGTGTGATGTGGATGGCAAGGGGGCAGGGGGTACCTGCTTTCCCAGTCAACCTCTTTTTTTGAAGGTGCCTACTCGCTGAGTCCTGATAGGCGGCCAATCTCGCCCGCGATCGCGCGGCGGATTACTTCGGGCGTGAACCCCCGGCTTTGCAGGAAGCGTATCTGTCGGGCTTTCTCGGCCATGTCGGCGGGCGCCGCGCCGAATTTCTTCCGCCACACTTCGTGCGCGCGATCGAGCTCGCTGTCGCGGTTGTCACCCAATACCGATTCGATGATGTTGTCACCGACGCCGCGCTGGCGCAGGTCGTAGGCGAGCTTGATGTTGCCGGCGCGGGCACGGTGGTCGGCGACGTGGCTTTCGGCGAAGCGGCGGTCTGACAGCCAGTTTTTCGCTTCGAAGGCGTCGAGCAGGGGGCCGATGTCGTCGCGGCTAAAGCCTGCGCGTTCGAGCTTGCGGACGAGCTCGACCCGGCTATGCTCACGCCGCGCCAACAGGCGCAGGGCGCGCTCACGCAGGTCGCCGGGTTCAGGCGACGGCTTCACTTTCGCCGGCCGGGTTAGGCACGCCGACAGCCTCACGGACCTTGGCTTCGATTTCCCGCGCGATTTCCGGATGTTCCTTCAGGTATTCGCGCGCGTTGTCCTTGCCCTGGCCAATCTTTTCGCCGTTGTAGGCGTACCAGGCGCCGGACTTGTCGATGAATTTGTGGGCGACGCCGAGTTCGATGATTTCACCTTCGTGCGAGATGCCCTGGCCGTAGAGGATGTCGAAGAAGGCTTCCTTGAACGGCGGCGCAACCTTGTTCTTGACGACCTTGACCTTGGTTTCGTTGCCGACGATTTCGTCGCCTTTCTTGATCGCGCCGATGCGGCGGATGTCGAGGCGGACCGAGGCGTAGAACTTGAGCGCGTTGCCGCCGGTGGTGGTTTCGGGGCTGCCGAACATGACGCCGATTTTCATGCGGATCTGGTTGATGAAGATGACCAGGGTGTTGGTGCGCTTGATGTTGGCGGTGAGCTTCCGCAGCGCCTGGCTCATCAATCGTGCCTGCAGGCCCATGTGCGAGTCGCCCATTTCGCCTTCGATTTCGGCCTTGGGCGTCAATGCGGCGACCGAGTCGATCACGACCACGTCGACCGAACCGGAACGCACCAGCATGTCGGCGATTTCCAGCGCCTGCTCGCCGGTGTCGGGCTGCGAGACCAGGAGGTTGTCGACGTCGACGCCGAGCTTGCCGGCATAGCTGGGGTCGAGCGCGTGTTCGGCGTCGATGAAGGCCGCGGTGCCGCCCATTTTCTGCATTTCGGCGATGACCTGCAGCGTCAGCGTGGTCTTGCCGGACGATTCCGGTCCGTATATTTCGACCACGCGGCCGCGCGGCAGGCCGCCGACGCCGAGCGCGATGTCGAGGCCGAGCGAACCGGTGGAGACGGTCTGGATGTCGCGCGAGACGTCGTGGTCGCCCAGGCGCATCACCGAGCCCTTGCCGAACTGCTTGTCGATCTGGCTCAGCGCCGCGCTGAGCGCCTTCATCTTGTCTTCGGTCATGGTGCTGGGGGTGGCCACGGTGCGTCTCCTGAATTGGGTTGGGATGGCTGAACTTTAGGGTGTATATTTGTTTGTGTCAATAAAAAATATCACCTACATAAAATATATGACGTAATTGTTTGTATTCGGCCTGCGCGGCCCCTATAATTTTCGCAACAACGGCCAGCCCGGAGCGAAGAATATGTTTTCAAAAGAAAAAATGCGCCTGGACGTGAAGTGGGCGACGCGCCAGCGGCTGCAATATATCGAGGTGATGGCCTGGTACACCGGCGTGGTGACCCGCAGCGACGTCGCCCGCGCCTTTGGCCTGTCCGACCCGGCCGCGACCAAGGATCTCAAGCTCTACGGCGACCTGGCGCCGGGCAACCTCGTCTACAACCACAGCGTGTTCGGCTTCGTGCCGGGCGAGGGCTTTAGCGCCGTCTTTGCCGACCTCACGCCCGCCGCGGTGCTGCCGATCATCGCGGCCAACCTGGCAGTGGCGAACGGGCCGTATGGGGACGCGCTGATCTATGGCCTGCCGACCGCGTCGCTGCCGCTGCCGGCCCGCCTGCCCAGCCAGCACACCCTGGCGCAGATCACCCGCGCCATTCATGGGCGGCGCAAACTGCGCGTCAGCTACCGTTCGCTGTCCCGTCGCGAGAGCGGGGCGGCGCGCGTGCTGGAGCCGCATACGCTGGTCAATACCGGGCTGCGCTGGCATCTGCGCGCCTACAGCGAGGACACCTGCGACTTCCGCGACTTCGTGCTGTCGCGCATGACCGAGGCGCAATGCCTGAACCAGCCGGCCGAATCCGGCGAACAATACGACGACGATTGGGTGGAATCGGTGAGCCTGAGCCTGGCACCCCATGCCGGGCTCGATGCGGCGATGCGCGAGAGCTTGTTGCTGGACTACGGCGCGAGCGGGGCGGTCGTCGAGGTGAACGTGCGGCGCGCGCTGCTCGGCTATGTGCTGCAGCGACTGGGCGTCGACACCACGCCGGACCATGCGCTGAATCCGAATGCCTTCCAGTTGATGCTGCTGAACCGGGACGAGATCGAGCCGTTCGCGGCGTGGGCGTTTTATTAGGCGGATGGGTAGGAGGGTCGCCCCCGGCCCGAATTTCGCACCCTTGCAAAGACCACGGCATCGGGCCGAGGGCGACCCTCCTACGGGGTTAGCCGAGCAGCTCGATCAGCCCGCGCAGCGCCGCGGCCACCGCGCGCGAGCGGATTTCCTCGCGGTCGCCGTCGAGGCGACAGATGGACGACATGAGCGTGCCGTCGGCCAGCGCCCAGCCGTAGCAGACCAGACCAACGGGCTTTTGCGGAGTGCCGCCGCCGGGGCCGGCGATGCCGGAAATGGCGAGCGCGGCCTGGGCGTGGCTGTGGGCCAGCGCGCCGGCTGCCATGGCGCAGGCGGTTTCCTCGGAGACGGCGCCGTGGGTGGCGAGAATTTCTTCGGGCACGCCGAGCATCTCGATTTTGGCGGCGTTGGCGTAGGTGATGAAGCCACGCTCGTACCAGCGCGAACTGCCGGGCAGCGAAGTGAGCAGTTGCCCGACCCAGCCGCCGGTGCACGATTCGGCGGTGGCCAGCATCCAGCCGCGCGCGACGAGTTTGTCGGCGAGTTCGGTGGCGAGCTGGTGCAGTTCTTCGTCGCTTACACGAGCCATTGCAGTCCTTTCAGGGCGGCGATCGCGTAACCTGCCGCCAGCAGATCGTCGAACATGACGCCAAAGCCGTTTTTCAGGCGGGTGTCGGCAAGCCGGATCGGCCATGGTTTCAGGATATCGAACAGGCGGAATAGCGCAAATGCCAGCGCCATCCACAGCCAGCCGGCCGGGGTGAACAGCAACACCAGCGCGAAGGCGACGATTTCATCCCACACCATGCCGCCGTGGTCGGCGACGCCGAGCGCGCGCCCGGTGCGGCCGCAGGCCCAGACGCCGAGCAGGAAGGCGGCAATCAGCAGAATGATCTGGTTGGGTAGGTCGGGCGCTGCGGCGACGATCAGCCAGTACAGCGGCAGGCCGAGCAGGGTGCCGACGGTGCCGGGTGCCTTGGGCGCAAGCCCGCTGCCGAAGCCGAATGCGATCAGGTGCGCCGGATGCGTGAACAGGAATTTGAGGTCAGGCCGCAAAGTGGTCATAGCCGGTGTGTTCGAAGGGCAGGGGCTGGCCGTCGGTACCGATCACCGCCAGCCCGGGTTCGGCGGTGATGTGGCCGATGCGCGTCACCGCGACGCCGGCGGATTGCGCGGCGGCTGCCACTGCGTCGTGTCGCTCGGCGGGGGCGGTGAAGCAGAGCTCGTAGTCATCGCCGCCCGCCAGCACACAGTCCACCGCCACTTTTTCATGCAGATAGGCGTGCGCCACCGGCAGCGTTGGCAGCGCGGCGAATTCGAGGGTGGCGCCGACCTGCGAGCGTTGCAGGATATGCCCGAGATCGGCCAGCAGGCCGTCCGAAATGTCGATCGCGCTCGACGCGACGCCGCGCAGCGCGATGCCGAGCGCGACGCGTGGCGTCGGCAGGTAGAGCGCGGGCAGCACGCGGGCGGCATCGACCTGTTCCATGAACAAACGGCCCTGGCGGTAGGCGAGCGCGAGCGCTGCCGGGCCGAGCACGCCGGAGACCCAGACGTCGTCGCCGGCCTGGGCGCCATCGCGCCGCAGCGCCTGGCCGGGCGGCACTTCGCCGATCACCGTGATGCTGATCGTCAGCGCGCCGCGCGTGGTGTCGCCGCCGACCAGCTCGATGCCGTGCTGGTCGGCCATGCGGAAAAAGCCGCGTGCGAAAGCGGTGAGCCAGGCGTCATCCGCTTCCGGCAGCGCGATTGACAGCGTCGCCCAGCGCGGCGTCGCCCCCATCGCGGCGAGGTCGGACAGGTTCACCGCCAGCGACTTGTGGCCGATGCCGGCGGGGCTGTCCTGCGGCGAGAAATGGCGGCCTTCGAGCAGCATGTCGGACGACACCGCCAGCTGCATCCCCGGCGTCGGCGCCAGGAGCGCGCAGTCGTCGCCCACGCCCAGCACCGCGCCGGGGGTGGCGCGGGTGAAGTGGCGGGCGATGAGGTCGAATTCCATTTCAGGGGTCAGGGATCAGGGGCCAGGATTCAGGGGGTTTTGTGCGGCTGCACCGCGCATAATGAACTCAGGATCGGGGTTTTCCCTGATCCCCGAATCCTGACCCCTAATCCCTTTTCTTCGCATGCGCGATTTCCACCGCGCGCACGTCCTGCGCCAGCTTGTCGAGCACGCCGTTGATGTATTTGTGGCCGTCGGTGCCGCCGAATTTCTTGGCGAGTTCGACGCCTTCGTTGATGGCGACGCGCCACGGCACGTCGGGGGAGTGCAGCAGCTCATAGGCGCCGATCAGCAGGATGCCGCGCTCGATGGGGGACAGTTCGGCGAGCGGGCGGTCGAGCAGGGGACTGATGCGCGCGCCCAGCATGTCCTCTTCCTTGATCACGCCATGGATCAGGGTGCGGAAATAGGTTTCGTCGGCACGCTTGAACTGCTCGTCGTCCTTGAGGTTGGCGATGATCAGCGTGACGTCGGCGCCGCCGACCAGCCAGGCGTATACGCCCTGCAGGGTGAATTCGCGGGCGATTTTGCGGGAGCCGGCCATCTCAGAGGCGTTTCAGCAGGTTGGTCATCTCGACCGCCACACGCGCGGCATCGCGGCCTTTTTCAGCCATCCGGGCGCGGCCCTGCTCCTCGGTGTCGACGGTCAGGATCGCATTGGCGATCGGCATGCCGGTCTCCAGCTGAACGTCGAGAATGCCGCGCGCGGATTCGTTCGACACGATCTCGAAGTGGTAGGTGTCGCCGCGCACCACTGCGCCGATGGCGACCAGGGCGTCGAATTTTTCGGATTGCGCCATTTTCTGCAGCACCAGCGGATGCTCCAGTGCGCCGGGCACATCCACCAGCAGGATGTCGTCCTTGGCGACGCCGAGGCGGGCCAGTTCGATCTCGCAGGCTGACAAGAGGCCTTCGCAAATGTCACGGTTGAAGCGGCTCATGACGATGCCGATCTTGAGGCCTGCGCCCTGATAGACGGGGTCGAGTTCGGAGATGTTGTCGGTGGTTCCCATGGTGCGTCCCTTTTCCAAGCGTTAGGCTTTTTCAGAATAGCCGGTGACTTCCAGCCCGAAGCCGTCCATCGCAGGCATCTTGCGCGGACTGGCCAGCAGCCTCATTTTGCCGACGCCGAGGTCGCGCAGGATCTGCGCGCCGATGCCGTAGTCGCGCAGGTCGTATTTGCGGCTGTCAACGGGCGCCGGGTTGATGCGGTGCAGCAGCGCATCGGCCGTTTCCGGCCGATGTAATAAAACCAGCACGCCAGACTGCGATTCGGCGATGCGCTCCATCGCGCCCATGATCGGCCACGAGTGGCCGCCGCCGGTGACGTCGAGAAAGTCCATCACCGAGAGCGGCTCATGCACGCGCACCAGGGTTTCGTGGTCGGCATGGATCTCGCCCTTGACCAGCGCAAGGTGGGTTTCGCCGGCGCACTTGTCGCGATAGGCGATCAGGCGAAAGGCCCCGTATACGGTCTGGATCAGGCGGTCGGCGGCGCGCTCGACCAGGCTTTCGGTCTGGTTGCGGTAATGGATGAGGTCGGCGATGGCGCCGATCTTCAGGCCGTGCTCCTGCGCGAACGGCACCAGGTCGGGCAGGCGCGCCATGGTGCCGTCGTCCTTGAGGATTTCGCAGATCACTGATGCGGGAACCAGCCCGGTCAGCCCCGCGAGGTCGCAGCCGGCCTCGGTGTGGCCGGCGCGCACCAGCACGCCGCCGGGCTGCGCGCGCAGCGGGAAGATGTGGCCGGGCTGGATGATGTCGGTAGGCTTGGCGTCGCGCTTCACCGCGGCCTGGATGGTGACCGCGCGGTCGGCCGCCGAAATCCCGGTGGTGACGCCCTCGGCTGCCTCGATTGAAATGGTGAAGGCGGTGCCATGCGGGGTCTGGTTGTCGGACACCATCTGCTTCAGGCCGAGTTGACGGCAGCGGTCATCGGTCAGCGTCAGGCAGATCAGGCCGCGCCCGTACCTGGCCATGAAGTTGATCGCGTCGGGGGTTACGTGCTCGGCGGCCATGACGAGATCGCCCTCGTTTTCGCGGTCCTCCTCGTCGACCAGCACGACCATGCGGCCGGCTTTCAGCTCTTCGATAATTTCCAGGGTGGTGGCGAGGCTCATCAGTCTTTGTCCGTTGTATTCGTGAATTGGGCCAGGCGCTCGACGTAGCGCGCGATCATGTCGACTTCGAGGTTGACACGGCTGCCCGCCTGCAGGTGCTTGAGCGTCGTCATCTCCAGCGTGTGCGGGATGAGGTTGAGCGCAAAGCGCGCGCCGTCGACATGGTTGACCGTCAGCGACACGCCATTCACCGTGATCGAGCCCTTGCGAAGGATATAGCGCGCAAGCTCGCGCGGCGCGTCGATTTCCAGCAGTTGCGATTCGCCCACCGGCACGAAGCGATGCACCGTGCCGACGCCGTCGACATGCCCCGAAACCAGATGCCCGCCGAGGCGGTCGGCCAGCCGCAGCGCCTTCTCCAGGTTGACTTCGGCGCCCGGCATGAAGCCTTCGGTGCAACGCAGGGTTTCGGCCGAGACGTCGACGCTGAAGCTGTCCGGCGTCAGCGTGACCGCGGTGAGGCAGACGCCGTTGACCGCGATGCTGTCGCCGGGCGCGACGTCGGACAAGTCCAGTCCGCCGCCCGCGATGACCATGCGCGCGTCGGCGCCGCGGGCTTCGTATTCGTGGATGCGGCCGATGGATTGAATGATGCCCGTGAACATTGCAGATTAAAGGCCAGCCAGTAAGACCCGGCATTGTAGGCGTTTAGGCAGGGTGGGTGAACACCCGCAGGGCATTTGCCGGGATTGTGGGCCGCCAAAGCGTCAGCAGGCACGCTTTGGCGGCGCGGCGGACAGGCGTCGATATCGGGATAAGCGGGTCTTGATGTTGTTATACTAACTCCTTATGAAGAATGGAAGAACCGGCATGACATCGCCCACGGCATTCGCCATTCGCGGCCGCACCCTGTTGCCCATCGTGCAGGGCGGCATGGGGGTGGGCGTATCGGCGCACCGGCTGGCAGGCGCGGTGGCGAGGGCGGGCGCGGTGGGCACGATTGCGAGCATCGACCTGCGGCATCACCATGCCGATCTGACGGCGCAGGCACAGCACTGCCGGGACAAGGACGAACTGAACCGCCTGAATTTGATTGCGCTTGATCGCGAGATCAAGGCCGCGCTGGCGATCGCTGCGGGCCATGGCCTGGTCGCGGTCAACGCGATGAAGGCGGTGGCCGCGCATCCGGCCCTGGTGCGGCAGGCGTGTGCCTCGGGTGCGCAGGCCATCGTGATGGGCGCGGGGCTGCCGCTCGACCTGCCGGAGCTGACCGAAGACTATCCCGATGTCGCGCTGATCCCGATCCTGTCGGACGCGCGGGGCGTCGCCATCGTGCTGAAGAAATGGGCGCGCCTGAAGAAATTGGGCAGCGGCGGAAGGCTGCCGGACGCCATCGTGATCGAGCACCCCAAATTCGCGGGCGGCCACCTCGGCGCGCCCAACCCGACCGAGCTGGACAACACGCGCTTCGATTTCGCCGGGGTGCTGCCCGGCATTTTCAAGGCGTTCGACGACCTGGGCATCGCGCGCGGACGGATCCCCGTCATCGTCGGCGGCGGCATCAACAGCCACGAGAAACTGCTGGACGCGCTGGCACTCGGTGCCGCGGCGGTGCAGGTCGGCACGCCGTTTGCCGTCACCGGGGAAGGCGACGCCCACCCCAACTTCAAGCGCGTGCTGGCCGACGCGCAGCCCGAGGACATCGTCACCTTCATGAGCGTCGCCGGCCTGCCCGCGCGCGCGGTGAACACCCCGTGGCTCGCCAATTACCTCAAGCGCGAGGCGAAGCTGCAGGCCGTGGCTCGCGCCGACCCCAAACGCTGCGCCATCGGCCTGCACTGCCTGACGCAATGCGGCCTGCGCGACGGCCTGGCAAAAGCCGGACAGTTCTGCATCGATTCGCAGCTGGTGGCCGCGCTGAAGGGCGACGTCAACAAGGGCCTGTTCTTCCGCGGCAGCGAGCGACTGCCGTTCGGCCGTGCGATCCGCAGCGTGCAGGAGCTGATCGACTACCTGCTTACCGGCGTGAAGCCGGATCCGGGCGGCGCGGCGGCGTGAGCATGCTCACCGACCGCATCCATACCTTCGGTCGCGCCATGCTGGCGCGGCACGGCGAGCGGGTGCACAAGGTCGCGCTCGACGCCGGTTTCACCTGCCCCAATCGCGACGGCACGAAGGGCATCGGCGGCTGCACCTTCTGCAACAACAAGTCCTTTTCCCCCGGGGCGCGCGACCCGGCGCCGCTCGACGAACAGTTCGACCGCGCGCGCGGCCGCATCGCGCGGGGCACCGGCGCGCGCCGCTTCATCGCCTATTTCCAGGCCTACACCAACACCTATGCGCACGTCGACGAGCTGCGCGCGCTGTACGACGCCGCGCTGGCGGCGCCCGACGTGATGGGGCTGGCGATCGGCACGCGCCCCGACTGCGTGCCGCCGCCAGTGCTGGACCTGCTGGCCGAATACCGCGACCGCGGCCACGAGGTGTGGCTGGAACTCGGGCTGCAGTCGTCATTCGACGCCACCCTGGCGCGCGTCAACCGCGGCCACGGTTTCGCCGAATACGAATCCGCCGCCCGCTCGGCGCGGGCGCGCGGCATTCCGCTGTGCTGCCATCTCATCGTCGGCCTGCCCGGCGAAGACGCCGCCCACAGCCATGCCAGCCTCGACCGCGTGCTCGACGTCGGCGTCGACGGCCTCAAGCTGCACCCGTTGCACGTGGTGAAACACACCCGGCTTGCGATCGAATGGAAGCGCGGCGAATATACGCCGCTGGCCGAGGCGGACTACGTGCGCATCGCCGCCGACCTGATCGAGCGCACGCCGTGGGACGTGGTGTACCACCGCGTCACCGGCACCGCCGCGGTCGACATCCTGCTCGCGCCCGCGTGGTGCGCGAAAAAGTGGGACGTGCTGAACGGCATCGCCGACGAACTGACGCGGCGCGACAGCCGCCAGGGTTCGCGTGCCGGCCAACCCTGGAAGGAGAACAGTCATGCCGCTTGACCTGATCTGCCCGGCGGGCAGCCTGGTGTCCTTGAAGGCCGCCATCGACCACGGCGCCGACGCCGTCTACATGGGATTCCGCGACAACACCAACGCGCGTGCCTTCCCCGGCCTCAACTTCGACGAGGCGCAGGCCGCCGAAGGGCTGCGCTACGCGCATGACCGCGGCCGCAAAGTTCTGCTCGCGCTCAACACCTACCCGCAGCCCGACACCTGGAGCCGCTGGACCGGCGCGGTCGACCGCGCGGCCAAGCTCGGCATGGATGCGGTGATCCTCGCCGACGCCGGGCTGATGCGCTACGCGGTGAAAAATCATCCGGACCTGAGGCTGCACCTGTCGGTGCAGGGCTCGGCCACCAGCTACGAGGCGGTGAACTTCTACCGCGAGCACTTCGGCATCCAGCGCGCCGTGCTGCCGCGCGTGCTGTCGCTGCCGCAGGTGGAAAACGTGGTGCGGCACACCGACGTCGAGATCGAGCTGTTCGGCTTCGGCGGCCTCTGCGTGATGGTCGAGGGGCGCTGCCTGCTGTCGTCGTACTGCACCGGCGAGTCGCCCAACACGGCGGGGGTGTGCTCGCCGCCGAAAGCGGTGCAGTGGACCGACACCCCGAGCGGGCTGGAGTCGCGTCTGAACGGCGTGCTGCTCGACCGCTACGGCCGCGGCGAAAAGGCCGGCTACCCGACGCTGTGCAAGGGCCGCTTCGACGTCGGCGGCGAAACCTATTACGCCATCGAGGAGCCGACCAGCCTCAATACGCTCGATCTTCTGCCGGAGATGCTGAAGATCGGCATCGCCGCGATCAAGATCGAAGGCCGCCAGCGCAGCCCGGCCTACGTCGCGCAGGTGACGAAGGTGTGGCGCGCCGCCATCGATTCCGTGAAGAAA
>JBAQND010000101.1:0-2249 GCA_049303455.1 Thiobacillus sp.
TAACACCAGTTCGCGTGTGCCCGCCACACCGCCGATGCGTCCCATTAACGGATTCGTCGACAGCGCCTGCACCCCTTCGCGAATGGCACGTATCACCCTGGCCGCCGCAGTCTTGTTGTCCCGGGCAATGGAGGCATGCACCTCCCGCAAATCGTGCCCCGCCTCAACCGACCACTCAATCCTCACGTCAGTTCCAGAAACAGCGCCTCGACTTCCTCATCGCTCATCACACCAGAGGCATCCGCCGCACTGATTTTGGCTTCCAGCCAACGGCGCTTCGCCAGATAGGCATCCAGCGCTTCAGCGGCGATATACGACCTGGAGCGCTGGGAATTGCGCGCGATCCGCTCCAAATCGGAACGGGTTTCCTCGCTTACACGGATGGTAATGGTCGTGCTCATCGTTCGGCCTCACTGGGTTGTACACAATACACACATTGTATTGTGTCGCCGGCAAAATACCAGAACCCGCAAAAACAACATCTGCCACGCTGCCATGCAAACCACCAGAAAGCCGTCAAGGCGCTGGTGCCGCAGTGCGACAGAGATGACGCCTAAACACCAGTACGCGTATGCCTGCACTACTTATCTAGACCTGACCCTTTCTCGTTAAACAAAAAGGGGACGCTACCTGGTAGCGTCCCCTTTGTTCCGGAAAATGTATTGACAACACATACACACCCGCAATAAAGTAAGCGGCGTGTATTCATTGTAGGGACAACACCATGCGCGACATCTCCATTAACCTGCGGGCTCGCTCCGAGCAGCGAGACCTGATCGACCGGGCAGCCAGCACACTCGGCAAGAATCGTTCCGATTTCATGCTTGAAGCCGCCTGCGAAAAAGCTCAGGCCATCGTACTGGATCGCACCTTTTTTGCACTGGATGATGAAGCCTTTATGCGATTCACCGCCTTGCTGGATGCGCCGGTCGAAGCCAACCCCGCCCTGGATCGTTTGCTTGCACGCCGGCCGCTATGGGAAAAGTGACGAGATTGGATGCGCCCACCTTGCTACGCTCCGAACACGATGTAACGGCGTTTGACTGTGGTGAGCCCGTCATGCACAACTGGCTGAAACGCCGCGCCCTGGGCAATCAATCTTCGGGCGCATCGCGAACCTTCGTAGTCGCGGATGACGCGCATATCGTATATGCCTACTACGCGCTGGCAGCCGGGGCCGTCGACCATGCCACCGCGGCCAGCGCCATTCGGCGCAACATGCCCGATCCTGTTCCGGTCATGGTACTTGCCCGTCTGGCCGTCGATCGGGGCTACCATGGCAAAGGACTCGGCGCAGACCTGCTTCGGGATGCCATCTTGCGCACCGCCCGCCTGGCCCAGGAGATCGGAATTCGCGCACTCGTCGTGCATGCCCTGCATGATCACGCCCGCAGGTTTTATTTACATCATGGGTTTAGCGAATCCGCGATTGATCCGCTGGTACTCATGTTGCGTATTCGGCCAAATACGTAATCCAAGGAAAGGGTAACGCCCCCTTTTCTCTCCACCCTCTTGACAATAAAACAATCGTGACCCTATTTTCCGACCATTTTCCGTTTCTTCGTGAGAAGCACGCGGCGCAAACGCCGTGATCACCCTTTATTCACATCTAGTCCCTGCTCTCATCCGAGCCTGATCTTGACCGGAATTATTATTGTACATACACTATATTAAATGGAAATCACCTTCGATTCCGCCAAGAATGACCGCAACATACGCGAACGCGGGTTGTCCTTCGAGCGAGTTGCGGAGGTCGATTTCAATACTGCGCTGATGTTCCCGGACACCCGGAAGGAGTACGGTGAAACCCGCTACATCGCACTATGCTATTTGGATGGCCGACTGCATGTGCTGTGCTTTACCGAGACCCGGACGGGGATACGGATTATCAGCTTCCGCAAAGCGAACGCAAGAGAGGCGAAAAGTCATGGCAAACCGCAAACCATTGATTGATGCGGATGGCGAAGTCCGCGAACTGACCGCCGAAGAGTTGGCGAAATTCAGGCCCGCCGCCGAGGCGCTGCCGCCATCGCTCATCAAAAAGCTCGGTGTGCGCGGTCGCCCCAAGTCAGCGGTCACCAAAGAGCGCATTACCATCCGCTTATCCCGTGAGGTGGTCGAAACCTTCCGTGCAACCGGCGAAGGCTGGCAAACCCGGATGGACGAAGCCTTGCGGGAATACGTCAAAGAGCACCGTTTGGGCTAACAGCGGCAAAGGGGACGCCATGCAGCGGCTTGAGTACCGGTAC
>JBAQND010000102.1:0-7409 GCA_049303455.1 Thiobacillus sp.
AGGCTCTCTAGCCGCCATCGGTGCATCCCGCGGTTTCCTCCCTCGAGGCTTGTCCGACGCCTGCCCGCTGGGTTAGCGCGTACCGGTAGGCCCGCGCGTGAGGGCAGGCATCGTACAACCCTTAACAGGAGCAGCCATCTGGGGTGAGTTCCTGACCGGCCTACGGCCGACACCGGTCATTTATGCCGCAGGATCGGTACCGCTATGCATCATTCAGCCAACGCAGGCAAGGTGAGATGGAACCGCGTCGCCTGATTGGCGGATGCGACTTTGATCGAACCGCCATGTGCGTCGATGATGGATTTGACGATGGCAAGCCCCAGCCCGGCGCCATCGCCTTTGCGTTGGCGCGAGGGATCGACGCGGTAGAAACGGTCGAAGAGCCTGGGGAGATGCTCGGCCGGAATTTCGGGGCCGGGGTTTTCGACGGCAACGACGGCCTTGTTGCCGTGCATCGCCAGCGATACGCGCACGGTCTGGCCAGGTGGCGTATGCCGGATGGCGTTCGATATGAGGTTGCTGAGCGCACGCCGCAGCATCAGCCGGTCGCCCGGCACGGTGGCCGATCCCGTCAGGGCCAGCGAAACGCCGCGCTCCTCCGCCCACGCCTCGAAATAGTCGAACAGGCCATTTGTTTCATTGGCCAGGTTGATGCTTTCCCGGCCCGGTGAGAGGAGGCCGTTGTCGGCCTGGGCAAGATAGAGCATGTCGCCGACCATCTGGGCCATGCGTTCGTATTCTTCCAGGCTCGAGTACAGGACTTCCTTGTATTCGTTATTGTCGCGCGCACCGGAAAGCGCCACCTGGGTCTGGGTCATGAGATTGGAGATGGGGGTGCGCAGTTCGTGCGCGATGTTGGAAGAGAACTCGGAGAGCCGCCGGAATGAATCATCCAGACGGGCCAGCATGGCATTGAAAGCGGCAGCAAGCGGCATGAGTTCGGCCGGAAGCCCTGAAGCCGGAAGGCGCGCGCCGAGACGTTCGGCGGAAATGCCGGCCACGGTGTCGGTGACCTGGCGCAAGGGCAAGAGCCCCCACCGGGTAACGATCCAGCCCAAGCCGGCCATGGCCAGGGCGGCCAGGGCAATGGCGATTCCCAGCACCGAGCGGAACGTGTCCATGAAAAGCGCATGGTGCTCGATGTCCTGTGCCACGGCCACGGTGTAGGGCCCGCCGCTGCCTGCCGTGATCGACACGGCCATGCCCCGGTGGCTGACGCCGTTTTGTTCCCATTGATGCAAGGCCCCATCCGTACACGCCGCCGGTCGGGCCTGGCAGGCTTGCAGCAGCATGCCCGGAAAATCCGCGCCCGAGGTGGCGAACCAGATATTTCCCGTCGCATCGGTCACGACGACGGCGAGCCCATGATGGCCAACCAGGGCGTCGTCCAGTTGCTGGGGCAGACGGTCCAGCGTTTTGCTGTTTGAGGCTTGCGTGAACAGGTTCCGGACGAGCGCCAGCTTGCCATTGAGTTCGATCCGATCTTCCTCTTCAAAATGGGCCTCCACCTTTTGCGTCAGGAAGTAGCTCGTTACAAGCAAGACCAGTGCAGCCGTCACAGCAAAAAGCAGGCTGATCCGGGCGGTCAGTGACAGGGTTTTCATGGTTCCGCGTTTTCCGGGAATGTTTCCAGCACATAGCCCATCCCCCGCACGGTATGGATGAGCTTGAATTCAAAGCCCTCGTCGATCTTGACCCGCAGCCGGCGCACCGCCACGTCGATGACGTTGGTGTCGGAATCGAAATTCATGTCCCATACCTGCGAGGCGATCAGGCTGCGCGGCAGCACTTCGCCCTGGCGGCGCAGAAACAGTTCCAGCAGGGCAAACTCCTTGGCGGTCAGCTCGATCTTGCGCCCCGCCCGCGTGGCGCGCCGCCGCAGCAGATCCAGTTCCAGGTCGGCCGCCTTGAGGACGGTGGATTCCAGGCTGTTATGCCCCCGGCGTACCAGGCTGCGCACCCGGGCCAGCAGTTCGGCAAAGGCGAAGGGCTTCACCAGATAGTCGTCGGCCCCCAGTTCCAGCCCCTTGACCCGGTCCTCGACCTGGTCGCGCGCGGTCAGGAACAGCACCGGCATGTCGATCCTGGCCCGGCGCACGCCTTCCAGGACCTGCCAGCCATTGAGGCCGGGCAGCATCACATCCAGGATCATCAGGTCGTAGTGGCCGGTTTTGGCAAGATCCAGCCCGTCCCATCCCTCACGCGCCAGGTCCGTGACGAACCCGGCTTCGGTGAGCCCCTGTTTCAGGTAATCGCCCGTCTTGGGTTCGTCTTCGACAATCAGGATTTTCATGTTCAGGAGACTAACTTGGATGGCTGCATCCTGCCACAGCGCACGCCTGCAGAGGCACCGCATTGCAGATTTGTAACTCAGTCGTCAGATTCATGTCGGGTGCGCCCCCTCAGGATGCAGTCCAATCTGAATTGGAGAGCGGCCCCACATGAAACTTTATTCGATGCCTCAATCTTCGCTTTCTTTGGCGGTACCGGATCTGCCACGCCGCCGGTTCGTTCAGGGGCTTGCGGCGGGCGGTCTTCTGCTTGGCTTGCCGTCAGCCATCAAGCCGGTCTGGGCGGATGCCGCCGACACCACGACAGGCAGCGCCCCGGTCCTCCAGGGTACGGAGTTTGACCTCGTGATCGCGGAAACGCCGGCCAACTTCACCGGCAGGCCGCGTATGGCCACGACCATCAACGGATCGATGCCTGGGCCAACGCTGCGCTGGCGGGAGGGCGATACCGTGACCATCCGCGTCACCAACCGGCTCCCCGTGGACACGTCCATTCACTGGCATGGCATTCTCTTGCCATTCGAGATGGACGGTGTGCCGGGGATCAGCTACAAGGGCATCCCGCCAGGAGAAACCTTCACCTATCGTTTCAAGGTGGAGCAGACCGGCACCTATTGGTATCACTCCCACTCCGGCCTGCAGGAGCAGACCGGCATGTACGGCGCCATCGTCATCGAAGCGGCCGGCGGCGAGACGATCCAGGCCGATCGCGACTACGTCGTGCAGCTGTCGGACTGGACGGACGAAGATCCCATGCGCGTCTTCGCCAAGCTCAAGATCCAAAGCGACTACTACAACTTCAACCAGCCCACGGTGGTCGATTTCTTTCGCGACGTCTCGCGCGACGGATTCAAGGCGGCGTTCGACAAACGCAAGATGTGGAACGAGATGCGCATGAGCCCGACCGATCTGGCCGACATCTCGGCTTACGCCTATACCTATCTCGTTAACGGTACCACCCCGACCGGGAACTGGACCGGGCTGTTCCGCCCGGGCGAGCGCGTGCGGCTCCGTTTGATCAACTCCGGCGCGATGACGTTCTTCGATGTGCGCATTCCCGGGCTGAAAATGACCGTAGTGCAGGCCGACGGCCAGGATGTCGAGCCGGTGACGGTGGACGAGCTTCGCATCGGCGTGGCCGAAACCTACGACGTGATCGTCACCCCCAGGGATGACGCCTACACGATCTTCGCGCAGTCGATGGACCGCACTGGCTTCGCGCGCGGCACGCTCGCCATCCATCATGGGCTGTCTGCCACGGTACCGGAACCGGACAAGGCCGAATGGTTGACCATGGCAGACATGATGGGCGGCATGGGCGGCGGCATGGCTGGCGGCATGGCTGGCATGGATCACGGCAGTTCCGGCGGCATGAACGGGATGGCCGGCATGAGCGGCATGGATCATGGCGGAATGGCCATGGACCACGGCAAGCACGCCATGCCAGCCGGAATGGCCATGGACGGCAAATTGGCCAGGCCGAGTACGCAGGCGCGCCACGCGAAAACCGAATATGGCGCCAGCACCGACATGCGGGTGGACATGGCACGCACCAATCTGGACGACCCCGGGGTTGGCCTGCGCAACAACGGCCGCCGCGTGCTGACCTACGCCGACCTGCACACGATAGGTGGGCCGATCGACCCGCGCGGTGCCGAGCGCGAGATCGAGCTGCATCTGACCGGCAACATGGAGCGCTACGCCTGGTCGCTCGACGGCCTCGAGTTCGGCAAGTCCACGCCTGTGCATTTCCGGTATGGCGAACGGCTACGCGTCATTCTCCACAACGACACCATGATGACCCATCCCATGCACATGCACGGGATGTGGAGCGAACTGGAAAGCCCGGACGGACAGTTCCTGGCGCGCAAGCACACCATCAACGTGCAGCCGGCACAGCGTGTCAGCTTCCTGGTCAGCGCGGACGCCCTCGGCCGCTGGGCCTGGCACTGCCACCTGCTCCTGCATATGGATGCGGGCATGTTCCGCGAAGTGGTGGTGGCGTGAGCGCCGACAGCAACGAGCGGAATATGAAGATGACAAACAAGCGAATGAATGTAATTGCAATGGCAATCATCGGCCTTGGCGTGACGCCTGTCTGGGCGCAAAGCAGTCCCGCCGCCGAGACGATGGATCATGCTCAGCATCAGGGTGCGCCGCCTCCTGACGCGGTCAAGCCCAAGGCGGCCCGGGATGCGATGCCGGCAATGGACCACAGCGGTATGGATCGCAGTGCGATACCCGGTATGAGACCGGAAAAGACGCAAACCGCCGGTGAAATGCCGGGCATGGATCATGGCGAAATGAACACGCAGGGATCTGCCCCGCCCGACGCACGCGACCCGCATGCCTATTCGGGTGGCTACACCCTGGACAGCGGTAAATACGCCCTCCCTGGACCTCGCCGGCTTCGTCTTGCCGATGAGCACAGCTTCGGCAGCCTGCTGGTTGACCGTCTGGAGCGCGTGGACACGCGCGAGGGGAATGCCACCGCCTACGAAGCCCAGGCCTGGTTCGGGCGCAACTACGACCGGCTGGTCATCAAGGCGGAAGGCGATTATGGCAAGGGCAAGCTGCAGGAAGCCCGCACCGAGCTGCTCTGGGGTCATGCCATCGCCACATTCTGGGATACGCAGATGGGCGTGCGCTACGACAGTGGCGCGGGCCCCGATCGCGGCTGGCTGGCCTTCGGCGTGCAGGGCCTCGCACCTTACTGGTTCGAAGTCGATGCGGCTGCCTATGTCGGCGACAACGGAAGAACTGCGCTACGCCTGGAAGCGGAGTACGAGTTGCTGCTCACGCAAAAGCTCGTTTTGCAGCCGCGCCTTGAAATCAACGCCTATGGAAAAAATGACGAAGCCCTGGGCATCGGCAGCGGTCTTTCCGACGGTGCGGCGGGCCTGCGTCTGAGATACGAATTCACGCGCCAGTTCGCACCCTATGTCGGCGTGGAGCGCGCCGGAAAATTCGGCAAGACCGCCGACACGGCCCGCGCTGCGGGCGAAAAAACAGATGAAACACGCTGGGTTGCCGGCGTGCGTTTCTGGTTCTGATGTATTGCAACCACGATCGAATCACTCGACTTCATTAGGAGCAACATGATGAAACTTAAGACACTGTCAATTCTGATTCTTGGCGTGCTACCGGCTATTGCCCTGGCGGCGGGGGACCACGCCGGCGGGCATGGCATGGATGGCCACAAGATGATGCCAGGCGGCCACGACATGTCCGCCATGGAGAAGACAGTACCTGCGTCGATGACGGGCAAGCCAGGCGACCCGGCCAAGGTGGACCGCACCATCGAAGTCGCCATGGACGACGCCATGCGATTCACGCCGGACAATATCAGCGTCAAGGCCGGCGAGACCGTCCGCTTCTTCGTCAGGAACGCCGGCAAGATTCCGCATGAAATGGTGATCGGCAGCCTGGACGATCTCAAGGCGCACGCCGACATGATGCGCAAGATGCCCGGCATGGAGCATGCCGAGCCCAACATGATCACGCTGAAGGCCGGCCAGCGCGGCGGGATCGTCTGGCAGTTCGACAAGTCGGGGAGCGTGGATTTTGCCTGCCTGATCCCCGGTCATATGGAGGCCGGCATGATGGGCAAGGTGATGGTCGAGTGACGGCAGCATCCCTGTCTGGATCGAAGATGACACAAATGTAATCCATCTGTCAGGTTGATGTGCGAACCCCATTCCATACTGACCCCAATCCTGAACAAAGGCTTCCCATGAAAAGTTTTGTTGCCAGCCTTCTCGTCCTTGGTCTTGCCCAGGCGACCTGGGCCGCCCCGACAACCCCGGTGATCGATGTTTACAAGAGCCCGACATGCGGATGCTGCAATAAGTGGATCGACCACCTCAAGGCGAATGGATTTAGGGTCAGAAGTCACGACACGGACAACGTGGCGCAGCACAAAGTCCGCCTCGGCGTGCCAGCCGGATACGATTCCTGCCATACGGCTGAGGTCAACGGGTATGTGATCGAAGGCCACGTCCCGGCGAAGGAGATCACGCGCCTGCTCAAGGCAAAGCCGCGCGCCCGCGGGCTGGTCGTGCCGGCCATGCCAATGGGGTCGCCCGGCATGGAAGTTGGCGGACGCAAGGATCCCTATGAGGTTTTTCTCGTGAACCGGGATGGGTCCGCAATGACCTACGCTCACTATTAATAGGAACGAATATGAAACTGATGTTGACCACACTTGCAGTTGGCACGAGCCTGTCTTTCGGGATGCCGGCCTGGGCAGAGGCCTCGCATATGGAGCCCGGCAGGGCGACACACCCTGCCGCCATGAACGCCATGCTCAGTGAAGGGCTGGTGAAGAAGGTGGACAAGGCTCAGGGCAAGATCACGCTCAAGCATGGACCCTTGCAAAACATGGATATGCCGGGCATGACGATGGTATTTCGCGTACAGGATGCCGGTTGGCTTGACCAGGTCCAACCCGGCGACAGGGTTCGTTTTGTCGCTGACCGGGTGAATGGCGCGTTGACCGTGACCAAACTCGAAATGGTGAGGTGACACGCCCGGGAGTTTTTTCGAGCGGAGAGCGGGATGCCCGATGCGCGCGCGATCGACCTTCCCGACGATGTTTGGCGAGGCAGTCTATAACGGGACTTGCATCGCATGCCATGGCGGCGATGGAGCTCTGGCAGCCTGCCCCGCGACCCGGAACTGAGTGTCAAGGCTGGGCCCGCCGTGCAAATCGACGTCTTCAAGCAGGAGAAAAGAGATGGGATTCAAAGCATGCATCGCCGGGCTGATCTGCCTGGGCGGCGGAACCCTCGCATACGCAGCGCCCACTGCCTACATTCCGCTCGGTTCGGGCAATGCCGTGATCGCGGTTGATGCCGCCAACGGGAAAATCATCAAACGCTACGACGGGCTGGAAAACCCCCACGGCCTGGTCGCCACGCCGGATGGCGAATACCTGATTGCGGGAAGTCTCAAGGAAAGCCGGGTGCCGGAAGGCGCGCCCGCAGACACGCCCAACAGCAAGCTGTATGTCGTCCATCCCGGGCATGGCCATGTCATGGCCGAAATCCCGGTGTCCGGATGGACCCATCACCAGGCGATTACGCCGGACGGCAAATACGTCCTGTCGACCCATCCGAC
>JBAQND010000103.1:0-7056 GCA_049303455.1 Thiobacillus sp.
AGCGCGTCAAGGACGTCCGCGTCACCCACCGCCTCACCGACTCGCCCGCCTGCCTCGTCACCGGCGAAGGTGACATGAGCGCCAACCTCGAACGCCTGTTGAAGGCCGCCGGCCAGGCCGCGCCCACGGTGAAACCCACGCTGGAGATCAACCCGAGCCACGCCCTGGTCACGCGCCTCGACAGCGAATCCGACGAAGACCGCTTCGCCGACTGGGCGAACCTGCTGTTCGAGCAGGCGCTGCTGGCAGAAGGCGGCCAGCTCGATGATCCGGCGAGTTTCGTGCGGCGGTTGAATGGGTTGCTGGCGATGCTGCCGGGTTGATCTGCAAGCGACATAAAGCAAGCCCGGCCCCGCCGGGATGCGAGTAAACTTCAGGCGTTGATTATCGTGGAGGACGTACCATGCAGTCAGTCAAGGAAATGGCGCGCGAGGTGATCGAGCATTTGCCGGACACAGCAACGTTCGACGACCTCATGTATGAATTTTATGTGCGACAAAAAATCGAGGCCGGTTTGAAAGATGCCGCCGATGGGCGCGTGCTGTCTCATGAAGAGGTCGTGCACGAGTTGCTTGGCGAGCAGCCGTGAATCTTGTCTGGTCACACACCGCACGTGAAGATCTCAAACACTTGCGTACTTACATCGGACAGGACTCACCCATTTATGCACGGCAATTCATCCAGCGCATAATTGCCCGAGCAGAGGCGATTCGCGGCTTCCCGAATCTGGGACGTCGGGTGCCGGAAACGGATCGTGACGACATTCGGGAAATAGTGTTTCAGGGCTATCGGATCATTTACCAAATCGCCTCCAACCATGCTTTGGTGCTGACGGTGCTGCACGGCAGCCGGGATTTGAGCAATCCGGACAACCAGCCTTGGGAAGCGTAGCGGATAAAGGGAAGCGTCCAAAAACCTACAAAATGGCTGACCTGAAATTCCAACCCGTACGCCACGACCACAAGGCGTTCCTTGAAAAGGCGTCAAAGCGCCGCGGCTTCAATGATGCCTACGAAGCGCTGGAGTTTAAACAAGCCCTCGCCCACAAGCTGATGGCTGCTGACCACAAGCAGCGCAAGGGTGCGATTGAATATTGATGCTGACCCTTTTGGTTCTTACTGACCCATTTTGATGAAGCCATATATACAGTCTGTAATCGATACACTTCAATCGCAGCACGACCAGTTTGTTGCCGCTGCCCATGAACGGCTGCAGAAGCGGCGAGCAAGTATCGAGGCAGCTATCCGCGTCACTGATGAGCAGGGTGGACTGATCGAGCGAAAACATGAGCGGAGCTTACGTGAATCGACCTCAGCGGCTTGGACAAGCGACTTGCGAAGTCTGCACGCCGAACGCGCGCGTAAGAACGATGAGACAAAAGCCCGGTTTGTGGCGGCACTAGATCGAATACCTATTGATCCGAGTGCTCATCAACTAGACACACTAAGCATCGAAGCGGCGCTTACCGCCATTGACAAAGAGATATCAAAGTATCACGAAGCCCTGTCCATAAAGCGTCGACAGACAGAGCTTTCTGGCGACTATGGAGAGGTCGACAACGAGAGGTGGATCAAGGAGATACTTCGTTTCATCAACAAAAATCCCGGAGTCGGTCAAGCACTCAGTCACCTGCACCAAATTTCAGAGGAATTTGGCTTAGACGTGAATTGGGTCTCAATCATCGCGCAACTCGTAAACGAACTGGTCGAGCCAGCAGCCACTCTCCCCGACGTCGCTCCGTCCGACGGCTCCGCCTTTGAGCAAGCCTGTTTGCTGATGCTCCACAACTCTGGCTGGTCTGCCACGTTGACGCCACCCAGCGGCGACCAAGGAGTCGATATCCTTGCGAAGAAGAACGACACCTCGGTCGCGATCCAATGCAAGAACTATCGGGTGCCGGTTGGAAACGGCGCCGTTCAGGAGATATATGCTGGCAAATCATTTTACGAAGCCGATGTTGCTGTCGTAGTCGCACTGTCAGGGTACACGCCAGGCGCCTCCCAATTGGCGAAGAAGCTGCGAGTGTTATTGATAGACCAGACCTCTCTTGGGACGCTGGAGGACTTGCTTTAAATAATGGGGGACCACATCTTTTTGGCGCCCACGACTCTTTCATTAGGATATCTAATTGACCTACGTCGCTGGCCTCTACGGCATCCAAATCACTCGCCCCATTAAAGTGTGGGGGCTCACCTTTGAGCCAATCACAAACGACCATCAGCAAGCTGAGAAGCTTGCACGAGATTTGGATCTCTACCACCTGACGGCAACGGTGAGTGGAGAGTCATTGGACCCTGAGTTGTGCTCCAAACTGGAAGCGGTCTTGTCCTTTATTGAGCATCTTGACGTTCTGGTTTCGATACCCATTCAGCGGATCGCCGTGGACGAGTCCGTGACCACGCTGTTTCCAAAATCACTTGCAACGCAAAGAAGGAACAGCGGTGGCGGCGCGGTAGTCGGTGTTGATACCTTCTTCCCCCATTCTCGTGCGAAGTTCATTGAATTGGCTCTACAGCACCTTTCCGACGACGCCTTTTGTAACTCAACAAAGTTCAACTCGCTTTTCTTCAAGTGCGTCGAAACCTTCCGCCAACGGCGACCATTCCTTGAGATATCGTACTTCCTTTTGTACTCTGGCCTTGAGTCTTATGCGCGTGCAGTAGAGGATCGGATCAGCAAAAACTCTTCCGAGCCGATCTACCAGCTTCTAGAATCCTATGGGTTCAAGGTCTATCTGGAGAAACCTAGCGAGCTTTCTCGCGCAATCTCTACTTATACCCATTTGAGAAATGCCCTCTTCCACAACAGCGAGTTCCAGGCAACTGTACCCATGAATGGATTACAAGTTCAGTTGAATACAACTGAGTATTTCTACAACCTGTCTATGCTCGTGTCGCTCACCATTATGAAGGCCATCCAGTTTGACGACGGCCATATCAATTGGGACGCCTGGATTGACCGGCAGTTGTTCAAGTAGCATGAAAACACTTTTTTCCTTGATCGAATCCCCATTCCACCCCGATTTCAGTGCCTTGTATCAGAAGCTGAAAAATCAAAGCAAATCAAAGGGGCCACCCATTAGCCGGCCGTAGTCAAGCGCGAACACTTTACCGGCCCGCCTTTTGAAGGTGAAATGGGGTCGAACACCAAAGGTGACAATCTGAGAAATGGGGTCGGACACGATATTCCCTTGCTGACGCGACCACGCTGAATGCTTGAATTTGAAGTCCGTAGATACTTTCGTTGATACTATTGTGGTGATAGCCTATACTCCCCACGTATCTACACACGTTTCAACTTCGGAGGCAGTCATGGCACTTCAGCTCGTCAAGAAATGGGGTAACAGCCCCGCAGTACGTTTGCCTGCGGCGATCATGGAAGCGGCGCATCTCACGCTGGATCAGCCGGTCGAGGTGCGTGCAGAAAACGGACGGGTCATTATTGAGCCGGCATCGCCGTCTTACTCCCTGGATGACCTTCTGGCTGGCATCACGGCGAAGAACCGCCATGGTGAGCAAGACTTCGGCGTAGCGCAGGGCAAGGAACTGCTTTAATGGCTGCGTCCTACGTGCCCGATGAAGGCGACATCATTTGGTTGAACTTCACGCCACAGAGCGGGCACGAGCAAGCTGGTCGGCGGCCTGCCGTGGTGTTGAGTCCCAAGGCCTACAATCAGCGTGCGGGATTGCTGATCTGTGTCCCGATCACGAACCAGATCAAGGGCTACCCCTTCGAAGTCGTGCTCACCGGCAGCGGTGCGACAGGCGCGGCGCTAGCCGATCAAGTCAAAAACCTCGACTGGAAAACCCGTCAGGCGGAGCGCAAGGGCCAAATCACGCTCACCGAGATGGCGGAAATTAAGGCCAAGATCAAGGCGCTACTCAAGCTCTCCTAAGTAGACATAGCAAAGGGGGTCTTGCAATCCAATACGCCAATGCAAGACCCGTTCTCTTAGTCAATCAGCACCCATGTAAACGGCAGCACCATGCAAACCCTTTTCTCCCTGATCGAATCCCCCTTCCACCCCGATTTCAGCGCCTTGTATCAGAAGCTGGACATTGCGGCCGAGCGTTTCGACTCGGCCCGCAATCTTCACCGGGCGTTGCAGAAACAGCCGCCGGATTTTTTCGTGGGGGAGTTCATTTACGGCTGGGGCAACAATTACGCTGGGGCAAACGTCTCCAACCTGGATGTCACGCTCAGGTCCCTGCAACGCTTTGCGCCGCATGCGAAGATGATCGTGTTCATGCATCCCCGTGAAGAACCGCATATCGGCAAGCTGCTGGAACTGTTTCCCGTCCATGCCGTGTTGCAATACCCGGTGAGCGAGCAAGCGATGCAGGCAGCTTTGCAAGCCCCGGTGTAAATCCGTTACCAGGACACGAGTCGATGAGCATCACGCCCTTCCAGGCGCGTGCCTGCCCCCTGCGGTTCCGACCCCAGTTTTTTATGCTGGCTCACCTGACCCAAAATTACGATGACGCCGAACATCACCATTGTTAGAGCAACCGCCAAGGATTCGCATGAAGTCGCCGAAATGGCCGGCGAGTTGCTGAGAGAGATCATGGATGCCATTGGTGTTCAGGCATTCAATTTCGATCTCGATGGAACAACAGACCGGCTCATGGACTTTCTCAACCGTGAAAAGTATTTCGTATTCGTTGCACGCGACGAGCAACAAAGTGCGGTCGGGTTCATTGCGATGGTTGAAAGCCATGCCCTTTACGCCGAAGGCGCCTTCGGAACCATACCCGAGCTATACGTGCGTCCCGGATTCCGCTCAAGGAATGTGGGGCTCGATCTCGTGGCCCAAGCAAAGTCTTTTGGCAAATCGCGTGGCTGGACGCGGCTGGAAGTGACAACCCCACCGCTTCCCCAGTTTGACAAGACCCTGGCATTTTATGAGCGCGAAGGTTTCGCCATTACCGGCGGGCGCAAGCTGAAGGTCGCGCTATGAGCGTCACGCCCTTCCAGGCGCTGGCCTGCCCGCTGGACGGCACGCCCTTGCACTGCATCGGTTCCGCCTGGACCTGCGCGTCCGGCCACAGTTTCGACATCGCCAGCCAGGGCTACACGCATTTACTGCCGGTGCAAAACAAACGCTCGCGCGATCCGGGCGACAGCAAGGAGATGGTCGCTGCGCGGCGACGTTTTCTGACGGCCGGCTTTTACCAGCCGATTGCCGTTGCGGTGAGCCGGGCGGTGCTGGCCGATCTGCCCGCCAACGCAAGCATCAGCTGTCTCGATGCCGGTTGTGGCGAGGGTTACTACCTGCGCCAGTTGGCCGCAGCGGTGGGGGATGAACAAACGCTGGCCATGCTGGGGCTGGATATTTCCAAATGGGCGGTGTTGTCGGCCGCGAAGCAGGACAAGCGGCCAAGCTGGGTGGTGGGCAGCAACGCCAACCTGCCGGTGCTATCGGGCACGCTGGATCGGGTGCTGTGCCTGTTCGGCTTCCCGGTGTATGCGGAGTTTGCGCGGGTACTGAAGCCGGGCGGTCTGCTGGTGCAGGTCGATGCCGGGCCCGATCATCTGCGCGAACTGCGCGAGATCATCTACCCCAGCCTGAAGCCGGAACGCCCGCTCGACCTGCAAACCCCGGCAGGCTTCAGCCGCTTGCCGACGGAAACGGTCCGCTTCTCGATAGACCTGACCAGCGCCGAGCAGGTTGCCGACTTGCTGGCGATGACGCCGCATCTCTTCCGCGCCAGTGCCGAGGGCCGCGCAAAGGCCGCTGCATTGACGGCGCTGTCGCTCAGCGTGGATGTTCGGCTGACGTGTTTTGAACGGGGCCGGGGCTAGACGAAGGTTTTCGCTCACGAATGGGTTCGGAACCCATTTATCTTTATTCAAACCCAGGAAAATTGTTGTGCGCCATCAGGGAAAAATAACCGACTGGAAGGATGACAAAGGCTTTGGATTCATCACGCCGAATGGTGGCGGGCCGCGAGTCTTCGTTCACATCAAATCATTTTCGAGCCGGCAACAACGGCCTGTCGGAAATGAACGGGTGACCTACGAACTCAGGCACGACGCCAAGGGTCGGCCGCAAGCCGGCAGCGTTGCATTCGTCGTCAAGGACAGGCCGTCGGCAAACCCGTCCGGCCAAGGCAATGCCAGCCTCATGTTGACTATGGCCTTTCTTGCCTTTGTTGGGGGATCGGCCTTTGCCGGCAAGCTGCCGATCGCAGTAGCCTGGTTCTATCTGGCTGCCAGCCTGGTTGCATTTGCCGCATACGCACTCGACAAGTCGGCTGCAAGAAACGACCGCTGGCGGACCAGGGAAAGCACCTTGCACCTTTTTGCGCTGGCAGGGGGCTGGCCAGGCGCCCTGGCGGCACAACGGCTGCTGCGCCACAAGTCCAGGAAGCCATCATTCCAGATCGTGTTTTGGGCCACGGTCATTCTCAATTGCAGCGCCCTTGCATGGCTCTTCTCAGACTCGTGGGAAGGGTCAGGGTCAGACACCATTTCCCCCACATTAGCGGGACGCGCCGCTTGCGGTGCATCCCTGACTGGCGCGTTCAGTCCGTTGTGGCAGCAGGTGATCGTTGGAGTTTTTGACAACGGTTGCGAATGTTGGCACGATTTCCAGCATGAAAGCCGTTGAACTCATTTCCACACGCATCGCCTAATCAGAGTTGGCATTCGCGGGATTGGTATTGTGGCGCCTTTCAAAGCCAGTCTAAGGATCGTTACACAGGTTCAAGTACAGGCTGGCGTATGTCGTGCGTGGAGAATGCTTTTTTTATTGAGCTCTGAAAATCTTGAGCAACTTCATGCAAGCTTCGTTTGCTGTCTCCGCGTCCCTCAAGCGTAACGTCAGGCCGCAGCAATGAGCACATTGCCCACGTTCACTGAAGCCACGGGGTCAGGTCTAGATGTGATGCACAATGCTATGACTCTAGACCTGACCCCATCGACTCCTCCGACCTCTACGACCGCGAGAAGCGCCACGGCATCAAGCTTTACGTGCGCCGCGTCTTCATCATGGACGACGCCGAGCAGCTGATGCCGGCTTATCTGCGCTTCGTGCGCGGCGTCATCGACTCGGCC
>JBAQND010000104.1:0-12037 GCA_049303455.1 Thiobacillus sp.
CAGACCAGCCTAAGCCAGCCCAACTACCGCACCAACACCCACACCTATCGGCTGTAAATTGTTAAAGATCAATCTCTTAACGACTTCGCGTTCGCTGCGTTGCCGTCTGGAGAGGTGCGCATTCTACAGAACTTACAGAATGCGTCAACTACTTTTTTCAAACTCAACTACTTTTTTCAAACTTCAGCACATGTCCTGGAGGACGCACACCGCTTAATTCTTTACCGCTTCCTCGATTCGCGACTTGCGTTGCGCTTCGAAGAGGTGCGCATTCTACAGAGCAAAAACGCTTCGTCAACACTTTCGAAGCGTGAATTTTAAATAATTGTGACACGAGCGAATTTTCGCTTGCCGACCTGCGCCACCACGGTCGCCCCTACGGCAACGCTCACCCCTTTATCCGCCACGCGCTCGCCATCCAGCCTGACGCCGCCGCCCGCAATCTGGCGAATGGCGTCCGAGGTGCTGGCCACCAGCCCGGCCTGCTTCAACAACTGCGGCACCAGCAGGATCCCGTCCACACCGGGCAGGCTGATTTCCGGGATGTCGTCCGGCAGCGCGCCTCGCTGGAAGCGCGCCTCGAACTCGGCCAGCGCACGGGCCGCCGCCGCCGCGCCATGAAAGCGCGCCACGATTTCCTGCGCAAACCGCACCTTGATGTCGCGCGGATTGGCGCCTTCGGCCACATCCCGCTTCCAGTCTTCGATGGTCGCGAGAGATTCGAACGACAACAACTGTATGTAGCGCCACATCAAGTCGTCGGACACCGACATCAGCTTGCCGAAGATTTCCTGGGGCGGCTCGTTGATCCCGATATAGTTGCCAAGCGACTTCGACATCTTGTTGACGCCATCCAGGCCTTCCAGCAACGGCATGGTCAGGATGCACTGCGGGGGCTGGCCGTGATGCTTCTGCAGTTCGCGCCCCATCAGCAGATTGAACTTCTGGTCGGTACCCCCCAGTTCGACATCGGCCTTCAGCACCACCGAATCGTAGCCCTGGATCAAGGGGTACAAAAACTCGTGGATCGCAATCGGCTGCTGGCTGCTGTAGCGCTTGTGAAAGTCGTCGCGCTCCAGCATCCGCGCCACGGTATGCGTTGCCGCCAGGCGAATCATGCCGACCGAACCCAGCTTATCCATCCACTCCGAGTTGAAGCGCACCTCGGTCAGCGCCGGATCGAGGATCTTGAACACCTGCTCCTGATAGGTCTTGGCGTTTTCGGTCACCGCTTCCGGGGTCAGCGGCGGACGGGTGGTATTTTTGCCGGTCGGGTCGCCGATCATGCCGGTGAAATCGCCCACCAGAAAGATGACATGATGCCCCAGCGTCTGAAACTGGCGCAGCTTGTTCAGCAGCACCGTGTGCCCAAGATGCAGGTCCGGCGCCGTCGGGTCGAACCCGGCCTTGATCCGCAACGGCCGCCCCGTTTTCAGCTTTTCGACCAGCTCGGCCTCGACCAGCAACTCGTCGGCTCCGCGCTTGATTTCCTGCAAAGCATCCTCCCGCATCAACAATCCTCTCTGTGGCGGGTCAAGTTTGCCTGGACCGCGCCGTAATATATGAAAAATATATGAACACCACTTCACCCAACAGGCACAACTGCTGTTTGGTTTGAAAAAACCCCGGGGGGTCGTTTGTGTTAGACTCCCGGATCGTTTACAGAAGGGAAACGGTCCATGCCGCTCACCAAACTGAGAATCTTAACCGATCGCCTGACCGGAGCGGAACGCCGCTTCCGCCTGCGCACTCTGGTTGCCCTCTCCAGCCTGCCGCTTTTCGGCGTCGTTGCCGCCTTCGGCCTGGCCCCTGACACCAACACCCTCGACATCACCCCGCAAACCGTGATCGAAGCCATCGCGCTGCCGGCTTTGGCTTCAGCGGGCGACGATGGCACGTTTGAACGCGAAAGCGTGATCCAGTCGGGCGACACCCTGGCCAATGCGCTGTCGCGGCTGAAGATCGACGACCTGGAAATTCAGCGTTTGCTCGCGACCGATGCGGTACGCCAACTGGCGTCCGACATACGCGTTGGCAGACGCATCCAGGCCACCACCACGCTGGATGGCCAACTGCAGGCCATCCAGTTCGAGCGTAGCGGTGCCCCCGCCCTGACCGTTCTCCGCCAAGGCGACGGCTTTGCCGCTCAGGAAAGCAGCGATCTGCTCGAAACTCGCGTGGTGATGCGCTCCGGCCGCATCCTGTCATCGCTGTATGGCGCCACCGACAGCGCCGGCATCCCCGACAAGATTGCCAACCATATGGCCGAGACCTTCTCGACCAGCCTGGATTTCCGCGAGGATCTGCGCCGCGGCGACACGTTCTCCGTCATCTATACGGTCGACTATCGCAACGGCGAGCCCATTGCCACCGGCAAGCTGCTGGCGGCCGAGTTCGTCAATGCCGGCAAGTCGTACCGCGTCGTCCTGTTCCGCGACGCCTCGGGCCGCGAAGACTATTACACGCCCGAAGGCGAATCGCTCAAGAAAGGCTTCCTGCGCTCGCCGCTCGAATTCTCCCGCGTCACGTCCAGCTTCAGGAACTCGCGCAAGCATCCCATTTATGGCTTCCACCGTGCCCATACCGGTGTCGACTTCGGCGCCCCCACCGGCACCCGGGTCAAGGCCACCGGCGACGCCGTTGTGAAGTTTGCCGGACGCCGGGGCGGCTACGGCAACCTCGTCATCCTGCAGCATCCCAATGGATTCGAAACCTACTACGCCCACCTGAGCGCGTTTGCCTCCGGCATCCGCAAGGGCACTGCGGTCAGCCAGGGGCAGAACATCGCCTATGTCGGCTCGACGGGCGCCTCCACCGGCCCGCACCTGCACTACGAGGTGCGCATTGCCGGCAAGCCGCAGAACCCCATGGCCATCAAGCTGCCGGGGGCGCCGCCGCTCACCACCGCGCGGCGCGCGCAATTCCTGCAGCAGACGAGCGACTGGTCTGAAAAACTGGCCTTGTTGCGCAATACCAACCTTGCTGCACTCGATTGAGTGCAGCCCCCACACATGAGGCCGAGCGCTATATCGGCCTCATGTCCGGCACCAGCCTCGACGGTGTCGATGCCGTACTCGCTGAAATAGGCCCGGCAGGCCAGACCCGGCTCATCCGCAGCCATTACCTGCCCTACGCCGACGACCTCCGCGCGCAACTGCTGGCGCTGCACACGCCACAACCCGACGAAATCCATCTTGCCGCCGTCGCAGCCAATGAACTCGCTCGCCTGTACGCCGAGGCGACCAGCGCCTTGCTCGATGGCGCCGCCCCCGACAGCGTGCGCGCGATCGGCTGCCACGGCCAGACCCTGCGCCACCGCCCCGCGGATGGTTACACCCTGCAAATCGGCAACGCCGCCCTCTTGGCCGAACTCACCGGCATCGCGGTCGTTGCTGATTTCCGCAGCCGCGACATTGCGGCGGGTGGCCAGGGGGCACCGCTGGTGCCCGCCTTTCACGCCGAGGTTCTGCGGCACCCAGCGATTCACCGCGTCATCGCCAATATCGGCGGCATTGCCAACATCACCGATCTGCCGGTGGATGGCATGGTGCGCGGCTGGGACACCGGCCCCGGCAACATGCTGCTGGACGCATGGATCAAACGGCACAACGGCGCCAACTACGACCGCGACGGCGCCTGGGCGGCCAGCGGTGCCATCCATCCAGGCCTGCTGGCCGCGCTGGCAAGCCACCCCTACCTGAAACTGTCGCCCCCCAAGAGCGCCGGACGAGAACAATTCAATCCGGACTGGCTGGATGTGAAGCTAAGCGGCCTCAGCCAAACGATAGCCCCCGCCAATGTGCAGGCCACCCTGCTCGAATTCACTGCCTTGAGCCTGTGCGAAGCGGTAAGTAGAGAATGTGGCAGCGCACGGGCGCTCTATGTGTGCGGGGGTGGCGCGCACAATGGCGCGCTGATGCAACGCATCGAGGCGCGCTTGCCGAGCCTTCGGGTGACCACCACCACGGCGCTCGGCATCGACCCGGACTGGGTGGAAGCGCTCGCCTTTGCCTGGCTGGCGCGGCAGACACTGCACCATGCAGCGGGCAACCTTCCGTCGGTGACCGGTGCCCGGGGGGCGCGTGTTCTGGGTGCGATTTATTCGGCCTGACCACTGCGAACCTCAACCGTGGCAGCGCTCGTGACACACCAATAAAAAAAGCGGCCGAAGCCGCTTTTTTTATTGGGACGCAGTGCTTACGCCGAGAACGACGAACCGCAGCCGCAAGTGGTGGTGGCGTTCGGGTTCTTGATCACGAACTGCGCGCCTTCCAGACCTTCCGAATAATCGATTTCAGCGCCCGCCAGATACTGGAAGCTCATCGAATCGACCAGCAGGGTGACGCCGTTTTTCACCATCACGGTGTCGTCGGCATTCTGCGCTTCGTCGAAGGTGAAACCATACTGGAAGCCGGAGCAGCCGCCACCCGACACGAACACGCGCAGTTTCAGATCGGGGTTGCCTTCTTCGTCGATCAGGTTTTTGACTTTGCTGGCCGCGCTATCAGTGAAGATCAGCGGGATTTCCATTTCGGTTGCTGCATTCATGGTGATACTCCTTGAAAATGTATGAGGTGATTATCCGCATCACCTGCCTTGCGTCAAGCAAAGACCCTGTTCGGGCTGCGGAGTTCCCCGTTTCAGGGGCTGCGTTCAATATGCATTAAGCGTGTGGGGCGTAGTCAGGGCAGCATGCCCACGTCAGCCAGCGCGGTGTCCTCCGGCAGGCCGAACAGGATGTTCATGTTCTGCACGGCCTGTCCGGCCGCGCCCTTGACCAGGTTGTCGATCACCGACAGCACCACCACGGTATCGCCGCCCTGCGGCCGGTGCACCGCGATGCGGCAGACGTTCGCGCCGCGCACCGAGCGGGTTTCAGGATGGCTGCCTGCGGGCATCACGTCGACAAAAGCCTCGTTTGCGTAGCGCTGCTCGAACAGACTTTGCAAGTCGATGTCGGCACTCATTTTCGCATACAACGTCGCATGAATACCGCGGATCAGCGGCGTCAGATGCGGCACGAAGGTGAAGCCCACCGGCTTGCCGGCAAAGGTTTCCAGCCCCTGCCTGATTTCCGGCCAGTGGCGATGGCCGCCGACGGCATAGGCCTTGAAATTGTCCGCCGCCTCGGCAAACAGGATGTGGGTTTCCGGCTTGCGCCCGCCGCCGGACACGCCCGACTTGGCGTCCGCCACCAGAAAACCGGCATCGACCGCGCCGGCTTCCAGCAACGGCAGGAAGCCCAGCTGCACCGCCGTCGGGTAACAGCCCGGGTTGGCGATCAGGCGCGCGCCCTTGATGGCGGCACGGTTGATCTCCGGCAGGCCGTACACCGCCTCGGCCACCAGATCCGGGCACGCATGCTCCATCTTGTACCACTGCTCCCACACCGCGATGTCCTTGATGCGGAAGTCCGCCGCCAGATCGATCACCTTGACGCCAGCGTCGAGCAGCGCACGGGTCTGCTGCATCGCCACGCCGTTGGGGGTGGCGAAAAACACCACGTCACAGTCTTCCAGCCCTGCTTCCTCCGGCGTGGAAAACGCCAGCTTCACCCGTCCGCGCAGGTTGGGGAACATGTCCGCCACCGGCATCCCGGCTTCCTTGCGCGACGTGATGGCCTTCAATTCCACTTGCGGATGACGCGTCAGCAGACGCAGCAATTCGACTCCGGTGTAGCCCGTTCCGCCCACAATCCCGACTTTGATCATGCTTGATTCCTTGCAAAGAATGGCCGCCATTGTAAGGCAGCGCCATCATTGAACCAAGATAACGGCGACAAAAAAGCCGCCCAAACGGACGGCTTTTTCGATGCTTCCAGTACGATCAGCGCTTGGAGAACTGCTTGCGGCGACGCGCCTTGTGGAAACCGACTTTTTTCCGTTCGACTTCGCGGGCATCGCGAGTCACCAGGCCCGCCGCTTTCAGCGTGGGCTTCATCTCGGCGTTCAGATCGATCAGCGCGCGGGTGATGCCGTGGCGCACTGCACCGGCCTGGCCGGATTCGCCGCCACCTGCAACGTTGACCATGATGTCGAACGTGTTCAGGTTGTCGGTCAGCACCAGCGGCTGGCGCACGATCATGCGGCCGGTTTCGCGGGAGAAATACTCGTCCACCGGCTTGTTGTTGACGACGATCTTGCCGCTGCCAGCCTTGAGGAACACACGGGCGACCGACGATTTGCGGCGTCCCGTACCGTAATTGTAATCACCGATCATGATGCGGCCTTAACGTTAATGTCGAGGGGCTGGGGCTGCTGAGCCTCGTGCGGATGGTCCGCGCCCGCATAAATTTTCATTTTCTTGATCATGGCGTAGCCAAGCGGGCCTTTGGGCAGCATGCCCTTGACCGCTTTTTCCAGCGCACGACCGGGGAAACGCTCCTGCATCTTGGCGAAGGTCGTTTCGTAGATGCCGCCGGGGTAACCCGAGTGGCGATAATAGACCTTGTCGGTATCCTTGTTGCCGGTCACGCGCATCTTGCTCGCGTTGACCACGACAATATAGTCGCCGGTATCGACGTGAGGGGTGAACTCAGGCTTGTGCTTGCCGCGCAGACGGCGGGCAATCTCGGAAGCCAGGCGACCCAGCACTTTGTTATCGGCATCAACCACGAACCAGTCGCGTTTGACTTCATGCCCTTTAGCGGAAAACGTTTTCATGACCCAACCTCTACACAGAGGACAATCTCGGAAAGCCGGGAATTTTAACTGCGCACCCGGGGCAAGTCAAACACTGTCTGCGATATTCAAGCTCACGCTGACATACAATCCTTGCCATGACCGCCTGGCTTGCCACCAACCTTGTCGCCGCAGCCCTGTTGCCGCCGCTTTTATTGATATTGTTCCTGGCCGCCGGGCTGATCCTTCACCGCCGCAGCCCGCGTCTGGCCAGGTCGCTGATCCTGCTTGCCACCCTCGCGCTGTACGCCCTGTCCACCCCGTGGGTCGGCGGACTGCTGCAGAAAAGTCTGGAAATCAGCGGGCCGGTTCGCGCCATCGACCTTGAAACCGCCGATGCCATCGTTCTCCTGGCCGGCGGCAGTTACTACGATGCGACCGAATACGGTGGCGACACCCCGAACGCCATCAGCCTGGAGCGCCTGCGCTACGCCGTCCGGCTGCATCGCGCCAGCGGCCTGCCGATACTCGTCACGGGCGGCATCCCGGGCGGCGGGAGCCTCGCCGAGGGCCGCATCCTGCAGCAGGTTCTGCAGGATGAGTACGCTATCGCCCCTCGCTGGGTCGAGGACGCCGCACGCACCACCTGGGACAACGCCCAGCTCTCCGCGCCGCCGCTCAAACAGGCCGGCGTCCAGCGCATCGCGCTGGTCACCCACGCATGGCACCTACGCCGTACCGTCCCGCTGTTCAAGTTGCAGGGCTTCGACGTCGTCCCCGCCGGCACCCGCTTCGCCCGCAGCAGCCTCGATTCCGTCTTCGACCTGCTGCCCACCCCCGCCGGGCTGCGCGACAGCGGCTTTGCCCTGCACGAATGGCTGGGGATAATGTGGTACAAACTCCGCTCGTTTTTTGCTGAAGGAACCCCATGAAAGCCCGTGTCAAACTCATCGAAGGCGTCAGCTTCGTCGGCCAGAGCGAAACCGGCCACAGCGTCGTCATGGACGGCGCCCCCGAATCCGGCGGCAAGAACCTGGGCGTGCGCCCCATGGAAATGCTGCTGTTGGGACTGGGCGGCTGCTCCGCCTTCGACGTCGTCCTCATCCTGCGCAAGGGTCGCCAGCAGGTCACCGACTGCGTAGCCGACCTCACGGCCGAGCGCGCCGACACCGCCCCCAAGGTCTTCACCAAAATCCACGTCCACTTCACCGTCACCGGCAAGGCGCTCGACCCCAGGCGCGTCGAGCAGGCCGTCCACCTGTCCGCCGAGAAATACTGCTCGGCGTCCATCATGCTCGGCAAGACGGCCGAGATCACGCACGATTTCGAAGTGGTGGAAGGCTGAAGCAAAAACGGGCTCCCAAAGGAGCCCGTTTTTGCTTGTTCGTGCGCCGGAGGCGATTCTCGCGCCCGCACACTTGTCGCCAGATTGACACCCTACCGGGTGTTGAACCCAGCCGCTCAGCCGCGACCGAACAATCCGATCAAGCCGATAATGATCAAATAGATAGCGACGATATAGTTCAGCAGCCGCGGCACGAGCAGAATAAGGATGCCGGCGATCAGCGATACCAGCGGGGCGAGGCTTAAAGTCATGTTCATGTTTATTCCTGGTTCGTCAACAAAACTGAAACCGCGGGTTCAAGTCTAGAACATAAAACGGTAAAAACGTAAAAACGGTCAGACACGATTGTTTTCCCGCTTCCGCGGCCGCCCCACGCCTCTCGACGCGGTCTGCCGCCGCCCCAATGCCTCGATTTCAGCCTGGAAGCAAAAGAAATCGGAAAAATGGGGTCAGACACCATTTTCCGCCCTTTGACCGTGCTCGGTGTCTGACGCCGTGACCATCGTGACCATGATTACGCTGCGCGGTGCTGCTCAATGTACTCGCGGAGGGCTTCATCCATGCGCGATTGCCAGCCTGCCCCCGTGGACTTGAAATACGCCACGACCTCGGGGCTGTAGCGTATCGAAACCAGCAACTTCTTGTTGCCCGACTTGGGCCGGCCGCGCAGCGTGCGCATCGGCACCATTTCCTTCAACTGCTTCGGCGTGAGCAGTTGCGCATCCGGATCGCGCCGGGCTGCCGCCGTGATCGCCTTGTCTTCGTCCGCTGTGGGCATAGCCACGGCAGGGCGCTTAGATACTTTGGACATAATGTTTCACCTCTCGACGATTGGCGCGGCGCAGGCTGATGATGCGTCTTGCCCTGCCGCGATCAACAAAGGCCACGTAGTAAACCACGTAGTAAAGGATGCCGGTTTTCGGCGCAAGCGCGATCATGCGCGCCTCGCCGTATTCGATCCGTTCATCCACCCAAACCAGCGCGGCTTCCCAATCGAGCTCGACCGCCATTGCCAGCGAAACGCCATGCTTGTCCTGGTTCGCCAAGTCCTTGGCCGGATCAAACTCGATGCGCATTGATTAATGTAGCTACATTAAATTGAGCAGTCAACTGTCGGGGGCAAATAATCGTGCCTCAACCGATCCCTATTCCATCGCGTATGTGTTGTTGCAAGACCTGCCCCCGAAGCTACAACTTTTGTGTTTCGCTCCCCGGCAATATCGTGTCTGACCCCATTTATTTATTGGAACTCAGCGAACAGACGCCTTCAACACCCCCACCCCGGCCGCCCTGGCTGCTTCCATCAACGCTGCGTCCTGGGTTGCGATAGGCAGTTGCAGACGCAGGGCCAGTTCCAGATAAGCGGCGTCATAGCTCGTCAGGTCATAGCGTAGCGCCAGGGACAAAATCGCTGCCGGACCCGGCGTATCCCGGTCAACCACGATCGGCAACGCGCCGATCTGATCGATCACTTCATGCGCCTCCTGTACGTCAAGTGCACCCCGCTTGCATGCCGTTCTCAGTACATTGGCAAACTCCAACTGCCACAGGGCAGGGGTATACGTCTGTTCATCCAACAAGCGTATTGCAACCGCCTCGGTGTAATCCGTGGCCTGGTTGCCGATAAACCAGCCGCACACCACCGAATTGTCGACTACAAACGCCATCAATCCAGTCCGGCGCGTGCAACAGCTTTCAGATCGCCTTCAAGCGCCAGCCCGCCGCGAATCTGGCGCAAACGCTCCAGCGCGGAGGCAACCTGCTGACGCTGATTGGTTATCGCTGCCGCTTTGGCAGGCTCGGCCACCAGACGCGCAACCGGCACGCCCCGACGCGTAATCGTGACCTGATCGCCATGCTCGACAGCGGCGATCAGCTCAGAGAATCGATTTTTGGCTTCAAACACGGGAACGGCTTTCATGGCTAGCCCTATATGAAAAATAGATAGCCTTATTATTCACGCACCGGAGCTCTTGTCAAGGGAGTAATAATCCCGAGAGCGTTACTCGTGCTTCCGCGGCCGCCCCACCCCCTTGGACGCCGCCTGCCTCATTCCCAATGCCTCGATTTCGGCCCTGAACCGCTCCCCGCCCAGCGCCCAGCCCTTGTGCGTGCATTCCCGGATTGCCTTCACATCGTTGCCTGAAACAGCCGCCCTGAACAGTTGCCGGTAAGCGCTTTGCCGCTCGGCAGCGCTCCGGCCCAAGCGCATATATTCCTTGTGCGGCGTCAGCCAGTCCGCATTCGGCCCGACCTCGCCTTGCACATTGAAGCCACAGCTCGACCAGGGATAGTCTCTCGGGTGTGCCACCATGCCTGCCCGCACAGGGTTCATTTCGATATACCGCATCAGGATCAGCAGGTACTGCTCGCTGTCCACCACCGTCGCGCGGTAGCGCCCTTCCCACAGGGTGCCGCTGCGCTTGTAAGTAAAATTGAAGTACTGCACATACTTGCGACCAACTGACTGGAAGACCTTGCTGATGCTATCGTCGAATTCAGGGGTGGCCAGCAGGTGGATGTGGTTCGTCATCCAGACATAGGCATGAATGGCCAAGCTGTGCTTGAGCGACGCTTCAACCAGCGCGTCGCGGAAGAATTGATAATCCGCCTCGGCCGCAAAGATGGCCTGCCGGTTGTTGCCGCGCTGGATGATGTGCTGCGGCTGGCCGGGGATGACATAACGGGGAAGACGGGCCATTGGATGCTCAGGTCAGGACAAGAACAAACCTCATCATAGGACACATAATCGTGTCTGACCCCATTTATCTAAGCCGCTATTTTTGTAGAGTGCGTCATGTCGCCGCGGCCTGCCAACAAACCCGCAATTGAAACATCCTCATCCAGTGCATCCCAGTGGAGGCCATTCTGGCTGATCTCGCATTCATCGAGCTGCGCCCGGGTGGCATGCATCAAACGGGGAAACCATGCCAAAGGAACGCCGATTGTGCGGCCATCGGATAACGCTACCCACATACTGCTGTCGTCAAAGCGCACTGAATTAGCAGAAATGTTCATTCCAAGCCCTTTCAATCAACTCCACATTCTGTTCCACGATCCCCAATAGTTCCCGTAGTGTGCGGGCATCAAAACCATTGCTCTCAGCCAACGCAACCGCCGGCGCGACCCAATATTTGGCTTCTCCACTCGCGCCGAGAACATGGACATGCACAGGCTCGCGTGGGCTTCCTTCGTTTGAGTAGAAGAAAAAGCGAAAGCCTTTGTAGCGCAATACAACCGGCATGCAAGAACTCTTTCAGAGATTTCCAATGAGTGTAGCAGTGTCACCAGCATAGGACAAATATCGTGTCTGACCCCATTTATGCTGATCGTTTCTCCTCCGGCGATGCAATTAAAGCATTGCTGAGCTACAATGTAGCTCACGCACCAAGAGGGGTAAACCATGACTACGAATGCTGTTGTTCGTGCCCGCATCGACGAGCACATCAAGGAAGAGGCGAGCGCCGTACTGGCGGCAATGGGGCTGACCGTGTCCGATGCTTTCCGCATCATGCTGACCCGCGTAGCCCGCGAGAAGGCATTGCCGTTCGATCCCTTGGTCCCGAACGCCACCACCATCGAAGCGATGAAGGAAGCGCGCCGTGGTGGCTTGAAGTCTTTCGCCTCTGTCGATGATCTGATGGCGAACCTGAATGCGGACGATTGAACAGACCGGCCAGTTCAGACGCGATTACAAGCGCGAGGCCAAAGGCTCGCACCGGCAAACGCTGGCTAACGAGTTCATCGCCATCGTCACAGATTGACAAACGACCAGTCATTGCCTGAGAAGAACCGCGACCACGCACTAAGCGGCGACTGGAAAGACCATCGGGATTGCCACATCAAGCCGGATCTGGTGTTGATTTACCGCAAGCCAGATAACGCCGTATTGCAACTCGTCCGCCTTGGTTCGCATAGCGAGCTTGGGCTGTAGCAGCCAAGTCTCATTGAGGCCAACCCGAACGCACTGGCGGCGACCATCGGAAACAGTGGCCGGCCTTCGATTGGAATGGGCGGTGGTTTGGGGTGGAATACGCAGAAGGCAAATATCGTGTCTGACCCCATTTATTCC
>JBAQND010000105.1:0-14192 GCA_049303455.1 Thiobacillus sp.
GCTTCCTCATGCTACCGGGGCGTACGGACAACTCCCCGGACGGGACTTCAACCCGCTAGATTTACTGCTGTTACTGCGAACGGTCAGACACCATTTCTCCTTGACATTCATTAATCGTGTCCGACCCCATTTTGGCAATGAAAAGCAGCACGCGTCGATGGGGGTCACAGCGTCGATGGGGGTCAGGTCTACAGCGTCGATGGGGGTCAGGTCTCGATGGGGGTCAGGTCTAGACACGATGCACGATGCTACAAAACCGTGGTCTGAGCTAGCCCTTTTAGCTGTTAGCTAATTTGTAGAGTGCTTCTGTTTGCTCTACGAGGCGTAGCTGTGAAGCTTCTTGGTCAACAATCACCGTCTTACTCTGAGAGTGATTGGCGTATGTCGCCCACGTAGGGGAATACTCATCGGCCTGATCTCCCCAAGTAGACCAACCCTCTCGGCTACCACGCGCGAATAATTCAAGGTAAGGGCCGGGGCTGCACGATTCGACGATATTGTAGAACTCGTCCGGCTTACGGGAATGCTCACGCTTCTGTGTTGCCAGAAAATTAACTTGTCGTCGGCCTGGCGCTAACGTACGGGCATTCTTTCCTCGTACACCAAACAACACCAACTCGGTGACGTTGCGAAAATAGAAACCAACACCACGCCCATCCGGGCCACCATCCTTACGGATCTTGTGCCAAACGACATTGCTTTTGTATTGGAAGCCCCAAGCCTCCATAACGCGCAGTCCTTCCGGCAGCAGAGCGTTCGGAACCCACAAATAGAGATGCGACGTATCGTCCGCAAGCTGGCCAACCGGCAGAGACATGATGTCTGCCAAATTCATCGTGCCGTAGCGCGAAAGCCGCTTGTGCTCGGGGGCCATCTTCCCGGTGCGGTTCTGGAATTGCCAAGGTGGATCAGCGAGAATCGTCTTGAATCTCTTGCCATCGTGTCGTGCCAGTAGATCGCACGTCGCTGCCTGATCTACATCCGGCTTTTTCTTGGTCATGATGTCTGGTCCCAATCTGTTATCAGTTTTGGCGTAATCCCAAACACCAACACCGGGCAGCCGCCGTGCCTGCCGGCGTTGAGCCGGTAAAGCAGCTTGCCCATCCATGTGGTGCTCGCACCGTATTTCGCTCTTACGTTCTTCGGTTGTCCAGCCTTCGCGCCAGTTTTGTATAGTTCAGGTTCACCGCTTTTGGTGAACTGCGGCACCACCTCGAACACTGGATTCAAGCTGGCGCTGCGCGTCACCATGATGCCCGCGCTAATCAAACCGCACTCGTGAAAAGCGCGTAGCGCGTACAGATCGCGGTCGAAGGTTTGATCTTTCGAATTCCACTCCAGGTCAAAGGCCACTCGACCTTTTACATAATCGATTTTGTGACCATCAATAAAGTTCTCAATCAAGCGCGGCTCACCCTCTGCCAACTTAACTTTGCGAACCCTACCGTCATCCGAGAACTTCTCGTCATACTCCTGCAACCGCACCAGCAAGTCGCCCTGAATCCGTGTTTCTACCCATCCCTCTGGGCGCAAGGTACGCGAGAATTTCTTGGGCATGTCGGATTCGTTACCGCCGGGCATACCAATGTCCCGCACCGTAATCCGGAAATCGAGCAACGCCCGTTCAATTTGAGCCAGCTCATCCGGAAACGAGTTAGCGAGGATCGCGGCAGCATGCCGGTAACTGTAGACGTCATAAAGCGCCCGGACCTCGGCGCTGATATACCGCTCTACGTCTACAGCATCGTCGGCATTTGGGCCTGGACGAAGTGCAACATCCTCAACCGCTTCTGCGTTCTGTACTTCTGTGGCACCGTTATCGAGTTCTGGTTCTTGTTGTTCAGGCATTTTAAATGTCTAGAGTATTAAAGATGGGGCAGTAGCCAAGATGGCTGGCCCATTTGTTCCGTCGTTTAGTTCCTCTTCAACAGTGATACTTGTCCCGTATGTGGCGGTTGTAATAGGTTCCTTTAGAGCCCGCTGAAAACAGCCCATCAAAGACGTCCTGCGGCACACGACAGAAAGTATATGTATCCCCTTGCACGAATCTGATTCGCATCTGCTGAGTGTCATGGTCATACCCAACAGCACTTATTGCACTTGAACTTACCCGGATCATTTCCAAAGTTTCACCTGACGGATAAATATTGCCGATAATTAATAGGGGGCAGTTCAGGTCTTGTCTTGCGACAAGACTTGATCCCACTGTTCCGAAAAACCATTGTGCCGGAGCTTTCATCCGGCGTAATCGTTATTGCGGCCTACACGGACTCATTTCTTCTTGATACCAGCGCGCTGGGCAAGTGCGGACCCCGCGGCACTTTTAGAAGCAGCACTCGTGCGCCCATCACGTAAAACTGCAGATGCGGCAGTGGCTGCCTTTGCTGACGTAGCCTTGGGGGGGGCAACCTGCGATAACGCACTACCAGCTGCCGACTTCGATGCTTTTCCTGTGGAGTTGCTGGAAAGAACCGTAGAAGAACTTTTTGCCGCCTTACTGCCAGTGATTTTAGTTGCCATTTTGCATCCCCTAGAAACACCGAATTTGGCGTCAGGTCTTGCACGATACGTCGATGCAAGACCTAACCCGCCGCTTTTTTCTAACCCCAGGCTAGATGGCTAATTGGTTCGGCCTAGTCTTGAATTAACCCAAGCTCTTGCAATCGAATTGCCATTGAACCAGAAGACACGCGAAACAATTTTGAAAGTGAAACGAAATGTCTACCACCATAAGACTGGGCAGTGGCAAGCGCATGGGCTCGGTCACGGTTGCCCTCGTAGGGGCGCAACAGTGCTCCAGGGTTACCTTGGCTTAGCCAAAACGCAGCGTCATCGTCAAAAACAAAGGGAGCTTCAGTTAGAAAAGTTGATTCCAACGCTTCTTTAACTAGTTTTCTTGGCATCAAGAAGCAAGCTGCAAAATAATCAGCCTCGACTTCCTGCGGTGCTCGGTTATATGTCGAACCGGCGAGACCTTTAATCGGGCGATCTCGATGCATGACATGGCCAGGGTGCAACAAGTAGTGGCCAATTTCATGGGCTCCTGTGAAGCGAATAGTCTCGTCTGGAAATCGATTGGAGACCGCAATTTTTCCAAATTGCCGATCAAACAAGCCAGCAATCTCATACTGATTGCTTTGCCCGAGCAACCTGATTTCTTCGTGAAATTCGTAGTTAATTCCTAATACGAAAGCAGCAATCTCAGGATCAAGCATTTCTAGGGGGCTTGCCTCGCGATCTGGCCAGATCACATGACGCTGGTCCCAAATTTTCATCTGGAGCTTCCGGGCCCTATTCTCGATATCAGATTTATCCATCTTCTCGATCCAAAAATTAAGTAGGTGCTCAATCCCAGCTCAGCGCCCCACCCGTCTGATACTCCGTGACGCGCGTCTCGAAGAAGTTCTTCTCCTTCTTCAGGTCGATCATCTCGGCCATCCAGGGGAAGGGGTTGGTGACGCCGGGGAACATCTCGTCGAGGCCGATCTGCTGGCAGCGGCGGTTGGCGATGAAGCGCAGGTATTCCTTGAACTGGGCGGAGTTCAGGCCCAGCACGCCGCGCGGCATGGTGTCTTCGGCGTAGCGGTATTCGAGCTCGACGCCCTTCTGGATCAGGCTGTTGATTTCGGCCTTGAACTCGTTGGTCCACAGGTGCGGGTTTTCCAGCTTGATGGTGTTGATGAGGTCGATGCCGAAGTTGCAGTGCATGGACTCGTCGCGCAGGATGTACTGGTACTGCTCGGCGGCGCCGGTCATCTTGTTCTGGCGGCCCAGGGCGAGGATCTGCACGAAGCCGACGTAGAAGAAGATGCCTTCCATGATGCAGGCGAAGACGATCAGCGACTTCAGCAAGTCCTGGTCGGCCTGCGGGGTGCCGGTCTTGAATTCGGGGTTGGTGAGCGTGTTGATGAAGGGGATGAGGAATTCATCCTTGTCGCGGATGCTGGCGACCTCGTGATAGGCGTTGAAGATCTCGCCTTCGTCGAGGCCCAGCGATTCGACGATGTACTGGTAGGCGTGGGTGTGGATCGCCTCCTCGAACGCCTGGCGCAGCAGGTACTGGCGGCACTCGGGCGCGGTGATATGGCGGTAGGTGCCGAGCACGATGTTGTTGGCGGCCAAGGAGTCAGCCGTCACGAAGAAGCCGAGGTTGCGCTTGACCAGGCGGCGCTCGTCCTCGGTGAGCGCGGTGGGGTCTTTCCACTGCGCGATGTCGCGGCTCATGTTCACTTCCTGCGGCATCCAGTGGTTGGCGCAGCCGGCGAGGTATTTTTCCCAAGCCCATTTGTACTTGAAGGGGACGAGCTGGTTCACGTCCGTCGAGCCGTTGATGATGCGCTTGTCGGAGGCCCGCACGCGTTGCTGGGTTGATGGCGCGGGGTCGGCCACATCGGCAGCCGCTACGGATTCCTTGCGCAGGAAGGCCGGCACGTCCAAGGGTTTGGCGGCGGGGGTGAAGTCGTCTTCAAAATTCAACATCGTTTGTTCTCTCCTTTGGTTTTCCCAAAGTGGGCTGGGCCCACACTGCTTTTAATCTGGCGGTGGGCGGAGCCCACCTTCTGTTCCTGTTGCTCCCCTTCTGCGCCACCTCGACTGGATCGAGCCGGCGGGGGAATTCGGCGAGCACTGTCTGAGCCCCACGGGGGCGAGTTGCGCAGCCGCCCCGGCGGATCGGTCCAGTCGAGGCCCGCCCCGAAGGGGTGGCGCAGCGGGGTCGCCTTTCTTGGGTTACTTTCTTTGGCGAGACAAAGAAAGTGACTTGCCGCCGGCAACCCCGGCCCACGCACTCAACCTGTTACTGACAAGCCTCGCATTCCTCAAACCCCACATCCCCCGGCCGCATGGTGCACGCCACGCCATCCAGCTCGGGCTCGGGCAGCTTGGCCGCCGCCGCGTTCATCGCGGCGCTGCTGCTGCTCATCGCCCCCGCCCCGCCGCTCGACGACACGGCGTTGAGTTCGCCGCCCTTGCCGGTCGATTTCTCGGCCGAGGTGGCGCTCAGGGTGCGCAGGTAATAGGTGGTCTTGAGGCCGCGAATCCACGCCAGCTTGTAGGTTTCGTCGAGCTTCTTGCCCGAGGCGCCGGCCATGTAGATGTTGAGGCTTTGCGCCTGGTCGATCCACTTCTGGCGGCGGCTGGCGCATTCGACCAGCCAGCTGGTTTCCATCTCGAACGCGGTGGCGTAGAGGGTGCGGATGTCGGCCGGGATGCGGTCGATCTTCGCCAGCGAACCATCGAAGTACTTGATGTCGGCGACCATGACCTCGTCCCACAGGCCGAGCTTTTTCAGGTCGTTGACCAGGTACTTGTTGGCGACGGTGAATTCGCCCGACAGGTTGGATTTGACGTAGATGTTCTGGTAGGTCGGCTCGATCGAGGCGGAGACGCCGACGATGTTGGCAATCGTCGCGGTCGGCGCGATCGCCAGGCAGTTGGAGTTGCGCATGCCGTACTGGCTGATGCGCGCACGCAGTGCGTCCCAGTCGAGGCTGCTGCTGTCGTCCACCTCCAGGTAGCCGCCGCGTTCCTCGGCCAGGAGCTTCAGCGAATCCTGCGGCAGGATGCCACGGCTCCACAGGCTGCCTTCGTAGCTGGAATAGCGGCCGCGCTCGGCGGCAAGCTCGGTGGACGCCCAGAAGGCGTTGTAGGCGACGGCTTCCATCGAGCGGTCGGCGAATTCCACCGCGGCGTCGCTGGCGTAGGGCACGCGCAGCTGCTGCAGCGCGTCCTGGAAGCCCATGATGCCGAGGCCCACCGGACGGTGCTTGAGGTTGGAATTGCGCGCCTTGCCGACGGCATAGTAGTTGACGTCGACCACGTTGTCGAGCATGCGCATCGCGGTGTGGATGGTGGCCTTGAGCTTGACCATGTCCAGCTTGGGCTGCCCTGATTCAACATCGAGTTTCAGATGGTTCACCAGGTTGACCGAGCCGAGGTTGCACACGGCGATCTCGGTTTCGCTGGTGTTGAGCGTGATCTCGGTGCACAGGTTGGAGCTGTGGACGACGCCGACGTGCTGCTGCGGGCTGCGGATGTTGCACGGGTCCTTGAACGTGATCCAGGGATGGCCGGTTTCGAACAGCATCGACAGCATCTTGCGCCACATCTGGTTGGCGGGAATGCGCTTGAACACCTTGATCTCGCCACGGTCGGCGCGGCGCTCGTATTCGGTGTAGGCCTCGGCGAAGCGGCGGCCGTACAGGTCGTGCAGGTCGGGCACGTCGTTGGGCGAGAACAGGGTCCAGTCGCCGTTTTCCATCACGCGCCGCATGAAGAGATCCGGAATCCAGTTCGCGGTGTTCATGTCGTGGGTGCGGCGGCGGTCGTCGCCGGTGTTCTTGCGCAACTCGAGGAATTCTTCCATGTCGAGGTGCCAGGTTTCCAGGTAGGCGCACACCGCGCCCTTGCGCTTGCCGCCCTGGTTGACCGCGACGGCGGTATCGTTGACCACCTTCAGGAAGGGGACGACGCCCTGCGACTTGCCGTTGGTGCCCTTGATGCGGGCGCCCATGGCGCGCACCGGGGTCCAGTCGTTGCCGAGGCCGCCCGCGTACTTCTGCAGCATGGCGTTTTCCTTGATCGCCTGATAGATGCCGTCGAGATCGTCGGTGACGGTGGTCAGGTAGCACGAAGACAGCTGCGAATGCTGGGTGCCGGCGTTGAACAGCGTCGGCGTCGAGCTCATGAAGTCGAACGAGGACAGCACCTGGTAGAACTCGATGGCGCGCGCTTCGCGGTCCACTTCATTGATGGCAAGCCCCATCGCCACGCGCATGAAGAAGGCCTGCGGCAGTTCGATGCGCGATTCTTCGATGTGCAGGAAATAGCGGTCGTACAGGGTCTGCAGGCCGAGGTAGCCGAACTGGTAGTCGCGGTCGGCGTCGAGCACGGCGGACAGCCGCGCGAGGTCGAACTGGGCGAGCTTCTCGTCGAGCAGTTCGGCGGCGATGCCCTTCTTGATGTAGGCGGGGAAATACTCGGCGTAGCGCGCGCCCATTTCGGCCTGCGTCACGGTCTCGCCCAGCACTTCGTGGCGGATCGAGACGAGCAGCAGGCGGGCGGTGACCTGCGAATAGGCCGGGTCCCGCTCGATCATCGAGCGCGCGGCCAGCACCAGCGCCTTTTCGACTTCGGCCATCGGCACGCCGTCGTAGAGGTCGCGCAGCACGGTGTGCATGATCGGCTCGGCGCGCACGTTGTCGCCCAGGCCGGCGCAGGCGTCGGCCAGGAGGCCGGCCAGACGCGCGGTGTCGAGCGGCTTTTTCACGCCGTCCTCGATCACGTGCAGGGTGACTTCGGGCACGCCGGCGGCTTTTTGCGCGGCGCGCTCCTGGGTGCGCTTTTCGCGGTACAGCACGTAGGAACGCGCGACTTCATGCTCGCCCGAGCGCATCAGCGCCAGTTCGACCTGGTCCTGGATGTCCTCGATGTGGAAGGTGCCGCCGTTGGGGGTGCGCCGCATCAGGGCCTGCGTCACCTGGCTGGTGATCGACTCGACCAGTTCGCGGATGCGCGCCGAGGCCGCGGCCTGCCCGCCCTGCACCGCGATGAAGGCCTTGGTCACGGCAATGGCGATCTTGTTGGGCGCGAAACCAACCACCGCGCCGTTGCGGCGGATGATCTTGTAGTCGGCGTAGCGCGTGTCGACCGCTGCCGGTTCGGCGGTTTCGCTCGGGGGGACGGGACGGGATGCGGCGGATTCGGTGGCGACGTTCAACATCTACTGGGCTCCTTTGGTGGGGATGGCGGGCGGCTGTGTCAAAGCGACAAACACAACTTATGCACAGCTTTCTCAGCTCTCGCAAACAGATTTATACACAACATGTTGTGGTGCGAGCGGGAGCCAAGTACAAATTCTAGGTTTCCCGTCGGGCATGTCAACCGGGATGTGCACTTTGTCCCGCAGGCATTGTGTGGCGCCCGAAAAATCCCAAGGCAAATCAAAGTTTTTGCCGAATGGCATGCTTAAAATTTGAACAGAATGACGTCTGGATGCGGGCTGGCGACGAGAAACGCCCGGCCAGCCCCATGAACACGTTCCAATTCAGTTTATTAGCCAAGTCGCATACAGCCTGCGCTGCGCAAAGACCGCTGAATCTTTGCGCGCCCCGGCGCCGGGCCGGCTCACCATAAGGTGATGAGGGGAATTTTGGTTATCATGGCGGAAAAAACCCACCCGGGATTGCCACCCAGGATTGCCAAGGCCCGCCATGCGACATACCGCCGTTCTGCTGATTTCCTGCCCCGACCAGAAGGGACTGGTCGCGGCGATTGCCGACTTTCTGCTGCGTCACAACGCCAACATCCTGCACGCCGACCAGCACCAGGATGCCGAACTGAAGCTGTTCCTGATGCGGGTGGAATGGGAGCTGGCGGATTTCAGCCTCGATCTGGCCGAGTTCGGCGCCGCCTTCGGCCCCATCGCCACCCGTTTCGGGATGATCTGGCGGGTCGCCGAGTCGAGCCGCCAGCAGCGCATGGCGGTGTTCGTGTCGAAGTTCGACCACTGCCTGGCCGACCTCCTGTACCGCTACCAGAGCGGCGAACTGCACTGCGAGCTGCCGATCATCCTCAGCAACCACGAGGACACGCGCTGGCTGGCCGAGGCCTACCGCGTGCCCTACCAGCACCTGACGGTGCACAAGGATGCCAAGCATGAAGCCGAGCTGACGCAGCTGGCGATCCTGCGCGACCGCAAGATCGACTTCATCGTGCTGGCGCGCTACATGCAGGTGCTGTCGCCCGACTTCATCCGCCACTTCCCCAACCGCATCATCAACATCCACCACTCGTTCTTGCCCGCCTTCCACGGCGCCAAGCCGTATCACCGGGCGTTCGAACGCGGGGTCAAGCTGATCGGCGCGACCGCGCACTACGTCACCGAAACGCTCGACGACGGCCCCATCATCGAACAGGACGTGGCGCGCATCTCGCATCGCGATGCCCTCGACGACCTGGTCAAGAAGGGCGCGGACCTGGAAAAAGTGGTGCTGTCGCGCGCGGTGAAATGGCACCTCGACAATCGCGTGCTGGTATACGCCAACAAGACCGTCGTGTTCGACTGAAGCCATGCTCACACTCAATGTTCCCGGCACCGACGCGGCGCTGCCGCATGCGGTTGAAACCCGCCCCAAGGCGGTTGCGGAATGGCTGGGGCGCCTGCCCTTCGGCAGCCCGGCGGACTCGGCGCAGCAGTTGCTCGTCGCCCTGTATGCGCTCAATCGCCATGCGCTGGGGGCGAACGAGCGCCACGCGCTGCTGGCGCTATACCGACCGGTGCTGGCGCGCGCCGTCGCCAGCCTGGAAACGCTGCTCGCCGAATCCGGCGTGCCGCCTCAAACCCAGCAGCGGCAGACCGGCACGCTGCTGCGCCAATTGCACATCGAGCACAGCATCGGCTACAAGCAGGCGCTGCTGGCGCAGGCCAACCGCCGCCTCGGTCGCGCCAACCCCAAACGCACGGCCGAGCTCGCCGCGCGGCTGCAGGCGGCGCTGCGCGACGTCCAGACCGCCTGCCATCTGACCCACACGCCGGTGCCTGCCGGCCTGTGGCAGGAAATGCACCAGATACACGCCTTCGCACAGGCATCGAACCTGGCCGACACCGCGGTGGACGATGCGCCGCCGCCCAGCCTGGCCTACCGTCAGGCCTTGCTGATCGCGCTGGCCGACCCGCCCCACATGGGCCACGCCGAACTCGCCCATACCCGGCTGTACCTGGAACAGTTTGCTGCGCGCGCCATGCTGGTCGCCACGCCGGTGGCCGGCCACCACGGCTTCCCGATCCGCACCGACGGCGACGCCGCGCCGAGCACGTTCGCGGCCAGCCCGGCGCCGGGCGGTCTCTGGCTCGACACCGATGCGCTGTGTCACCACCTGCACGACACCGCGGTTCGCCTGCGCACCGGCGACACGCCGCGCCGCATCGGCCTGCCGGCGGGGATGGAAAGCGAACTCAGCCAGACGCTGTGCAAACGCCTGCTCCAACAGTGGGGCAATAGCGCGCAGCGCGCATTCCGGCGTCATGCCACCCCCGGCAGCACGCTGCAGATGGTGGCCGGCGTCAGCGCCATCCACCGCCTGCTGGAACCGGTGCCGCACGCGGCCGGGCTGGCGCCGCATGAAACGGACAAGCAGGCGGCGCCCGAGATCGAACCGGTGCGCGCCGCGCCGGTCATTGTCAGCACCAGCCAGTGGACGGTCGACAACGACAGCGCGACCGGCCTCGCCCTCAGCGGCACCCCGGATGCCCCGCTGAACCTGAAAGTGGGCGACCCGCTGGCGCTGCGCTCCGATGCCGAGGCAGGGTGGTCGCTGGGCGTGATCCGCTGGATCCGCATGCACGATGCGCGGCAGGTCGAACTCGGCGTCGAGCGTCTGTCGCCGCAGGTCCAGCCGGTGTGGGTGCGCCCCCTGCGCGGCCACCGCAAGGCAAGCCTGGAGCCGGCGCTGTTCGTTCCGGGCCTGGCCGCGCTGAAGCAGCAGGATCGCCTGATGCTGCCGCGCTATCTGTACCAGATCGGCATGGACGCCGACGTGCTGCATCCGCCGCACCAGTACAGCCTCACCTTCGGCCGCCGCCTGGCGCACACGCCGAGCTACGACTTGATCGATTTCACCCTTATTGAAGACGAGCAGCCATGACCGAGATTCTTGTTGTGTATTACAGCGCCGGCGGCAGCGTGCGCGAGATGGCGCAGCTGGTCGCGCGCGGCATCCATCAGGTGGCCGGGGCCACCGCCCGCGTGCGCACCGTGCCGCCGGTGGCGCCGCGCACCCAGGTGGCCGAGCCGCCGGTGCCGGACGAGGGCGCGCCCTACGTCGAACTGACCGACCTCGAGCAGTGCGCCGGCGTGGCCCTCGGCTCGCCCACCCGCTTCGGCAACATGGCGGCGCCGCTGAAGTATTTTCTCGACACCACCGGCGCGCTGTGGGCGAAGGGCACCCTGGTCGGCAAGCCGGCCGCCGTGTTCACCTCCACCGCCAGCCTCCACGGCGGCCAGGAAACCACGCTCACCAGCATGATGCTGCCGCTGTTGCACCACGGCATGCTGATCCTCGGCCTGCCCTACACCCTGCCCGAGGTGAACCACACCGCGAGCGGCGGCACCCCCTACGGCGCCAGCCACTGGGCCGGGCCGGCCGACGAGCGCCCGCTCACCGACGACGAGCGCACGCTGTGCATCGCGCTCGGCCGCCGGCTCGCCGAAACCGCGGTCAAGCTCGCGGCATGAAGGCGCTACAACTTGTCGCGAGCGCGAGCCTGATCGCGCTGATCTTCCTGTGCCTGGCGTGGGAACTGTGGCTGGCGCCGCTGCGCCCCGGCGGCTCCTCGCTGGCGTTCAAGGCGCTGCCGCTGTTGCTGCCGCTGATGGGCATCCTGAAAGGCCGTCGCTACACCTACCAGTGGGCGCCGATGCTGGTGCTGGCCTACTTCACCGAGGGCGTCGTGCGCGCGTGGTCGGACCAGGGCAGCGTGTCGGCCTGGCTCGCCGGCGCCGAGGTGGTGCTGTCGGTGGTGTTTTTCTTCGCCGCGATCTATTACGCCAAGTTCAGCGCGCCGTCGCGGCAGGCATGACCATGCCGCCCTCGCGAACACGCCTGGAAAATGCCCATGCCATCCTGGCGGGGGCACAGGAGAAGATAGAGAAACTCCGTCGCATCAACCCCTACCTGATCGATCTGTCCCTGCGTGAAAACCCTGTGGGTGCGCGTATCGGGCAGACCCTGGCGGACAAATTGAGCATCCTTCCGAGGATTCGGGCATTCGGCTTCCGCAATATCCTGTTGGGCACGCTCGATTACGCCATGCCGGACGAGCCGGAGGTGGATGACGATTTCATGATCTATCTGCGTGATCATCAGATCGACATGACCGGTTGTTTTGCGTTCACTGACATCGGGATCGCCCAGGCCGACGGCACGTTCACGCCCTCCCCTTCGCAACTCAAGCTGCAAGCCTATGGGGTTCCCAATACCCTGCACGAAATCTATCTAAGCCAGGCGGGCATGGCGGGCCAGTACGATCTGGAGACGCTGCGCCGCAGCCTGCCGGCCAGCATCCAGTGGCTCAACGACAACGTCCGCGGCGACGGGGGCGGCAAGCCGCGCATCCTGATCAACATCGTGGACGGCTGCGATGCCTTCGCAGAGGATCCCGATACGGCCTGCTCGATCCTGAGCCTGCTGGCAGAGCAATCCATCGAAGGCATCAGCATCGAGGACGATCGGGGGACCTTCCTGCCCTTGCAGGTGGGCGCCTTCGTCGCGGTGGCCCGGTGTTTCCTGCCGCCGCCGCTGAAAATACTGGTTCATATGCATGCCGGCGGAGGCTTCGAAAATGCGTCCGTGATCGAGGCGCTGCTCAACGGCGCGGATGGCGCATGGGGCGGTCTGCCCAAGCGCGCCGCGATCATCGGCCACGCCTCGCTGGGCGAATTGATTGCCAACCTGGTACGCCTGGGCAACGCCCATATGCAGGACGGCTACCGGCTGGATCAGTTGCTGCCCCTGGCAACCCGGCTGCAGGTACTGGATGAAGACGAAGCGGTTCCCGATGACCTTCCGATACTGGGTCGCAATGCCTACCGTTTGCCGCTGAGTTTCTTCCGGCAACATGCGGGACGGTTCATGGACCTGCCTCCCGAAGCCATCGGCGGGGAATACCGTTACCGCATCTGCCCTGTCGTCAGCGATCCGGCGGTGATTGCCGGGCGGCTTGCCGAAGTCACGGGGCGCCCGGCGGAAGCATTCTCCGATGCCGTATTACAGCAGATGATCCGGCTGATGCGCCGCGATCTGCGTGCCGGAAAGCGGATCGTGTACGACGATCCTGAGCCGCTTTTACAGCTGCTTGCCCGCGCGTCGGACGCCACTGACGGGATTCACCCTTCAAGTGATGTGACGAAGGGATAGCATCATTTTTTAATATGCCCCTGATACGCTGAGACGAGTAGCGATCCACCCGCGAAATCAGCAATAGATACCGATGAATAAACGGGACCCAGGCATTCCTGTCCTGTGTCCGACTACAGATTGAGATTGGAGATTGAGATTGGGATAAAACGATGACTGACACCGCATGCGAAATGGAAACCGACAGCGCGGTCTACAAGACCCTGCTTGAGTCCACGAAAGCCATTCCATGGAAACTGGACTGGCGTTCCATGAAGTTCGCCTATATCGGGCCGCAGATAGAAGACCTGCTCGGCTGGTCGCCCGCAAGCTGGGCGAGCGTGGAGGATTGGGCAGCCAGGATGCATCCTGAAGACAGCGCGTGGGTGGTTGGTTTTTGCGTCGCCCAATCCCAGGCCGGGACCGACCACGAGGCGGACTATCGCGCCCTGACCCGGGACGGGGGCTATGTGTGGATTCGCGATGTGGTGCATGTGGTCCGCAACGAGGACGGGGAAGTCGATTCGCTGGTCGGGTTCATGTTTGACATCAGCGAGCGGAAAAAAACCGAGGAGAAACTGATGATCCTCCAGAAAGAGCTGGAAGAACTCTCTTTCAAGGACGGTTTGACCGGGGTCGCCAACCGGCGCATGTTCGATACCATCATGGAAGTGGAATGGACCCATGCGCGACGCAATAATCAGCCGCTTTCCCTGATCATGCTGGATATCGACTATTTCAAGCAATACAACGACCGCTACGGGCATATTCAGGGCGATGACTGCTTGAAGCGCGTGGCACAGGCCCTGGGTTCGGCTGCGACCCGGTCACGGGATTTTTTCGCCCGCTTCGGCGGGGAAGAGTTCGTGCTGGTTCTGCCCGAAACGGATGAAAAATCGGCCGCCAAGATAGCCGAGCGATGCCGCAGCCTGATTTTCAAGGAACAGATCCCGCACGAGAAATCCGAGGTCAGCCAAGTGCTGACCGTCAGCCTCGGGGTGGGCACCATTGTTCCATCCCATCAGGATGAACCGCTCAAGTTTATTGAAGGGGTGGACAGACGGCTGTATCAGGCGAAGCAGAACGGCAGAAACTGTATCGTCAAGAGCAATTAGCGGGCGGCGGCAGCTTCGGTAAAAAACGTCGTCGCGACCGCGGCATCAGTCGTGGACGATGCCGAGCAGGCGCGCCAGGGCTTCGCCCCCGCGCCGCATGACGCCGTCGTGGTTCCATTTGATGAGCGGACGCGCAAATAGCGCCAACAGGTTCATCCACACCGCGGTGGTGCGGATCTGCCA
>JBAQND010000106.1:0-3034 GCA_049303455.1 Thiobacillus sp.
AGCCACATCTGGACGGCGGCGTAAAACAGGAAGGCGACAAAGAACAGCTTCAGCAGCGTCGCCGGCATCTGCGCCGCCACCATCGCCCCGCCCAATGTGCCGAGCACGACGCCGGGCGTGATGCGCCGCACCAGCGGCCATTCGACCGCGCCATGACGATGGTGCGCGCGCACGCTGGCGAGCGAGGTGAACAGGATGGAGGCGAGCGAGGTGCCGAGCGCCAGCTGCGGCTCCATGCCGGCGGCAAGGCCGTTCGTGTGCAGCAGCAGGATCAGCACTGGCACGATGATGAGGCCGCCGCCGACACCGAGCAGGCCGGCGACGAAGCCGACCACCAGCCCGAGGCCGACGTAGGCCGCGAGCAGCGCTAAGGCCAGCTCGGGCATCAGAGGTGCTTGATGATGAAGTTGTACTCGGCCGGGTCGATCGGGGTGATCGACAGGCGGTTGCCCTTTTGCAGGATGCGCATGTGGGCGAGTTCGGGATAGCCGCGGATTTCGGACAGCGGCATCAGCCGCGTCTTCTTCACCAGCTTGACGTCGACGTTGAACCAGCGCGGCGTCTCCGGCGTGGCCTTGGGGTCGAAATACTTGTTCTTCGGGTCGAACTGGGTGGCGTCGGGATACGCCGCCACGCCGACCTCGGCCAGCCCGGCGATGCCCGGCTCGGCGCACGACGAATGGTAGAACAGCACCTTGTCGCCGGGCTGCATCTGGTCGCGCATGAAGTTGCGTGCCTGGTAGTTGCGCACGCCGTACCAGGCGACGCTTTGATTCGGCATGGCGGCGAGGTCGTCGATGCTGACGTCGGAGGGCTCGGATTTCATCAACCAGTAGCGCATGGTGGGGGGCCTCAGGCGCGCTTGATCAGGGTGCCGACCCCTTCCGGGGTGAGGATTTCCAGCAGCAGGGCGTGCTCGACCCGGCCGTCGATGATGTGCGCGGTCTTCACGCCGCTGTTCACCGCGTCGACCGCGTAGCCGACCTTGGGGATCATGCCGCCGGAGATGGTGCCGTCGGCGATGCGCTCGTCGACCTGCCGCGGCGTCAGGCCAGTGAGCAGCTCGCCCGACTTGTCCAGCACCCCGGGGGTGTTGGTGAGGAAGATGACCTTCTCCGCCTTCAGCACGCCGGCCAGCTTGCCGGCGGCGACATCGGCGTTGATGTTGTAGGCGTTGCCCTCCGCGTCGGTGCCGAGCGGCGCGACCACCGGGATGAAATCGCCCGAGTCGAGCAGCTGGATGATTTTCGGGTCGATGCTGGTGATCTCGCCCACCTGGCCGATGTCGAGAAACTTGCCGAGCTCTTCCTGGCTCGCCACCAGCATTTTCTTGGCGTGGATGAAGTTGCCGTCCTTGCCTGTGAGCCCCACCGCCTTGCCGCCGTGCTTGTTGATCAGCGTGACGATGTCCTGGTTGACCAGGCCGCCGAGCACCATCTCGACCACGTCGAGTGTTTCCTCGTCGGTGACCCGCATGCCCTGGATGAAGTCGGACTGCTTGCCGATTTTCTTCAGCAGATTGGCGATCTGCGGGCCGCCGCCGTGCACCACCACCGGGTTCATCCCCACCAGCTTCAGCAGCACCACGTCCTTGGCGAAGGCCTCCATCAGATGCCGCTCGGTCATGGCATTGCCGCCGTACTTGATGACGATGGTCTTGTCGTAGAAGCGCTGGATGTAGGGCAGCGCCTCGGACAGGATGTGCGCCTTCTCGGCGGCGGTATGGAGGGGGATCATGGCGGCTCCGGGTTGAGTTTGGGGCGGATTTTACGCCAATAAAAATGCGTCGGCGCGCCGGCATCCCTTAAGCCCGATGGCCGGGCTTGCCGCTTGGGGTGGCTGCCACTACAGTGCCTCCACCTCGCGCAATGCACAATGATCATCGATGGATACGCTCGACACGCACGCCTGGCTGGCCGACCACGGCGACTATCTGTTCCGGATGGCGCGCCGCCAGTTGCATTCGGACGAACTCGCCGAGGATGCGGTGCAGGAAACCCTGCTCGCCGCGATCTCCGCGCAGGCGCGCTACGCCGGCCATGCCAGCCCGCGCACCTGGCTCACCGGCATCCTCAAGCACAAGATCGTCGACCAGATCCGGCGCAACGTGCGCGAAGTCGAACTGCCGCGCGACGCGGACGGCGAGGAAGCCGTCGACAGCCTGTTCAGGCAGGACGGCCACTGGGCCGAAACGGTGCGTCCGTGGGGCAACCCGCACGCCGAGGCGGAACTCAGCCAGCTGCGGCGCGTGCTGGACGATTGCGCCGACCGCCTGAAACCGGTGATGGCGCAGGGATGGCGCAGGTGTTCAGCCTGCGCGAGGTGGCCGGGATGGAAACCGAAGAAATCTGTAAGGAACTGGGTATCACGCCGACGAACTGCTGGGTACTGCTGCATCGGGCGCGTTTGTTCTTGCGGCAATGCCTGGAGTTGAACGGGTTCTCGAAGGCGGGTGCGGCATGAAATGGATCGTGACATGCAAGGAAACCAGCCTGCTCGCCTCGCGCGTCATGGACGAGCGGCTGCCGCTTGCCAACCGCCTGGCGATGCGGATGCACCTTGCCATCCGCAAAAGCTGCGCCCGCTTCAACCAGCAACTGCAGGAAATGCGCCGCCTGTTTCGGGTGGAGGCCGGGGCCGACGAGGCGATCGCGCCCGGCCTCCACCCGAAGCCCGGCGGCGCATCGAAACCGAAATGCAGAAAAAGCTCGGCTCGTGAGCCTGCCGCACCATGCCGGATTCGTCCGGTAATTTTTGACCGTCGTTAAACCTGTTAGGAGAGAAACCCCATGTCAAGAAAACCCTGATCGCCGCCGCTGTCGGCATCGCTTTCGTTGCCAGCATGGCCGCCGCCCCTATCGCCGCGGCCGCGGAAAATCCCTTCGCCCTGTCCGGCCTGTCTTCCGGAGACGCGGCGTCAGGAGGACGACCGAGCCAGCGCGGTTACGCGCGCAAGGCCGATGGCGAGTTCGAGGCGCATCTGGTTGCCCTGAGTTGCGGCGAACCTCCGCAGGGCTTCGCCCGATGGTCGCTA
>JBAQND010000107.1:0-2044 GCA_049303455.1 Thiobacillus sp.
GCCAGCAGGAAACCGGACAGCCAGAGAAGGTGTGATTCACTCCAGAAAGGACCAAAAACGGCATACAGCAGGCCGGCCAGCAATGCAATCGCGGCCGGCAGCAGGTGGCCGGGAAAGATTGAAATGAAGGGGCGCCGGTTGGCTGTCCCCCGCAAACTCAGCGATTTGATGGCAATACCTCTTGACTACTTGATTGACACAATCACGGAAAAAAAACACGGCCGCCAGTCACCGGGCGGCCGTGCAGAACCACTGCAAGAGACAGATCAGAAGACGAACTGCAGGCCAAGCGTGGCCTGATTATAATCCTGCAGCGCCGGGTTGGTCGGGTGTTCGGTATCGAAGGAAATATCCGCGTATTCGAAGCTGACCTTCAACTTCTGTCCGTCCAGATAGTAGTTCGCACCGACGCTGTTCCATTTCTGGTCGTAATACTCGACACCGCCGTCCTTGACGCCGTAATCGGATTTCTCGTGACGCCCGAAAAACTGCAGGCGACCCTTGCCAACCTTGTTGGGCAGCATGTAGCCGGCCTTGACGTAATAGCCCTCGAGATCGCTGCTTACGGGCAATGCGGGATCCGGATTCATATCCGTGGCGCCACCGGTGTCGTACTCGAAGACCGCGCCGGACAGCGTATAGACCCCGCTCGCCGCCGGGTACTCCATGAACGCGTCCACCGTCCATGCCTTGTAATCCTTGATGTCGCTGCGCGCAACATAGTTGCCGTAGGCGACGCCTTCCTGCATATCGTAGGCGGCGCCAACGGTCAGCACCTTCTTCGTTCCCAGGTAGGTGCCCAGATAGCCGTAGTTGAATTCCGGCTCCCAGAAGCTGTAATGCACGCGGGTAGTCAGGCGCGGATTGTCCTCGGCCACTACATCGCCCTCGCGGCCGTCGGCAATCATGACGCGATACTGGAATTTGGCATCCAGCAGGTTGCCCCAGACCGCCAGACCGGTATCGCGGCTGCCGCCGAACGGCGTGTAGGCGAGCACCTCGGCACGGTCCATGGTCAGCGGCTCCAGGCACGCCTCCAGGTTCTCCCGCGAGAAGGTGTTCTTGAAGCGGCCGGCAATGAAGCGCACCTCATCGAGATAGTCCAGGGTCACATAAGCGTCGCGGTAATAGACGCTCTTGTTGTCCTCGCCGAGCTTGCTATCGTTGCCAGCCTCGATCTGCGCATAAAAACCCACGAAGTCGTTGTACTGGCCGGAAAAAGTCAGACGGTTGCGGCGCAAAAAAGCATCGTTCGACGAACCGTTATCGGTTGCCGAAGTGAATCCCTTGTGCTGCAACCATCCCTGCAGAGCGTACGTAAAGGTGAGCGAACCCTCCTCGCCGAACTCGATGGTGGGACCAGCCACTGCGCCCAGCGGCAGCAAACCGGCGAGCAGGCCAACAGCACAGGCACGGGACAACGGGGAAACAGTATTGCGCGGGACCGTCAGAATTTTCATGTTATTTCGCTCCTGGAATGGCGTGATAAGCGCCCTGCACCTTGGTCAGGTCACCCTTATGGCAGCTGCCGCAGGCGTCAGCCGTGTTGTCACGAGGCTTGGCGAGCATCTTCGCGTGCGCCACTTCTTGCTTCATGATTCTCGAATTCCCCTTGTGGCAGCCCGCGCACGAGTTGTTCACCTTGGCGTGCTGCGCATGCCAGGGCGCCTTGGCGGCATCCATTTCGGGCGCTGCTGCGCGCTTGCCATTGTGGCACTTGAAGCAACTCGAAGCGCCCAAGCCGCAGGCATTGGCGAGAGAAATCGGCGACAGCCGCGCCGCGCCTTCCGCCAGCGCCGCCGTAGCCTCGCCACCCCAACCCGTGGCCGCAAGCCCGGTCGAATCTTCAGCGTGCTTGCCAGCCAGGCCAGTGAGCATTGCGACACCCAAGCCAAACAGCGACAGCATGACACCACCGCGCCAGATTTTTCCCAACAGACTACCCTTACCTTGGTTGCGCTTCATCTACCTTTCTCCTTTGCTCGTCACGAGTTGCGGGAAGCCCGTCTAGATTATCCAGACGGGCGCCTTCCGATTGCTTGAA
>JBAQND010000108.1:0-6786 GCA_049303455.1 Thiobacillus sp.
GCGGCGATGGCGTTTTCCTTGGCGACGAAGCTGGCGAGCAGGGCCACCAGCAGGCGCCAGTCGAGTCCGAGCACGTCTCCGATGGGTGCGAGCCCATGTCCGAAGCGCGCCAGGTAGCTGTCTTCCAGGCCGGCGCCCGGAAAATAGCTCAAGGCCCAGATCAGCACCGAAATCAGCAGGATCAGGCTGCCTGCCTTGCGCAGGAAGGACCAGGTGTTGGCCCAGGCGAAGCGGGCGATGCTTCGCACATTGGGGATGTGATAGAGCGGCAGCTCCATGATGAAGGCCATGTGCTCGCCGCGGAACAGCGTGTGGCTGAGCACGACGCCGGTGATCGCCAGCACCACGAGATTGGCGATGACGAAGCCGATCGCCACGAACAGGGCCTGCTCATCGAAGAAGGCCGTGGCGAGGAAGGCCAGCACCAGCAGGCGTGCGCTGCACGGCACCAGGGGGGCGAGCAGGATGGTGAGCAGCCGGCCGCTTCGCGACTCGATCACCCGCGCGCCCATCACCGCCGGCACGTTGCAGCCGAAGCCCAGTGCCAGCGGCATGAAGCTCTTGCCGTGCAGGCCGAGGTGATGCATGAAGCGGTCCATGACGTAGCCTGCGCGCGCGAAGTAGCCGGTGTCTTCCAGCAGGCCGAGGGCGATGAAGAACATCAGCAGGATGGGCAGGAAGGTGAGCACGATGCCGGCGCCGCCCACCACGCCGTCGGCGAGCAGCCCGGTGAGCCAGGGCGGCGAACCCGCGAGCGCTTCGGTGATCCAGGCGCGCAACGCCTCCACCACCGCCGTGTCGAGCCACGCCTGAGCCGGGACGGCGATCTGGAAAGTGAGGGCGAACACCAGGGTGAACGCGGCAAGCAGGATCAGCAGGCCCCAGAACGGGTGCAGGGCGTAGCGGTCGAGTCGGTCGGTGAGGCTCACCTGGCCGAGGCGCGGCCGCCTGACCGACGCGCGCACCATGCGACCGATCCATTCGTAACGGCCGGCGGCGATGTCGGCCACGGCGTCCTCGTGGGCGGCAAGAATCGCAGTGATCTTCTCCCACGCCCCATCGGATAACCAAGCCCGGACAAGCGCGGTGACTTCGCGGTCGCCCTCCAGCAGCTTCATCGCCACCCAGTTGGTCTGATAGGGCGGCGGCACCTGCTCGCCCAGGATCGCCCGCACGCTGGCAAGCACCTCGCGGTGCGGTTCGGCGATCTCGGGCCGCGAAGGCTCGAAGCTCGCCGGATCGCGGGCCAGGCGCAGCGCCTCGCTCGCCAGTTCCGCGACGCCGCGTGCCCGGCTCGCCTGCATCGGAACGACGGGCAAACCCAGGGCGGCGGCGAGCACGTGGGGCTCGATTTTGACGCCCTCGGCGCGGGCGACATCCATCATGTTGAGGCCCAGCACCACCGGCGCTGGCAGCAACAGCAGCTCGGCGAGCAGGTAGAGGTTGCGCTCCAGCGCCGCGGCATCCGCGATCATGACGACCACGTCGGGACGTTCGTGCAGGATGAAGTCGCGCGCGATGCGTTCCTCCGGCGAGTTGGCGGTGAGGCTGTAGGTGCCAGGCAGGTCGACCACGCGCACCCGCGCACCCTCGTGCAGGAAGCTGCCTTCCCGCCGCTCCACCGTCTTGCCGGGCCAGTTGCCGACGTGCTGGCTCAAGCCGGTGAGCAGGTTGAAGACGGTCGACTTGCCGACGTTGGGCTGGCCGGCGAGACCGATGAGCATGGGTCTGGGTTCGCCGACGGACGGGATCATGCCGGAGCTTTCTCCACCAGCACCTTGATGGCTTCGCCGCGTCCCAGCGCGATGCGGGTGTCGCGCACGCTCACCAGCATGGGGCCGTGACCGGTGTTCTGCAGCACGACCAGCTGGGCACCCACGGTCAACCCCATGGCAGCGAGTCGGTGGACGAGTTCGCCCCCGCCGCGCAACTGCCGCACCACGGCAGCCGCATCCTTCGGCAGTTGGTCGAGGGTGAGGGTCGGGGTATTCATTCGGCTTCCGGCTGGCGCAGCAGCCGCTCCATGACGAGGCCGTTCAGAATCGAAAAACCGGCGATCAGCAGAGACAGCACCAGCATATAGCGCAGCCCGAAGTAATGCGCCAGCAGGGGCAGCAGCGGCAGCTTGATGGCGCGGGCATACAGTACCACGGCCACCAGGGCGGTGCGCATGCCTTTTTCGCGCAGCTCGGCCAGCAGCGCATACCAGGTGTAGACCGGCCCGGTTGAGATCACGCCGGCCACCACGGCCAGCAGCCAGCCCCGCAGTCCCGACCCGCGGCCCAACCAGGCCCGGGTGCGCCCGGGAGTGAGAAATCGCTCGGCCAGGAACATCAGAGCAAACACCAGCACCAGCACCGGCGCCACCTCCCTGAGCATGGCCACGAAGGATGCCAGCGCCTGTCGCGCGAGATCAGGCTCGACGAGGGCGGTGGCGCCCTGCGCCAGGATCACTCCTGCCAGGAAAAGCCAGCCGCCGAATTTCCGCTTGCCTTGCATGCGCTCAGTCCAGAAGCCGCATCACGCCCACCGTCAGATAGGCGATGGCGATGGCGGAAAGGAAACACAGCAGGTTGCGGGCGAGCGCGAAGCGCCTGCCCAGCAGGAGCGCCTCGGCGGGAAGCTGCACGACGCCCACGGTGACCCAACTGACAATCAGCGCGGTAACCGCGATCAGGCTGACGCCACCCGCCAGCAGTTCGCCGCCGAGAATGTAGCCTGCCAGCGGGTGGCCCATGGCCACGCTGCCCAGCACCGCGCCCAGCAGCACGTCACGGGAAGCATGGCTGCCGAACAGGGTCTGCAGGCTCGAACTCGGCAACCAGGCGAGAATCAGGCCGGTCAGCAGCAGCATCCCGAGCAGGATGGGCAGCATCTGCACGAAAGCCCTCAGCGTCCGGGCCAGCGCATCCGAGGTCCCGGCTTTCCCCTTTGGGATGGAAGGCCTGCTCAAGCCAGCATCCCCCGCACGATGGTATCCACCGCCGTCTCGGGGTCGAGGCCGCGCGCCATGAGGGTCTCCAGCTGCCTGCTGTCGACGCTGCCGATGGCGGCCTCGTGGGTCACCTTGGCCTGGGGGTGGCGTACCCGCACCTCGGGCACGGCGCTGACCTCGGCACGGTCACGCACGATCTCCATGCAGTCCACATGCCCGCGCGCGCCGGCGGCGTTGCCCGCCATGATGCCCAGCACCTCCGCCCGGGCATCGTCGCGCACCGCCACGCGCGATTTCAGCAGGCCCTTCGCACCGGACCCGTTGAGGGCCAGCGCTTCGCGCAGGTGGATGCTGTCGGTGCCGAAACCGTAGATCCGGCTGGTGAGCTCCGCCACCGCGGCCTCGCCCACGTCCACCGTGTAATCGATATCCAGACGCCCCACCCGTCCCTGGACCAGGCTGAAGTCGGCGAGGTAGCGCGCGCCCTGTTCGAGGATCACCCGGGCGTGGGGCAGCACCTCGATGTCGCCGGAAGCGCCGTGATAGTGGGCTTCCTGGTGGCGCAGCTGCGCGCCTTCGCCGAGGTGAAACTCGCCCAGCATGCTGTGGCGCGCCGCCAGGGGGGCCGCGAACAGGCAGTGGGACCAGAGGGTGGCCTGTGCCCCGGGCTCCAGGGTGAGGGCGAGGCGCACGTTCTGCAGGCCGAATTGCTGGTACAGGCCGAAGCACAGATGGATGGGCTGATCGACCCGCATGCCGGCCTCGATGACGACCTCGGCAACGATGCCGGCGTCCGAAGCGCTGGCCTCTACGCGCACGCCCGGCAGGGATTTCAGGCTTGCCAATTGATGGCCGTAGGCGACCAGGTGAGCTGCCTCGGGGATCGGCGGCGGCACCCAGCCCGCCGCGGTGAACAGATCGAAAATCGGCTTGAGTTCAGACATGGCAGATCTTTCCGTCGCAACGCCGGCAGACGCGCTTGCGGTAGTGCTCCAGCACCCGGGCAGTTTCGCCCTGGCAGACGATGCGCCCGCCGCACAGCTGGGACGCGCGGTCGGCATGGGCCGCCACTTCCGCCTGGTGGGTGATGAGCAGCACGGTGCTGCCTGCCGTCTTGAGTGCCTCGATCACGTCCACCAGGGCATCCAGCGAGAGCAGGTCGATCCCCGCCGTGGGTTCATCCAGGATCGCCAGTTTCGGTCGCATCGCCAGCACCGCCGCCAGCTCCACCCGCTTGCGCTCGCCGCCGCTCAGGGTCTTGTCCACCGCCCGGTCGGCATAGTCATCCGGGTCGAGACCGACACGCCGCAGGCAATCGTTTACGTCCGCCGCGCTTTGCCCGATGCGCAGGTAATCGCGAATGCCCAGTCCCTCGAAGCGGGCCGGCTCCTGCCAGGCCAGGGTGATGCCCAGCCGGGCACGTTCGTGCATTGGCAAGTCGTCGATGGGCCTGCCTTCGAACATGATTTCGCCGGCGCTGGGATGGTATGCCTCGCAGCCCATGATGGCATGGGCGAGGCTGGATTTGCCGGAGCCGTTGGCGCCCAGCAGGCCGTGAATTTCCCCGCTCGCCAGTTCCAGGTCGAGACCGTCCAGTACGGTCTTGCCCTGCAGTTCCAGGCGCACGCCGTGCATGCGCAACAGAATTGCCCTGTCCGTATCCGGCTGGCCACGTCCGTGAAAAAGACCGGCCCAGGCTGTCATGTCCGAGCCGTCCGCCCGAGTTCCTCCAGGCGGCGGCGCTGCTCGGCGATTTCCGCGTCCACATGAAACAACACGTTGGCCAGCGCCTCCCGCGCCGAGACCTCCCGCTCTTCCATCAGCCAGGGTTCGATCTCGGCCTTGATATCCTCGAACGCTTCAAGCCTGGCCCGCAGCCGCAGGGATTCACGCACAGGGTTCTTTTCCATTTCGATCTCTGACTGGCGCACCTTGTGTGCCGGTTTCACTGCACGGGCAGGCCACGCAGGATTTCCTTGAATCGCGCCCACTCGGTGGCGGGCCATATCTCGGAATAAGAGCGTCCGTAGGTGCGGATCAGGGCCGAAACCTGAGCTGCCGTCTCATTGTCGGGGGCGTTGAAGATGTCGAGGTAGTCATAGGGGCCGAGCACGGCCCAGCTGTGCAGCCACTCCACGTGCGGGCAGGCCGCGCGGATGTGTTCCATGGCCTGGTGCTCGAGGTCCTCCATGGCCTGGGGGGTGCGCAATATTTCGGGGGAAAGACGGGTGAGCATGGCAAAAGCAGGCATGGCAGTCTCCTTGACCAGAACATCGTGAAACCAAGTCTATATTCACTATAAGACGCTTTTCAGCGGCCATCCGGATCAGGAGCATTTATGCACATGTCCCGTAATTACACGGAGAGGGCTTAGGCCGATGTCCAAGTTCTCCCTCGATGTCCTCAACCGGCGCGTCTTCGCCCACACCCGCAGCGACGACCCGGATGTCATTTTGGGCGCGGTCTTCGGCGAGGATGCGGCGCTCACCCGGGTCGGCGGCGACATCCTCGCCTCGCATCTGGATCCCATCGTCGGCGCGGTGAAGGAGATCGGCTGGCTGGCGGTGCACGTGACCTGCAACGACATCGCCGCTACCGGCATCCCGCCGCGCTGGATCCTGCCGCTCGTGCTGGTGCCGCGGCCCGAGGACGAGGCGCTGCTGGGAGAGATCATGGGGGATGCGCGCCGCGCCGCCGACGAACTGGGGGTATCCATCATCGGCGGGCATACCGGCTATTCGGCGGGGCTCTCGCGCCCGCTCGTCGCCGTCACCGCCCTCGGCGTGGCAGCGGGGCGGCGGCCGGTGCGCACCGCGGGGGCACGGGTCGGCGACCGCGTGGTGGTGACCAAGGCCATCGCCCTGGAGGGGACGGCCATCCTCGCCCACGATTTCGCCGATGTCGCGCAACATCTGGGGATCGACGAGAAAGCGTTGGCGGAAGCACGCGCCCTGATGGCGCGCATCAGCTGCGTGCCCGAAGCGCTGGCGCTGGCCGACAGTGGCGCGACGTCGATGCACGACGTGACCCGCGGCGGCGTCCTCGAGACGCTCCTTGAAATGGCGCAGCTCTCCGGCGTGATGATCGAGGTCGATGCGGACTTGCTGCCCCTGCCGCCGGTCATCGCACGCTTCGCCGAGGCCTTCGGGTTCGACCCCCTGCGGATGATCTCCTCGGGCACGCTGGCGGCAACGGTCCCGCCCGGCCGCGAGGACGACGTGCGCCGCCGGCTCGGCGAACTCGGCGTGCCTGTGGCCTTTGTCGGCACGGTCAGCGAGGGGGCCGGGGTGCGGGTGAGGTCGGTTGCAGGGGATGTGCACTACACCGATTCCCGCTGCGAGGAAGACGAGCTCGCCCGGATGTGGGTGCGCTACCCCAGAGGCTAGCAGGCAAGCCGCCACCTTTGCCTGCGCCGCTAAATTCCCAGGCTGAGCATGTCTTGCAGGCCGGCGCGGCATTGCGCCGCGGCATCGCAGCAGAGCGCCTTGAGGCCGCGGCTGCGGGCGCGCTCCACGTTGCCGGGGTCGTCGTCGAGGAATAGGGCTTCGCCGGGGCGCACGCCGAGGTCGGCGACCACCTCGTCGAACAGAATTGCCTCGCGCTTGCTCTTGCCCAGCCGATAGCTGCAATACACCCGGTCGAATTCCCGGTAGAAGTCATCGCGCCGGTCGAGGCGGTCGAGCCAGTCGGTCTGGTCGCTCAGGATCGCGCAGGCCAGGCCGCAGCCGCGCAGTTCCCGCACCAGGTCGATCATCTCGGGGCGCGGCGTGAAGCGGTCGAGAATGATGTCGGTCAGCGCGGCGTCCGCCTCCTTGAAATGGAAGCGGCTGCGCATCAGCTTCCAGAAATCG
>JBAQND010000109.1:0-2321 GCA_049303455.1 Thiobacillus sp.
CACGGCGTTCAGCTGCAGCTGCCATGCGTAGGCTGTCATGCCGCTCACCACGGGCCCTGCATCAACCAGAGATGCCGCTTCACGCGCAGATTGCCTTCCCAGCCGCAGTCCGTCGAGCGGCAGCGGAAGCGACTGACCGTGATGAACATGCTTATGAGCAAATCAACGACCCGGCGTGGCACGCGGATCGCAGGGCCGTTGCAGCGAGGGCATGCGCATCCTGGAGAAGAATAGACCGTGCTCAGACGGGACATCAGGCGTGGTCGTCCTTGTTCTTCTCTTCAAAGTCCTTGATCTGCTTCTCGGCTTCGTCCTTCGTGACGCCATATGACTCCTGGATCTTGCCCATCAGCTGATCGCGCTTGCCGGCAATCACGTCGAGGTGGTCGTCGGTAAGCTTGCCCCACTGTGTCTTCACCTTGCCCTTGAACTGCTTCCAGTTGCCTTCTACGATATTCCAGTCCATCTCAATCTCCTTGGGTTGGGGATTCGCTTGGCGGAATCGCCAATCGATTGTCCTTCGTCGTAACCGCCCCGCACCGTGGGTGCACCTTCCGCAGCGGAAGGGAAGGGCGGTAATCGCCTGGGCCGCATGTTTGAAACGCCCCATTGAATCGCAAGACTAGCCGCCTACCCAGGCGCAGTCTGTACGCTGGCGTACGGAGTGGGACACTCGGTGAAGGCCTTGTCGTGGTGTCAGGAAGCCCGGCCCGGGCGCGAGCCTGATGCAGAATCAGCTCAAGCCTTCTGGATCCAAAGAATGCACCAGCCATTGGGACTGATCTGGCCTTCGACTACCTTGCAGGTATTCGATTCGGCGATGAAATGCAGACATCCGTCGCATTTCTGGTCGCCCTTCGGCTGGTCCTGGTACTGCACGCTGGCCTGTGACGATTTTCCCGGCACGCTTGGGGCAGCTGCGTCCGGGGTGGCGTCTGTGCCACTGGCTGTAGAGTCGGCCGGGGCCGGGGCAGCACCGGTTGCGTTTTCGTCTTTCTTGTCACAGCCAAAAAGTGCGGCCGGCAGCAGCAGGCCACATCCCATTGCCAGTGCGCCGCGCAACACCATCCTGCGCGGCGGAATTTCTTCGTTCCGCTCCTTGTTGCCTTTATCGATATCCTGATTCATCTCAAACTCCTTTGGCTTTTTGATCTGACGGGCGGTCAACCCCCTGGCGTCACCACCCGCCCGGCTGCAGGAGCATGGTGGTGAGACCACCCACACTTTTATAGAACCTTGCGATGAAAGTGCAAGGCGGGTCGCTGCTCAGCTCGTTTTGTCCGGCCTGGCGAACTGGCGCGCACTCATGGCGGTGGCGGATGCTTTCGGTACGCTGAAAACAGGCTCATCAGCGGCTTGACGCTGGTGCCATGGACGAGAATGGATAGCGAGACCGCAATCAGCGTCAACTGGATCAGATCCAGCGCCAGCTCCTCGGGGAGGCCATGCTGGATGGCGAACATCAGGTAGTACAGCGAGCCGATGCCGCGCACCCCGAACCACCCCACCATGCCGCGTATCGGCCACGAGGTGCGCGTGCCCATCAGGCCGACGAGGACGCTGACCGGGCGTGCCACCATGAACAGGAACAGCGCGAGCCCCACCGCCCGCCAGCTCCAGGAATCGAGAAACAGCGTGCCGCCGATCAGCAGGACGAGCACCAATTCCGAGAGCCGTTCCAGATGTTCCTTGAAGACCAGCGACCCTTCGCTGACGGTCGGCGCGGGCTCGTTTTCCGGGCTTGGGTTGTCCGCGCCCGGCTCGGTCAGGCCGGCCTGCAACCGGTCCGGGTTGTCCAGCGCGGCGCCGCTCACATCCGCGCCGGCCAGTTTTAGTTCGGTCTGGCGCAGCGCGACGGCAGCGAAAAACACCGCCAGGAATCCCCACGCATCGACCCACACGCTGAGGCCGTATACGACACCGATCAGGCCGAGTCCAAGGAAGTCGTCCATCAGCTTGTGCCGGGGCGGATGGCCGCGCAGCTTGCGTGCCAGATGGGCGAGCGCAGCGCCGGACGCGACCCCGATGGCGACCCCCGCCACCGTGGCCCACAGCACATCGACCAGCGCCCAGCGCAAACCGAACTCGCCCAGCTCGTGCAGCCCGAGCAATCCCATCCCCAGCATCACGAACGGAAACGCGCTGCCATCGTTCAAGCCAGCCTCGCAGGTCAGGGTGAAGCGAAGCCGGTCACGGTCGCCGGGATGACGGGTCTGCACATCGGTCGCCAGCACCGGGTCGGTGGGCGCCAGGATCGCGCCGAGCAAGATGCCCGCGCCCAGTGGTAGGCCAAGCAAATAATAGGCAAAGGCGGCGACCAG
>JBAQND010000110.1:0-74322 GCA_049303455.1 Thiobacillus sp.
ATCGGCAAGAACATCGTCGGCGTGGTGCTGGGCTGCAACGGCTACGACATCGTCGACCTCGGGGTGATGGTGCCGGCGCAGAAGATTCTCGACGCCGCGCGCGAGCACAAGGCCGACATCATCGGCCTGTCCGGCCTCATCACGCCCTCGCTGGAGGAAATGGCGCATGTCGCCCGCGAGATGCGGCGCCAGGGCTTCACCATTCCGCTGCTGATCGGCGGCGCCACCACCTCGCTCGCCCACACCGCGGTGAAGATCGAGCCGAACTACGAGCACCCGGTGGTATACGTGAAGGATGCCTCGCGCGCGGTCGGCGTCTGCACCCAACTGCTGTCGAACGAGCTGCGCGACGCCTTCGCCGCCGAAGTCAAAGCGGACTATGCCGTCACGCGCGAACGCCATCTGAAGCACAAGTCGGACACCGTTCGCCTGCCGCTTGCCGAGGCGCGCGCCAACAAGTTCAAGATCGACTGGGCGCGCTACACGCCGCCGGTGCCGAAGCAGTCCGGCGTCCATGTGCTGCGCGCCTACGATCTGGCGAAGCTGGTCGAGGTCATCGACTGGACGCCGTTCTTCGCGTCGTGGGAACTGCACGGCAAATTCCCCAAGATCCTCGACGACGAGGTGGTCGGCATCGAGGCGACCAAGCTCTACAACGACGCCCAGGCGATGCTGCGGCAGATGATCGCTGAAAACTGGATCGAGGCGCGCGCGGTGTTCGGCCTGTTCCCCGCAAACACGGTCAACGACGACGACATCGAGGTCTACACCGACGAATCGCGTTCCAGCGTATCGATGACCTGGCACAACCTGCGCCAGCAGATGAAGAAACCGGAAGGCCGCGCCAACCTGTGCATCGCCGACTTCGTCGCCCCCAAGGCGAGCGGGCTGAAAGACTATCTGGGCGCCTTCGTCGTCACCGCCGGCATCGGCGAGGACGAGCGCGCCCGCGCTTTCGAGGCCGCGCACGACGACTACTCCGCCATCCTGTTCAAGTCGCTGTGCGACCGCCTCGCCGAAGCCTTCGCCGAGCACCTGCATCTGCGGGTGCGCCGCGAGTTCTGGGGCTATGCAAGCGAGGAAACGCTCAGCAACAGCGAACTGATCGGGGAGAAATACCAGGGCATCCGCCCCGCCCCCGGCTACCCCGCCTGCCCCGAGCACAGCGAAAAAGCCCCCCTGTTCAAGGTGCTCGACGCCACCGCCAGCATCGGTGTGGTGCTGACAGAAAACTTCGCCATGTGGCCGGGCGCGGCGGTATCGGGCTTCTACCTGTCGCACCCCGACAGCCAGTACTTCGCCGTGGCCAAGATCGAGCGCGACCAGGTCGAGGACTACGCCCGCCGCAAGGGCTGGACGCTGGCGGAAGCCGAACGCTGGCTGGCGCCGAACCTGGCCTACACGCCGAGCTGACCTATTCGGGGTGGGGCTTACCAGCCCTGCTGCTGCATCTTCTCCAGCCAGAACAGCCCGATCACGGTCTTGGTTTCGCAGATCCTGCCGCTGCGCAGCCAGTCCATCGCTTCGCCGAACGGCACCCGCAGGATTTCCAGGAATTCGTCATGGTCGCGGCCGTGCTTGCCTTCCGTGAGACCGCGCGCCAGATAGAAGGCCAGCCGCTCGTCCGAATAGCCGATGCAGGGATAGATGGTGGTGACCGCGCGCCACTCGGCGGCGGTGTAGCCGGTTTCCTCTTCGAGTTCGCGCCTGGCGCAGGTGAGGTCGTCCTCGCCGGGATCGATCTTGCCTGCCGGCAGCTCGATGAAGTCGCGGTGCAGCGGGTAGCGGTGCTGGCGTTCCAGCAGCAGGTCGCCGTTGTCGAACACCGGGATGACGACAACGGCGCCCGGGTGGACGATGTATTCGCGGGTCGATTCGCGTCCATCGGGCAGGCGCACGCGGTCGCACTTGACGTGCATCAGCCTGCCCTTGAAGACGGTTTCGCTCTCAAGCTCGGCTTCTGTCAGGTCGGGAATGGCGTTTTTCATGCCCGCCATGATACCGAGCGCGGGCAAAAAAAGCCGGGTTCTTGCGAACCCGGCGGAACGGAGGAGACAACCCTCGTTGCGGAGAACTTCCTGCTTGCAGCGCAAACAGCAAGCATTAGCATGCCACGAAGGGGATCAAATTTTGACTATATGAACTTTAATTATGGGCAAATTTAATTGTAGGCGGAAGATAACTTATTGATAAACCAGCTGATTATTTTGACAAGACCAGCAGCAACCGGGGCGCGCCGATCGTTTTTACGACCGCTACGGCGCTTTAAAAGGCCCTGACCATTTCGCGCAGCGCGGAATACTGGCGCCGGCTCACCATCAGCCGCTCGTCCAGGCCATCCAGACGCAGGAAATGGCCGTCGTCGTCGCCCGGCAACTTGCCGATTTCGCGGATGCGCGCGCTGGCGACCAGGCAGTTGCGATGAATGCGCAGGAAGGCGTCGGCGAATTCGTTTTCCAGCCGGGTGAGCGATTCCTCGATCAGGAATTCGCGGGCGGCGGTGCGCACGGTAACGTATTTGAGCTCCGCCTTGAGATAGAGAATGTCGGCCACCGGGATCAGCACGATGCGGCCTTTCTCGTTGACCGACAGGTGCGTGCGCGCCTTCGGGTGCGCCTCACGCAGATGGTCGAGCGTCGCCGCATTCAGCTGGTGCGCCCGCGACAGCGCGCGCACCAGCCGGTCGGCGCGCACCGGCTTCAGCAGATAGTCCACGGCGTTGAGGTCGAATGCCTGGCAGGCGTAGGCATCGTAGGCGGTGCTGAAGACGATGGCGGGCGGCGCCGACAGCTGGTTGAGGTGGGCGGCGCATTCGAGGCCGTCCATGCCGGGCATGCGGATGTCGAGCAGCACGGCGTCGACCGGCTGCTGCTGCACCCGATCCAGCGCATTCAGCCCGCTGTCAGCTTCGCCGATGATGTCGACCTGCAGCTGGCCGGCGCAATCCGCCAGCACGTCGCGCAGGCGATGGCGTGCCGGCGCCTCGTCATCGACGATGAGGACGCGCAGGGGCAGGCTGGGTGCGTTCATGGGTGTAGGGAATGACGATGTGCACCTGATAAACGGCACCCAGCGGTTCCAACTTGAGCTGGGCGTCGAGATCGAAGTGCAGCAGCAGGCGCTCGCGGATATTCGCCAGCGCGATCCGGTTGCCCTTGTGGTGGCCGGCTGCGGTGGCGATCGGATTGCGCACCACGATGTGCACCTTGTCGGCGCTGTGGTAGATATTGAGGCTGATCTCGCCGCCCCCCGGCTGCGGCTCGATGCCGTGATACACCGCGTTTTCCACCAGCGGCTGGATCACCAGCGGTGGAATCAGCGCGTCGCCCGGCATCTTGCTGATGTGCCAGGTCACCTGCAGGCGGTCGCCCAGGCGCAACTGCTCCAGTTCCAGGTAGGCGCGGGTGAGCGCGACCTCGTCTTCCAGCGGCGCCAGCTGGCGGGCATCGCCCATCAGCGCGCGAAACAGGTCGGCCATGTTTTCCAGCGCGCGCTCGGCGCGGCGCGGGTCGCTGCGCACCAGGGACAGCACGGCGTTGAGGCTGTTGAACAGGAAATGCGGCCGGATACGCGCCTGCAGCGCCTGCAGGCGCGCCTCGGTGATGGCGGGCGACAAGGCGCGGGCACGCAGGTTGAAATAGCCGAGCAGGCCCGCGCCGAGCAGCAGCGCGAACACCGCCACGCCCGTCAGCGGGACCGGCCGCACGCCAGCCAGCAACGGGTTCAGCCACAATGTGGCCAGCACCGGCACCGCCATGCCCAGCGCCAGGGTGAACCCGACGCCCAGCCGATAGGGCAGGCCGCGCAACCAGCGTCCCGCCGCGCACAGCGCCAGCAGGGTCAGCAACAGCGCCGGCTGCGCCAGCGCCGACAACGCGATGAACTCCGCCCACAACGCCGGCGCATCCGCCACCCGCGCCACCACCCCGGCCACCAGCGCCGCTTCCACCGTCAGCGCGATGCGCAGGTTCACACCCAGGTGACAGAAGTTCGGTAATTCGACCTGCCGGTTGTTATGATTCTTTTTTTTCATTCCCTATTCCCGCCCCATGAGCACGTCCCCGACGCCGCCCGCAGCGTGGTCCGGCCGCTTTTCCGAGCCGGTTTCCGAAATCGTCAAACGCTACACCGCGTCGATTCCCTTCGATTATCGGCTGGCCGAGTTCGATATTCAGGGTTCGCTGGCGCACGCGGCCATGTTGCACCACGTCGGCGTCCTCTCCAAGGACGATCTCGACTCGATCCAGCGCGGCATGGCCGAGCTCTTGGCCGAGATTCGCGCCGGCGGATTCAGCTGGTCGCTCGACAGGGAAGACGTCCACCTCAACATCGAAGCGGCGCTCACCGCGAAAATCGGCGACGCCGGCAAGCGCCTGCACACCGGGCGCAGCCGCAACGACCAGGTGGCGACCGACATCCGCCTGTTCCTGCGCGATGCGATCGACCACATTCTGGCGGGACTGCGCGCCTGCCAGATCTCGCTGGTGGACCTGGCCGAGGCGCACGCCGACACCGTGATGCCCGGCTTCACCCACCTGCAGGTGGCGCAGCCGGTGACCTTCGGCCACCACCTCCTGGCCTACTTCGAGATGCTGGCGCGCGACGCCGAGCGCATGGCCGACTGCCGCCGCCGCGTCAACCGGCTGCCGCTGGGCGCTGCCGCGCTGGCCGGCACCAGCTACCCGATCGACCGCCAGTTCGTCGCCGATCAGCTCGGCTTCGACGCGGTGTGCGAGAACTCGCTCGACGCCGTCTCCGACCGCGACTTCGCCATCGAATTTACCGCCGCCGCCGCCTTGGTGATGACGCACCTGTCGCGCCTGTCGGAAGAATTGATCCTGTGGATGAGCCCGCGCTTCGGCTTCATCGACCTGGCCGACCGCTTCTGCACCGGTTCGTCCATCATGCCGCAGAAGAAAAATCCCGACGTGCCCGAACTGGTGCGCGGCAAGACCGGCCGGGTCAACGGCCATCTGGTCGCGCTCTTGACCCTGATGAAGGGCCAGCCGCTCGCCTACAACAAGGACAACCAGGAAGACAAGGAGCCGCTGTTCGACACCGTCGACACGCTGAACGATACGCTGGCGATCTACGCCGACATGCTCACCGGCGTCACCGTCAAACCCGACGCCATGCGCGCCGCCGTGATGCAGGGCTTCGCCACCGCCACCGATCTGGCCGATTACCTGGTGAAAAAAGGCGCGCCTTTCCGCGATGCGCATGAAGTCGTGGCGCGTGCCGTGCGCGCGGCCGACAGCAGCGGGCGCGACCTGGCCGAACTGTCGCTCGATGAATTGCAGGCGTTCAGCCCGATGATCGGGGACGACGTCTACGCCGTGCTGACGCTGGAAGGCTCGCTCGCCGCCCGCGACCACTTCGGCGGCACCGCGCCGGCGCAGGTGCGCGCGGCCATCGCGCGCGCGCGCCAGCGAATTTAGGCAGCGGGCTCAAGCCGCACCAGCGGCGCGTGCTCGCGGCAGATCCGTCTTACGTCGGGACTGCTGAGTTTTTCCCGCAACAGTCCGCAAAAATACGAGCGCGGCCCCAGCCGCTGATTGTGGCGGCAGGTGGCGCAAACGCCAAAACTGCGTTTTCCGCTTTGCGTCTGCACCTGGGCCAGCACCTGCCGCAGCACCACCATCGCAGACGTCACCCGCGCCTGGCTCGCCGTCTGCGCGATGTCGCGCCAGGCAGCGCCGGCACTGAGCGTCTTCAGCAGCGTGGTGCCGCCTTCGGCCAGGATCAGCCGCACCACCCGGCCGTCGCGCGGATCGGCGTAGCGCGAGATCAAGCGGCGGCGCGCCAGCACCAGCACCGTTTGCGACACGGTGCCCTTGGTCAGGCCCAGATATTCGGTCAGCGCCTGCGGCGTGTTGCTGAAGCGGTTGGCCTGGTTGAGGTAGAACAGCACCTGCAGGTGAACCGGCTGCAAACCCTGCGCGGCGCCGGCCTGGCGCAGGTCGGCCCGGGTCAGCAGCGACAGCCGCTCGACCAGGTCGAACAGGGTGAGCGCATGGCTTTTCAAATTCCAGGCCGGATCAGAAGCGGACCATGACGCCGCCATGCGCGGCGATCAGGGCAGCCAGCTTATCGTAGAGCGGTTCGCCGCTCTTGGTGTCGATCCAGCCGCTGCCCTGCGGTTTGAAGTGGAAGCCGCCCGAGCGGGCAGCGACCCATATTTCGCGCGCGACGCCGTGGCGGTTGATGATGATCTTGCTGCCGTCGTCGAGTTCGACCTCGATGATGCCGTCCGCCGGCGTTTCGAAATCCAGATCGGCGTCTTCCAGCGCCTGCTCGATGTGGGTCAGTGTTTCTGTGGCGGCCTGATTGAATTCGGCCTCGCCTGATTCGCTTGTCGTCATGATGTCCCGTGCTAACATTTCGCGCATGAAACTGCGCACCATTTATATAGTGTCCTTGCTGCTGTGCGGACTCGGTCTGACCGCCTGCGGCTCCAAGGGTGACCTGTATCTTCCCGAAAATCCTCCCGCACCGCAACGGACGTCCAATTGAACACATTGCATCGCATCGACGGCCGCCTCCATCTCGAAGGCGTGGCGCTGGACACGCTTGCCGAACGCTTCGGCACGCCACTATATGTCTATTCCCGGCAAGCGCTCGAATCCGCCTACCAGGCCTACGCCGACGCGTTTGCCGCCACCCCGCATCTGATCTGCTACGCGGTCAAGGCCAACGCCAGCCTGGCGATCCTGAATCTATTCGCGCGACTCGGCGCCGGCTTCGACATCGTCTCCGGCGGTGAACTCGCCCGCGTGCTGGCCGCCGGCGGCGATCCCGGCAAGGTCGTTTTTTCCGGCGTTGGCAAGACCGCGAACGAGATGCGCGCCGCGCTCGAGGCCGGCATCCTCTGCTTCAACGTCGAGTCAGTCAGCGAACTGCATCGGTTGAACCGCGTCGCGGTCGAGCTGGGCAAGGTCGCGCCGGTGTCGTTCCGGGTCAACCCCGATGTCGATCCCAAAACGCATCCCTATATCTCCACAGGGCTCAAGGAAAACAAATTCGGCGTGCCGATTGCCGATGCCCCTGCGCTCTACCGTCTGGCAGCCAGCCTGCCGAACCTGAAAATCACCGGCATCGATTGCCACATCGGCTCGCAGCTGACCGACCTGTCGCCGCTGGCGGACGCCGCCGACCGTGTGCTCGCGCTGGTCGACGCGCTGGCGGCCGAGGGCATCGCACTGCACCACATCGACCTGGGCGGCGGGGTCGGCATCCGCTACCACGACGAAACGCCGCCCGACCTCGCCGCTTATGGCCGCACGCTGGCAACCCGCTTTGCCGGCCGCCGCGAGAAACTGCTGCTGGAACCGGGACGCTCGCTGGTCGGCAATGCCGGTCTGCTGCTCACCCGCGTCGAATACTTGAAGCCCGGCGAAGGCAAGAACTTTGCCATCGTCGACGCAGCGATGAACGACCTGATGCGCCCCGCGCTCTACGAGGCGTACCACCACATCGTCGCCGTCAACGAACGAAACACCCCTGCACAACGCTACGACATCGTCGGTCCGATCTGCGAAACCGGCGATTTTCTGGGCTTTGCGCGCGACCTCGCGATCGAGGAAGGCGACCTGCTGGCCCTGCTTTCTGCGGGCGCCTACGGCATGAGCATGGCGTCGAACTACAATTCACGCCCGCGGGCGGCCGAAGTTCTGATTAATGAAAATGAAATTCATCTCATCCGGGAACGCGAAACGCAAGATAGCCTGATGGCTGGAGAACGGCTTGTAAATTGACCTCCATCGATACAGCCCTGACGCATATGTTTCATTTTATTGGTGTCGGATCGATACATTTTGTTTGCCTGCGACAGTTTTAAGCGAATTGTTTTCGCATAGCCTTGACTATACGTTGTACCCCTTGCAAAAGTAACTAGAATGAGGCTCACCAAGCGGAGCCTCGGTATCGCCCGTATCTAGCGGGTTTCGGGTAAGTGGGTCGCCTGTCGGTACCACGCTTTGGAAGTGCAAATTCTGACTGCACGTGGCTTCAAGCTGTAGTGATAAGTGAATGTGTTCAACTTCTAAGGAGTGTTAAATGGCAACAGTAAAAAAACCCGCCGCCAAACCGGTGGCCAAGAAGGCAGCCGCCAAGCCCGCTGCCAAATCTGCCGTCAAGAAGGCAGCCGCCAAGCCCGTAGCCAAGAAAGCGGCTCCGGCCAAGAAGGCAGTCGCCGCCAAAAAAACGACAGCCAAGCCGGTCGCCAAAAAGCCCGCTGCCAAATCTGCCGTCAAGAAGGCCGCCGCCAAGCCGGTCGCCAGGAAAGCCGCTCCGGCTAAAAAGGCAGTCGCCGCCAAAAAACCGGCAGCCAAGCCGGTCGCCAAAAAGGCCGCCGCTAAACCGGTTGCTAAAAAAGCCGCCGCCAAGCCGGTCGCCAGGAAAGCCGCTCCGGCCAAGCCGGCAGTCGCCGCCAAAAAGCCGGCAGCCAAGCCCGTCGCCAAAAAGGTCGCCGCCAAACCGGTTGCTAAGAAACCCGCAGCTAAACCTGTCGCCAGGAAAGCCGCTCCGGCCAAGCCGGCAGTCGCCGCCAAAAAACCGGCAGCCAAGCCCGCAGTCAAGAAGGCCGCGGCCAAGCCGGCTGCACCCGCAGCCGCGCCTTCCCCCGCACCGGCAGTTTCGGTCATCAAGCCTTTCGGGCTCTAACAGGTCGGGCACTGCCCAATCTGAAACGGGGGCCGGGCCCCCGTTTTTTTGCCACAAGCGTTGGCTTATCCCCGTTTCAATTGCGCCTTTCGGCGCCGTTCCCCACCGTTTGTCCGACCTGGAATCTGGCCGGCATGAAGTGACTGCGGGCAGTCTGCAACAGGGTTACGCCCCACGGCAGGCGCGTGCCGAGCAGCAGCGCAAGTACCGCCGCGTAGATCAGCGGTTCAGTGAGATCCTTTTTCACCAGCCACAGCAAGTGAATCACGCCCAGCAGGGCAATCAGATAAATCAGGCGATGGAGCTGCTGCCAGCGTCGCCCAAGGCGACGCATCATGGCGTGGGTCGACGTCAGGGCGAGCGGAATGAGCAACACAAAGGCGGCGAAGCCGACCGTGATGAAGGGCCGCTTGACGATGTCCCGGGCGATGGCCGCCGGATCGAAGAACTGATCCAGCCAGAGATAGGTGACGAAATGCAGACCGGCATAAAAGAAGCTGAACAGCCCCAGCATGCGCCGGTAACGGATAAGGTCGGCGCGCCCGGTCATTCGGCGTAGCGGCGTGACGGACAGGGTCAGCAGTAGCCCGACCAGCGTCCAGGTGCCGGTGGAGCGGGTGATGAACTCGATCGGATTGGCCCCGAGACCGCCGCTTCCCCCCAGAACAAGCAGCCGCAGCAGCGGCAACAGACAGATGCCAAAAACCCAGAATTTCGGGTTGCGCAGGGCGGCGCCCATCAGAAGAACTTTTTCAGATCCATCCCGCGATACAAGGATGCGACCTGGTCACCGTAACCATTGAACATCAGCGTGTCGCGCTTGCGGAACTCGCCGATGCGGCGCTCCTTCGCCTGGCTCCAGCGCGAGTGGTCGACCCGGGGATTGACGTTGGAATAGAAACCGTATTCCCGCGGCGCCGCGCGCATCCAGGCGGTGAGCGGGGGCTTTTCGACGAAGCGGATCTTGACGATCGACTTGACGCTCTTGAAGCCATACTTCCACGGCACCACCAGCCGGACCGGCGCGCCGTTCTGGTTCGGCAGCACCTCGCCGTAGAGGCCGACCGCCAGCAACGTCAGCGGATGCATCGCCTCGTCCAGGCGCAGCCCTTCGACATACGGCCAGTCAAGCACGCGCGAGCGTTGCCCGGGCATCTGCCTGGGGTCGTTCAAGGTCACGAACTCGACGTATTTGGCATTGCCGGTGGGTGCGGCGCGGCGGATGATTTCACGCAGGGGAAAGCCCACCCACGGAATCACCATCGACCAGCCTTCGACGCAGCGCATGCGATACACGCGTTCTTCCAGCGGGGCGAGTTTCAGCAGCGCGTCGATGTCGTACGTCTTCGGGTTGCCCACCTCGCCTTCTATCGCCACGGTCCACGGGCGGGTGATCAGGCTGCCCGCGTTTTGGGCCGGGTCGCCCTTGCCGGTGCCGAATTCATAGAAGTTGTTGTAGGTGGTGACGTCCTTGTAGGGTGTTTTGTCCTCGTCCAGCCGGTAGGCACTGGGGCGAACACCGGCCAGCTTGACGCCGGCCCCGGCTTCGGGCGCCGCGCCCAGGGCTGCGCCCGCCACCAGCACCCCCATCCCCTGCATGAAGCGGCGACGTTCGCGGTAGATTTCGGGCGGGGTAATTTCGGATGGCGGGATGTCGGTGGGCGAGCGTATCAGCATGGCGGTGTCCTGGTTGAGCGTGCGTGTTTAATAGTCGGACCACACGCGCAGTCCTTACGTCTCCAGATCAGAACAGACCCCGCCATGCGGCTTTTGTTTCGCACCGGAACTGCTAATGTGCGGATCTATCATACGTCCCGACGCTTGCCCTCGCCCAGGCGGGCGGCCCGCCCTTCATTCCGGTCAACATGATGACTGTCGCCGCCACCCCGGTGTCGAATACGGTCAACGCGGTGGGCGCGCTGATTACCGAGGACAGCGTGGTGCTGCGCCCGGAAATCGATGGCCGCATCGACAAGCTGCTGTTCAAGGAAGGCCAGCCGGTGAAGAAGGGGGCGCTGCTGGTGGTGCTCGATTCCGCCGAGCAGCGCGCCACCGCCGAGCTCGGCGGCAGGACCAGCGCCATCCTGCTGCCCGAGCAGGCCATCGTGCCGCGCCCGGACGGCAGCTATGTGTTCTGGCGGTCGACGGCAAGGCCGAACTGCGCCGTGTCACGCTGGGCAAACGTGAACCGGGCCGGGTCGAGATCGTCTCCGGCGTGAAGCTGGGCGACACCGTCGTCCTCGACGGCCAGATCAAGCTGCGCCCCGGCGTGCCGGTGGTCACGCTGGAGCAGGCGGCGCAGAGGATGAAGAACATGCCGCCCGGCAGGCGCTGATCCGACTCCACGCGAAGGCCGAGCCCTGATCCTCTCCGATATTTCCATTCGCCGTCCGGTGCTGGCCACCGTGATGAGCCTGCTCATCATTCTGGTCGGCCTGATCGCCTTCGACCGCCTGCCGGTGCGCGAATACCCCAACATCGACGCGCCGGTGGTCTCGGTGCGCACGGTCTATCCCGGCGCCTCGGCCGAGGTGATGGAAAGCCAGATCACCAAGCCGCTGGAGGATTCGCTGTCCGGCATCGAGGGCATCCGCACCATCAAGTCGGTGAGTCGCTAGGAGGTCAGCCAGATCACGGTGGAGTTCGTGCAGTCGCGCGACCCCGAGGCCGCCGCCAATGACGCCCGCGATCGCGTGGCGCGGGTGCGCGGCCTGTTGCCGGACGAGGCGGACGACCCGGTGGTGGCGAAAATCGAGGCCATCATCTAGCTGGCGTTTCCCAGCGACCGCCAGTCGGCGCTGGAAATCACCGACTACGCCGACCGCGTGGTGGCCGACCAGTTGAAGACCCTGCCCGGCGTCGCCTCGGTGATCATCGGCGGCGAGCGCCGCTACGCCATGCGGCTGTGACTCGACCCGGCCCGTATGGCGGCGCTGGGGGTGACGGTGCAGGACGTGGAAACCGCACTCAGGACCCGGAATACCGAGCTGCCCTCGGGCCGCATCGAAAGCCAGACGCGCGAGTTTTCCGTGCTGGCGGAAACCGGCCTCAGAACGCCGGCACAATTCGAGCGCGTCATCATCCTCGACAGCGGCGGCGTGCTGGTGCGGCTGGCCGACATCGGCCGCGCCGAAGTCGGCGCCGAGGACGAACGCAACATCGTGCGGGTCAACGGCCGCGCCGCCGTGGGCCTCGGCATCGTCAAGCAGTCGACCGCCAACACGCTGGCGGTGGCGCAGGCAGTCAAGGCCGAGTTGCCGCGGCTGGAAGCGGCGCTGCCGGAAGGCATGCAGCTCAAGATCGGCTTCGGCAGCTCGATCTTCATCGAAAAGTCGATCGACGCCGTCTACACCGCCATGATCGAGGCGATGGCGCAGGCGGTCGCGGTGATCTTCCTGTTCCCGCGTCGTGCAGCACCCGCTGATCGTCACGGCGGTCTTCGTGCTGGTGGCGTCGCCGCCTTCGGCCTGCTGAAGTCGCTGAAATCGGAGCTGGCGCCGACCGAGGACCGCGGCTTCTTCATCGGCTTCATGCTGGCGTCCGAGGGCTCGACCCTGCAGTACACCGACCAGTACGCGCGCCAACTGGAAGGCATCTACCAGAACGTGCCGGAAGTGAACACGGCGTGTGTCGTGGTGACACCGGGCCTCGAGCGCCCCAACCCGGTCAACACCTCGCTGTCGTTCGTCATGCTCAAACCGTGGGAGGAACGCAGCCGCAGCCAGATGAGATCACCGAGATCCTCGGCCCGCAGATGTTCATGGGCATGCCGGGCGTGCTCGCCTTCCCGATCAACCCGCCCTCGCTCGGGCAGAGCTTCCGCAACCCGCCGCTGCAGTTCGTGGTGCAGGCGCCGAGCTATGCCGAGCTGGACAAGGCAGTCGAAGCCTTGATGGAAAAGGTGCGCGCCTATCCTGGGCTGGCCAACGCCGACACCGACCTCAAGCTCAACAAGCCGCAGCTGAAGGTCGACATCAACCGCGACAAGGCCGCGCAAATTGGCGTCGGCGTCGACACCATCGGGCGCACCCTGGAAACCCTGCTCGGCGGGCGCGAGGTCACCCGCTTCAAGCAGGCGGGCGAGCAGTACAACGTGGTGGTTCAGCTCGACCCCGCCGCGCGCGCCACGCCGCAGGACCTGACCGCGCTGTAGGTGCGTGGCAACGAGGGCAGCCTGACGCCGCTGGCCAAACTGGTCGCCGTCACCGAGACCGTCGCGCCGAAGGAGCTCAACCACTTCGACCGCCAGCGCGCGGCCATCATCTCGGCCAACATCGCCCCCGGCTACACCCTGGGCGAAGCGCTCGCCTTCATGGACCAGGCGGCGACCGACACGCTGCCGCCCGGCACCCGCACCACGCTCGACGGCCAGTCGCGCGAATTCGGCGAATCCGGGCAGACGCTCGCCATCGCCATCGCCATCGCCTTCGCGCTGGCGCTGGTCATTGGTCATCATTTACCTGGTGCTGGCGGCGCAGTTCGAGAGCTTCGTCGCCCCCTTCGTCATCCTGCTCACCGTGCCGCTCGCCGCCACCGGCGCGCTGCTGGCGCTGAAGCTCACCGGCGCCACGCTCAACGTCTACAGCCAGACCGGGCTGATCATGCTGGTCGGCCTGATCACCAAGCACGGCATCCTGATCGTCGAATTCGCCAATCAGCTGCGCGACCGCGGCATGAACAAGGTCGAGGCGGTGATCGAGGCGGCCAGCCTGCGCCTGCGACCGATCCTGATGACCACCGCCGCGATGGTGCTGGGCGCGGTGCCGCTCGCCATCGCCATCGCCACAGGTGCCGGCGCGGAGTCGCGCTCGCCGATCGGCTGGGTCATCGTCGGCGGCCTGCTGCTCGGCACCCTGCTGACGCGCGAACGCCGTGCCGCGGTCGGCACGGCCCAGCCGGTCGCCTCCCTCCCCCAGGAATGACGAACCCGCCCACGGCCTTGACGAAGCTTCGTCATGGCCGCGAGCGCGCCGCATCATCTAGCCGTCCAACCCGCCTGATTTAATGCGGCTTTCCACGCCATCGGGCGTCACGGGCGGCTGGCATGAACCCTGCTGAATACCTTGCAAAGACAACGCAAGGAGAGACGACATGATCGAACTGGAACCCGGCAACACCCTGGATATCAGCCTGAAAGAAGATGCTCAGGGCCGCGACCGCGTGGAGGTCACGCTGCAGTCACCCGGGTGCTCGCTCAACCTCACCCCGCACCAGGCGCGGGTCCTGGCGACCGAACTCATCATGGCGGTCAACCGCGCCGAAGTGCGCAGCAACCTCAAGCACAGCCAGAACGTGGTACGCAGCGCGCCGCCGACCGAACACAGGCGCGGCCTGTTCAACCAGCCTTTCGCCAAATAGGTTTTAGGCCAGTCGGCTTCGACTGGACCAGGGTAGCGCCCAGCCAGGCTGTGAACTGCCTATAAGAAGCCTCCGTTTGTCGGAGGCCCGCCATCCGTGATACGGTGGCACTCAGGCGCGAGGATTCGTCCTCGCGCCTTTTTATTTTTCAATTTCGCAGGAATCAGCATGGCCGTCATCGAACTCACCCAGGAAAACTTCGAATCCACCATCAACGGCAACGACGTCGTCGTCGTCGACTTCTGGGCCCCATGGTGCGGCCCCTGCCGGGGGTTTGCGCCGATTTTCGAAGCTGCCGCCGAAAAGCACGCCAACATCGTCTTCGCCAAGGTCAACACCGAAGTCGAGCAGGATCTGGCCGGCTACTTCCAGATCCGCTCCATCCCCACGCTGATGGTGTTCCGCGAACAGGTCATTCTCTACTCCGAAGCCGGTTCGCTGCCCGCCAGCGCGCTCGACGCGCTGATCGATCAGGTGATGGGGCTGGACATGGCGCAGGTCCACAAGGACATCGCCGAACAGCAGGCGCCGGATCAGGCCTGATTCAGTAGTAACTGCCGCAGCAGCGGCAAGGTGATCGGGCGCCGCGTTTCGAGACTGAACCGGTCGAGCGCCTCCAGCACCCGCAGCAGGCTCTGCATGTCGCGCGCGGTGTGATTCAGTAAATAATCGGCCACCTGGGGCTCCAGCCGGAACCCCAGGGTTTCGGCATGCTGACTCAATGCGGCGCGCTTTTCGGCGTCGTCCAGGGCCTGCAACTGAAACACCAGGCCCCAGCCCAGCCGGGTCTGCAATTCCGGCATCAGCGGCAGGTCGGCCGGTGCCACATTCCCCGCCGCCAGCCACAGCCCGCCCGCCTCGCGTACCCGATTGAACGCGGCAAAGCCGGCGTGCTGCTGGGCCTCGTCCCAGCGCTCCACCTGATCCGCGATCACCGCCTGCGCGGCCTGCCGCCCGCTGAAGTCGACCGTCATCCCGCGCGCCTGACAGGCGTGCGCCCAGGCGTGCAGCAGATAGCTCTTGCCGCTGCCCGGCGCGCCCCACACATAGACCATGCGTTCGGCCGCGCTGCCGTCGAGCATGGCCTGCAATTGCGCCATCAGCTCGACATTGCGCCCCGCCACGAAGCGGGTGAGTTCGGGCCGGGCTGGGGGGCGGATATCGAGAAGCAGCTGTTGCATAGGGGCGCAAGGATAAGGCAAAAGCCCCGCTCCGCTCCAGAAAAACCCGGGCACGGCCAGGTGAACACACCTGCCGCACGCAGCTATACTTGGCGCTTCCGCTTCGTGTCCGAGCCGCCCCGATGAGCCCTGCCTTTCCCATTCCGGTCAGACCCGTGATCCAGCCGCCGCCGATGGTGGAGGAAGTGCTCGACGACGCCGAGCGCACCGCGCTGAAAACGCGCATCAAGGCACTGATGAAACAGCAGGATGCGGTGCTGGTCGCGCATTACTACACGTCCGCCGACCTGCAGGACCTGGCCGAGGAAACCGGCGGCTGCGTGTCGGACTCGCTGGAGATGGCGCGCTTCGGCCACGCGCATCCGGCGAAGACGCTGATCGTCGCGGGGGTCAAGTTCATGGGCGAGACGGCCAAGATCCTCAACCCGGAAAAGCGCGTGATCATGCCCGACCTCGCGGCCGAGTGCTCGCTCGACCTGGCCTGTCCGGCGGACGAATTCGCGGCGTTCTGCGACGCCCATCCGGACCGGCTGTCGGTCGTCTACGCCAACACCAGCGCGGCGGTGAAGGCGCGCGCCGACTGGGTCGTCACCTCCGGCATCGCCCCCAGGATCGTCAAATACCTCCACCAGCAGGGACACAAGCTCTTGTGGGCGCCGGACCGTCATCTGGGCGATTATGTGCAGCGCATCACGGGCGCCGACATGCTGCTGTGGCAGGGTTCGTGCGTGGTGCACGAGGCGTTCAAGGCCGATGCGCTGAAGAAGCTGCGCGCCGAACACCCCAACGCGGCGGTGTTGGTGCACCCGGAGTCGCCCGAAGCGGTGATCGCGCTGGCCGACGTCGTCGGCTCGACCACCCGGCTGATCGAGGCGGTGCGCACCCTGCCCAATCCAGAATTCATCGTCGCCACCGACAACGGCATCTTCCACAAGATGCACGCCGCCGCGCCCGGCAAGATTCTGCTGGAAGCGCCGACCGCGGGCGAGGGCGCCACCTGCGTCTCGTGCGCGCACTGTCCGTGGATGGCGATGAACGGCCTGAGGAAACTTGCCGCCGTGCTGGAAAACGGCGGCAACGAAATTCATATCGAGGAAGGCACACGCGCCAGGGCCGCTGTGTCGATCCAGAAAATGCTGGATTTTGCCGCGGCCGAGAAGGCCGGACAGATCCAGCTCGGCGACTGAGGCGCACCCCACCATGGCCGGAGCCAGCTTGCTCGCCCTGCTCGACGACATTGCCACCATCCTCGACGATGTGTCGGTCATGACCAAGGTCGCGGCGAAAAAAACCGCCGGCGTGCTGGGCGATGATCTTGCGTTGAACGCGCAGCAAGTCGCGGGCGTGAAGGCCGAGCGCGAGCTGCCCGTGGTATGGGCGGTGGCGAAGGGTTCGCTCGTCAACAAGGCGATTCTGGTGCCGTCGGCGCTCGCCATCAGCGCGCTCGCGCCCTGGGCGATCACGCCGCTGTTGATGCTGGGCGGCGCCTTCCTGAGCTACGAAGGGTTCGAGAAACTGGCGCACAAATTCCTGCACCGCGAGGAAGACACGGCTCATCGCAGCGAACTCGCACAGGCGGTGGCCGACCCGACTATCGATCTGGTCGCGCTGGAAAAGGACAAAATCAAGGGCGCGATCCGCACCGACTTCATTCTCTCCGCCGAAATCATCGTCATCACCCTCGGCACCGTGGCGGCCGCGTCCTTCGGCAAACAGGTCGCCGTGCTCACCGGCATCGCGCTTGTCATGACGGCCGGCGTCTATGGCCTGGTCGCCGGCATCGTCAAGCTCGACGACGCCGGGCTCTACCTCAGCCAGCGCCCCGCCCGCTGGGTCCGTGCGCTGGGGCGTCGCATCCTCGCCGCTGCGCCGGTGCTGATGAAAGGCCTTGCCATCATCGGCACTGCGGCGATGTTTCTCGTTGGCGGCGGCATCCTGGTCCACGGCGTGCCGGGCACGCACGAGCTGGTCCACGCCGCCACCCAGGCTGCGAAAGCCGTGCCGGCGATCGGCGCCACATTGGCTGTGCTGGTCCCGTTTTTAATCGATGCGCTGACCGGGATCGTCGCGGGCGCGCTGATCCTGGGCGGCGTGACGGTCGCGCGACGGCTGTTCCGGTAATCCGGCCCGGCTTATTTCTGGAACGGCTGGATCAGCGTACGCACCGAATCGTAGGCGGCATCGTCGACCACAACGAAGCCATCGTAGCCCTTGTCCAACGCTTCCAGCGTAGCGGCCCGCTCGGGCGTGCTCCTGTTCAGCGCCAGCAGCGCGTCGCGCAACTGGTTACGCACCGCCACCGGCATGCCGGGATGCACGGCAAAAATGTATGAAGGCAGCGGGGGCGTGCTGCCGATCACCGTGATGCCGCGGCCCTTGAACTCGTCGGCGATGGAATCCTTGAGAATGCCGCCGTCAAAGTCGCCCGCCAGTACCGCCTTGGCGATGTTGTCGTGATGCTTGAGGTAGGCGAACGACGAAAAATCGGCGGATTTCAGCGCCATCGACTCGACCGCCGCTCGTTGCAACAGCGCCTTTTCATCGCCAAAGGCAAAACGCTTGCCCTTGAGTTCAGCCGGCGAATTGATCCCGGAACCGGCCTTCACGCCGATCACCAGCGAGAAGTGCGGGCGACCGTCGACAGCGGGGGCCACCAGCGGGATCACCCGGTATTTCTTGCGCGCGTTGATATAGGCCACCGGCGTGAGGTAGGCAATCTGCGTCTGGCCCGCGCCCAGGTCGTCCACGGCCGAGCCCAGGTTCGGCGATGGCCGGAAGCGGACCTTGAGATTGGTGGCCAGCGCCAGATGATTGGTCAGTGCACTCATGCGCTTGATCATCTCCACCGGAATGTCCATGGCCACCGACCCCATGGTGACCCCGGCCGCGGGGGTGTTCGGGGCGGCGGCCCAGGCGGGCGCGAACGCTCCCCCCATCAGCAGCGCAGGCCCTGGCATGCCAATTTGAATTCATGATGATGCTTTCTCCTGGGGAAGGCTTGCTTCGGAATACACGCAGTAACGGCCACGCCCACCGTGCTTGGCCTGATAGAGGGCCTTGTCGGCCGCATAGTGGAGTTCCTGGGGGGCGCTCATGGACGCGTCGTACTGTGCAATGCCGATACTGAGGCCAATATTCAGCTGGAACCCGTCGTAGTCAAGTGCATAAGTCCGCACACCCTCCATCAGGATCTCGACGAACCGTTCGGCCTGCTCGATATTGGTGTGATACAACACGATGCCGAACTCGTCGCCGAGGCGCGCAGGCACATCGGACTTGCGGACGTGCAGGCGCAACAGGGTGCCGATATCGCGCAACACCTCATCGCGCTCGTTCTGGACCCGGACCACGCCAATGGCGGCCGACGTGATCAGCACGCCTGCCATGACATAGCCGAGGAGCTTGGTGCTCAAACCAACCTGCAAGACGATCTCCTAAGTATTATTTTTTTGTCGCGCCGTAATTTTTTACCGTTGAACGGTTTATCGGCCTGCCCCGCAAAAACTGTAGCAACCAAAACCAATGTACCAAGCAGGGTCGGGGCATTGCCGCCACCCGGCCGGCCGACCCGAAACGAATCCATATCCCGTAAAATACCGACTTTGAAGCAAATGGATTCGGCATCGCCCCGGCGACGTCCGGACACACCCAGCATGACTGCACGCCTGCGCGAAATCCCCTACAACTACACTTCGTTTTCAGACCGCGAAATCGTCATCCGTCTGCTCGGCGCCGATGCATGGGACGTGCTTAACACGCTGCGCGCCGAGCGCAGGACGGGGCGCTCGGCGCGCATGCTGTTCGAGGTGCTGGGCGATATCTGGGTGGTGCGGCGCAATCCCTATCTGGAAGACGACCTGCTCGACAATCCCCAGCGGCGGCGGATGCTGATCGAGGCGCTGCGGCACCGCCTGCACGAGATCGAAGTGCGGCGCCAGGGCAGCGGTACCGTTGTCGCCTCTGGCGACTTACGGGACCGGCGTCCCCCTAGCGGGGGCAATGAACTGGTCGGCCAACTGATGGAAGCCGCCGCGCGCGCGGTGCGCGAATTCGAGGCCTGGTTCACCGAAACCGCGAGCCTGCGCGCGCGCGTGCGGCGGCGCCTCGCCGGGGTGACCCGTAAGGACAACATCGGGTTCGACGGCTTGGCGCGCGTCTCGCATGTCACCGACGCCACCGACTGGCGGGTGGAATACCCCTTCGTGGTGCTGACGCCCGACACCGAAGCCGAGATGGCCGGGCTGGTGGCCGGGCTGATCGAACTGGGGCTGACCATTATTCCGCGCGGCGGCGGCACCGGCTACACCGGCGGCGCCGTGCCGCTCACCGACCAGGCCGCCGTCATCAACACCGAAAAGCTCGAAGCAATGAGCGCAGTGGAGATGACCCACCTGCCGGGCGTCGAATTCGAAGTGCCGACGATCCACTGCGGCGCGGGGGTGGTGACCAAGCGGGTGATGGATGCGGCCGACGCCGCCGGTCTGGTGTTCGCGGTCGACCCGACCTCGGCGGACGCTTCCACCATCGGCGGCAACGTGTCGATGAACGCGGGCGGCAAGAAGGCCGTGCTGTGGGGCACCGCGCTGGACAACCTGGTGTCGTGGCGCATGGTCACCCCCGACGCCGACTGGATCGAAGTCACCCGCCTCAACCACAACCGCGGCAAGATCCACGACGCGCCCTCGGCCACCTTCGAAATCCGCCGCTTTGCCGCCGACGGCAAGACCCTGAAGGGCTCGCCGGAAATTCTGCTCATTCCAGGCAGCCGCTTCCGCAAGACCGGGCTCGGCAAGGACGTCACCGACAAGTTCCTCGCCGGCCTGCCCGGCATCCAGAAGGAAGGCTGCGACGGCCTCATCACCTCGGCGCGCTTCATCCTGCACCGGCTGCCCGCGCACACCCGAACCGTGTGCCTGGAATTCTTCGGCCACGCCTCCGAGGCCACCCCGGCGATCGTCGAAATCAAGCAGTATTGCGACGCCCACGCCGACGTCCTGCTCGCCGGGCTGGAGCACCTCGACGCGCGCTACGTCAAGGCGGTCGGCTATGCGACCAAGGCGCCGCGTGCCACGCGCCCGAACATGGTGCTGCTGATCGACGTGGCGTCGGACCATGAAATCGCGGTGGGCGAAGCCGCCTCGCACATCGTGCGCATCGCCAACGCCCGCGGCGGCGAAGGCTTCGTCGCGGTGTCGCCGGAAGCGCGCCGGAAATTCTGGCTCGACCGTGCGCGCACCGCCGCCATCGCGGCCCACACCAACGCCTTCAAGATCAACGAGGACGTGGTGATTCCGCTGCCGCGCCTGGGCGACTATACCGACGGCATCGACCGCATCAACATCGAGCTGTCGATCGCCAACAAGCTGAAGCTGCTCGACGCGCTGGCGGGGTTCTTCGCCGCGCCGCTGCCGCTGCTGGAAGACGACGAAACCGTGGCCGATGCGGCTCAGGCGGAGGACAAGCGCCAGCGCGCGCAGGCCCTGATCGAGTCGGTGCGCGCCCGCTGGGCCGATTACCTGGCCAATCTCGATGCCCCCCTGGCCGCGGACGATCCGCGCCTCCCCCCTCACGCCTCACCCCTCACGATCTTCACCGCGCTGCGCGACAAGCACATTCGCGTGTCGTGGAAGCGCGAAGTCCGCCGCGAGTTGCACCAACTGTTCATCGGCCGCGAATACACCCGCGTGCTCGAGGCCTGCGACCGCATCCACAAGGAGGTGTTGAAAAGTCGCGTCTTCATCGCCCTGCACATGCATGCCGGCGACGGCAACGTGCACACCAACATCCCGGTCAACTCCGACGATTACGCCATGCTGCAGGCGGCCAACGCCGCAGTGGTGCGCATCATGGCGTTGGCGATCGAACTCGGCGGCGTGATTTCGGGGGAGCACGGCATCGGGCTGACCAAGCTGGAGTTTCTCGACGACGCCACCATCGCGAGCTTCGCCCACTACAAGAACAAGGTCGACCCCAGCGGCCGCTTCAACAAGGGCAAGCTCTCGCCCGGCGCGGATCTGCGCAATGCCTACACGCCGTCGTTCGGCCTGCTGGAAGCCGAGTCGATCATCCTCGAGGCCTCGGAAACCGGCGCCATCGCCGACTCGATCAAGGACTGCCTGCGCTGCGGCAAGTGCAAGCCGGTCTGCAACACCCACATTCCGCGCGCCAACCTGCTGTACTCGCCGCGCAACAAGATCCTCGCCACCTCGCTGCTGATCGAGGCATTTCTGTATGAAGAGCAGACCCGGCGCGGCGTGTCGCTCAAGCACTTTGACGAGTTCGGCGACGTCGCCGACCACTGCACCATCTGCCACAAGTGCAAGAACCCCTGCCCGGTCGACATCGACTTCGGCGATGTCTCGATCGCCATGCGCAACCTGCTGCGCAAGCAGGGCAAGAAGAAATTCAACCCCGGCACCTGGGCGTCGATGGCCTTCCTCAACGCCACCGACCCTGCCACCATCAAGGCGCTGAGAAAAACGCTGATCGAATGGGGCTACGCCGCGCAACGGACGGGACACACCCTGTTCAAGCGCATGGGGCTGATCCAGGCGCAGACGCAGAATCCGCCCGCCAGCCTGGGCAAACCCAAGCTGGTCGCGCAGGTCATCCACCTGGTCAACAAGCCGATGCCGGGCGGGCTGCCGAAGAAGACTTCGCGCGCGCTGATGGGGCTGGAAGATGCCTCGATCGTGCCCATCCTGCGCAACCCGGCCAAGCTGTCCGACGATGCCGACGCGGTGTTCTACTTCCCCGGCTGCGGCTCGGAACGGCTGTTCTCCCAGGTCGGCCTCGCCACCCAGGCGATGCTGTTCGAACTCGGCGTGCAGACTGTGCTGCCGCCCGGCTACCTGTGCTGCGGCTACCCGCAGACCGCGGGTGGCCAGGCCGACAAGGGCGAAGCCATCACCGCGGCCAACCGCGTGCTGTTCCACCGCGTCGCCAACACGCTCAATTACCTCGACATCAAGACCGTGATCGTGTCGTGCGGCACCTGCATGGACCAGCTCTTGAAATATGAATTCGAGAAGATATTCCCCGGCTGCCGCCTGCTCGACATCCACGAATACCTGATGGAAAAGGGCGTCAAGCTGGAAGGCGTCAGCGGCGAGAAATATCTCTACCACGACCCCTGCCACACGCCGATGAAGACCCACGCGCCGATGAAAGTCGCCAACGCGCTGCTCGGCGGCGGGGTCGCCTTGTCCGACCGCTGCTGCGGCGAATCCGGCACACTCGCCGTCACCCGCCCGGACATTTCCACCCAGATCCGCTTCCGCAAGGAAGAGGAAATCCGCGCCAACGTCGCCGCGCTTGGCGCCGGCAAGCAGCCGGTCAAGCTCCTCACCAGCTGCCCGTCCTGCCTGCAGGGGCTGGCACGTTACAGCGACGACACGAACACCGAGCCGGATTACATCGTGATCGAACTGGCGAAAAACCTGCTGGGGGAAAACTGGATGACGAACTATCTCGCGCGTGTCGGCAATGGCGGCATCGAGCGGGTCCTGCTCTGAGCTGCCCGCTGTGTGACACGCCCGGCGGCACCCTGCTGTGGCAGGACGATTTCTGCCGCGTGGTGCGCGCCGACGAAGCGGACTACCCCGGCTTTCTGCGCGTCATCCTGAATGCCCACGTCAAGGAAATGACCGACCTGCCGGGCGCCGATCAGAAGGCCCTGATGCGCGTGGTATTCGCCGCCGAGGCCGCGCTGCGCGAGGTGATGGCGCCCGCCAAGGTCAATCTCGCCTCGCTCGGCAACGTGGTGCCGCACCTTCACTGGCATGTGATCCCGCGGTTTACGGATGACCCGCATTTCCCCAATCCGGTGTGGGGCGCGAAGCTGCGTGATGCGCCGCATGTGCCGCCGCCGGGGCTGGACGCGCTGTTGCGTGACGCGCTTAGCCGGCTTGTGCCTGCCCCGGAAAAGGAATGACGCTAGCGGAAGGCGGGGCAGCCCGCAGGCGCTGCGCGGGGAAGATGGCGGAGAAGGTGCTGCCCTTGCCGGGAATGGACTGGACGTTCAGCCGCGCGTCGTGGCGGGTGAGGACGTGCTTGACGATGGCGAGCCCGAGCCCGGTGCCGCCGGTTTCGCGCGAGCGGCTGCGGTCGACGCGGTAGAAACGCTCGGTCAGGCGGGGAATGTGTTCGGCGGCGATGCCCTCGCCGGTGTCGGTCACTGAAAAAATGCCCTCCCCGTTGCGCTCGCGCCAGGCCAGGGTGATTTCGCCGCCGTCGGGGGTGTAGCGTACGGCGTTCGACACCAGGTTGCCGAGCGCGCTGCGGATTTCCTGCAGGCTGCCTTTCAGCCCGGCGCTGCTGTCGAGCTGCAGGCTGACCCGATGCCGCCCATGGCTCAACGACTCCGCTTCGGTTTTCAGGGCATGCGCCAGTTCGACGACATTGACGGGCTCGTCTTTTAGCGTGTGATCGGTGCTTTCCAGGCGCGACAGCGTCAGCAGATCATCCAGAAGATGCTGCATGCGCCGCGTGTGATCGAGCATCAGGTCGAAATAGCGGCGCGCTTCGTCCGGCGGCAGCTCGGGCGCGTCGGCCATGGTTTCGACGAAGCCGCCGACTACCGTCAGCGGCGTGCGCAACTCGTGCGAGACGTTGGCGATAAAGTCGCGCCGCATGGCGTCGACCCGCTCAAGGTCGGTGATGTCGCGGGCAACCAGCAGTTTCTTGCCTTCACCAAACGGCACCAGTTGAAGCGACAGGGTCACGTCGCGGTTGATCGGCGATTTGCACACCAGGCGGCGCGCGTAATCGGCGGCGGCGAGAAAATCCAGAAAATCCGCCTGCCGCATCAGATAGCGGATGAACTGGCCGCGGTCGCGCTCGCAGTCCAGCCCCATGTACTTGCGCGAGGCGGGGTTGCACCAGTCAATCCGCTCATCGTCGTTGAGGATGACCATGCCGTCGGGCACCGCCATCGCGGCATGCTCGAACTGTTCGAGCGCGTTGGACAGTTCGCTGCGGCTGGCGCGCTGGCGGCGCTGGAGTTTCTGCAGCCGGTAAAAAATGTCGCCCCAACTGCCGCCGGCGTCGGGCGGATCCACTTCGTCGGGGTTTTCCAGCCAGCGCGACAGGCGGTATTCCTGCCACAGGCGGCGCAGCATGACATAGGCCTGGATGCCCGCCAGAAAACCCAGCGCAACCACCCAGCCGGAGGCCGCCCATAAGATCAGCGCCACCAGCATGATGCTGGCCAGCACGCTGAGCGGACGCCACCAGAAACCCATATATTCGATTCGAAGCACGCGGAGTGCGGATTATCCCACTTCGGCCGAAAAGCGGTAGCCCGATCCACGCACGGTCTGGATCAGGTCGGCGTGGCGGGACGGCTCCAGCGCCAGGCGCAGGCGGCGGATGTGCACATCGACCGTGCGCTCCTCGACGAACACGTCGTCGCCCCACACCTGGTCAAGTAGCTGGGGACGCGAATAGACGCGCTCGGGATGCGTCATGAAGAAGTGCAGCAGGCGGAATTCGGTCGGCCCCAGTTCCAGCGGCTGGCCATTGCCCACGACCCGGTGGCTGGCGGGATCGAGCCGCAAGCCGTTGATTTCCACCGGGTCGTCGGTCATCTGCGGGGCGCGGCGACGCAGCACGGCCTTGATGCGCGATACCAGCTCGCGCGGCGAGAACGGCTTGGTGATGTAATCGTCAGCGCCGCTATCCAGCCCCATCACCTTGTCGCGCTCCTCGCCGCGCGCGGTCAGCATGATGATGGGGATGGGCTGGTAGCGTTCGTCGCTGCGCAGGCGACGGCACAGGTCGATGCCCGACATGCCGGGCAGCATCCAGTCAAGCAGGATAACGTCTGGCAGCGTGCTCTTGAGGAAGGTCAGCGCGTGCTCGGCGTCGCTGGCGGCAGTGACCTGATGGCCAGCCTGCGTCAGGTTGAACTTGAGCAGTTCCTGAATCCCGGGTTCGTCTTCGACCAGCAAAATATTGGCAGCCATGGTGACTCCAGCCTTATTTAGATGGTAGCCATAATATGACAGCAGTATGACTGATTTATGACACCAGCGCCCTCGCACCAAACCCGCGCCAGCCCGTGCGCTGGTAGAATTCGCGGGTTCCCATTCCACCCCGTCTGCCATGGATAAAACCACCCATTTCGGCTATAAGCAGGTCGCCGAATCCGACAAGGCCGCCAAGGTGGCCGAGGTCTTCCACTCTGTCGCCGCGCAGTACGACCTCATGAACGACCTCATGTCGGCCGGCCTGCACCGGCTGTGGAAGCGCTTTGCGGTGGCGCAGGCGGGCCTGCGGCCCGGGATGCGCGTGCTCGACGTCGCCGGTGGCACTGCCGATCTGACGCGACTGTTCCTGAAGGAAGTCGGCGAAACCGGCACCGTGCTGCTCACCGACATCAACTTCTCCATGCTGCGCGAAGGCCGCGACCGCATGCTGAACGAGGGCAAAACGCCCCCGACCGTGCAGTGCGACGGCGAACGGCTGCCGTTTCCCGACAACTATTTCGATTGCGTGTCGGTCGCATTCGGCCTGCGGAACATGACCCACAAGGACCAGGCGCTGGCCGAGATGCACCGCGTGCTCAAACCCGGCGGGCGCTTGCTGGTGCTGGAGTTCTCCAAGGTGTGGAAGCCGCTGGAACCGGCCTACGATCTGTACTCATTCAAGCTGCTGCCCCTGATGGGCAAGCTCGTCGCCAACGACGCCGGCAGCTACCAGTACCTGGCCGAGTCGATCCGCATGCACCCCGGGCAGGTGGAACTCAAGACCATGATGGAGGCCGCCGGTTTCGCCAAGGTCAGCTACCACAACCTGACGGCCGGCGTGGTCGCCTTGCACAAGGGCTTCAAGGTTTGATCGCTGAAGGTCTCATCGAACGCAGCCTGAACCATTTGCTGCGGCAGTCGCCCGGCGCGGCCGAGGCGCTGCGCCGTCATGCCGGCAGAAGCGTGCGCTTCGACCTCACGCTCGCGCAAGTCGATTTCCGCATCGCCGACGACGGCTGTTTTTCCGAGGCGGCGATCGACACGCCCGACGCCGTCATCCGTCCCACACCTGCGCTCGTCGCCCGCTTGCCGTTCTTCGGCCGCGACGCGCTGCGCGAGGCCGACTACAGCGGCGACCCTGCGCTGCTCGCCACGCTCGATCGCGTCTTCAAACAGCTGAGCTGGGACGTCGAGGCCGACCTGGCGCCGCTGGTCGGCGACATTGCCGCGCACCGCCTGCATGCGCTCGGCCGCGATGCCCTTGCGGGGCTTGCCCACACCGCTGCCGCGCTCGGGCACAACGCCAGCGAATACGTGGTCGAGGAAGCCGAAATGATGGCGCGTGCGATCGATGTCGCGCGCTTCAACCGTGACGTGGACGCGCTCGCGGACGATGTGGCGCGGCTGGATGCGCGCCTGCGTTTGCTGGAAACGCGCCAAGCCCCTCAGGACGCGCAGCTGCGGCCCACATGAAACTGCTGCGCTTAGCCCGCATCCTCACCATCGGCCTGCGCTTCGGGCTGGAGGAGTTCTTCCTTGGCCACGAGCGGGTGCGCCCGCTGCGCTGGCTGGTGCGCGCGACGCTGTTCTGGCGGCCGCTGACCGAACCGCGCGGGGTACGCCTGCGCCGCGCGCTGGAGACACTGGGTCCGATATTCGTCAAGTTCGGGCAGATGCTGTCGACTCGGCGCGACCTGGTGCCGCTCGACATCGCCGACGAACTGGCCCAACTGCAGGACCGGGTGCCGCCGTTCCCGTCTGTCGAGGCCATCGCCACGCTGGAGAAGCTGTACCAGAAACCGCTGGCCGAGATGTTCGCCGAATTCGGCGCCACGCCGGTCGCATCCGCCTCCGTGGCGCAGGTGCATTTCGCTCGACTGCACGACGGCACCCCGGTTGCGGTGAAGGTGCTGCGCCCCGGCATCGCGCCGGTGATCGCGCACGACGTGTCGCTGCTGTATGCCGCCGCGGGGCTGGTCGAGAAACTGTTTTCCGACGGCCCCCGGCTGCGCCCGCGCGAAGTGGTGGCGGAATTCGAAAAACACCTGGAAGACGAGCTCGACCTGATGCGCGAAGCCGCCAACTGCTCGCAGCTGCGGCGCAACTTCAAGGATTCTCCGCTGCTGATGGTGCCCGGGGTGTACTGGGATTATTGCGGCCACGACGTGATGGTGATGGACCGCATGGAAGGCATCCCGGTGAGCCAGATCGAGCGCCTGCGCGAATCCGGCGTCGACATCCCGAAGCTTGCCGCCACCGGGGTCGAGATCTTCTTCACCCAGGTGTTCCGCGACGGCTTCTTCCACGCCGACATGCACCCCGGCAACATCCTGGTGCGCCCCGGCTCCGAGCAATACATCGCGCTCGACTTCGGCATCATGGGCACGCTCACCGAGGTCGACAAGCAGTACCTCGCGCGCAACTTCCTCGCCTTCTTCCGCCGCGACTACAAGGGGGTGGCGCTGGCGCACCTTGAGTCCGGCTGGGTGCCGGCCGACACCCGGATGGACGAGCTCGAAGCCGCGGTGCGGGCGGTGTGCGAGCCGGTGTTCGACCGCCCGCTGAAGGACATTTCCTTCGGCCGCGTGCTGCTGCAGCTGTTCCAGGCCTCGCGTCGCTTCAATGTGGAAATCCAGCCGCAACTGGTGCTGCTGCAGAAAACCCTGCTCAACATCGAAGGCCTCGGCCGCCAGCTCGACCCCGAGCTCGACCTGTGGAAAACCGCCAAGCCCTTCCTCGAACGCTGGATGAACGAGCAGCTCGGCTGGCGCGCGCTGGTGAAAAACCTGCAGACCGAAGCGCCCAAATGGGCGGCCCTGCTGCCGCAGCTGCCGCGGCTGGCGCACCACGCGCTGAACGAAAACCGGCTGGCCCAGCTGGAAGCCGGCCTCACCCTCATGCTGCGCCAACAACAGGCGCGCAATAGATGGCTCGGCGCCATCGCCGGCCTGCTCGCCGTGCTGGCGGTCACGTTTCTCTACATCAACCTGCGATAAGGGCTCGCCATGCTGATCGGTTTCGTCGTGCTGTATCTGGTGCTATCCATCGGCATCGGCCTCTACGCCGCCACCCGTGTCCACAGTGCGGCCGACTACATCACCGCCGGCCGCTCGCTGCCGATGATCGTCGTCGTCGCCATGGTGTTCGCCACCTGGTTCGGCGCCGAAACCGTGCTCGGCATCCCCGCCACCTTCCTCGACGAGAACCTTGGCGGCACCATTTCCGACCCCTTCGGCGCCGCGCTGGCGCTGATTCTGTTCGGCCTCCTGTTCGCCCGCCCGCTCTACCGCATGAAGCTCATCACCCTGGGCGACTTCTACCGCCAGCGCTACAACCGCCCGGTTGAAATCGTCATGTCGCTAGCGATCGCCGCCTCCTACCTCGGCTGGGTGTCGGCGCAGGTGACGGCGCTGGGGCTGGTGTTCAACGTGCTGTCGGACGGCGTCATCCCCCCCTCGCAGGGCATCCTGATCGGCGCCGCCGTGGTCTCGCTCTACACCCTGTTCGGCGGCATGTGGTCGGTAGCGCTCACCACCCTGGTGCAGATGACCATCATCGTCGCCGGTCTGCTGTGGATTGCGTACCTGGTCGGTGGCATGCCCGAAGTGGGCGGCGTGGCGCCCGTGGTCGAGCACGCCGCCGCCGCCGGCAAGTTCGATTTCTGGCCGGCGATGGAATGGGCGGCGATTGTCACCTTCGTCGCCGGCCTGCTGACCATGGGCTTCGGCTCGATTCCGCAGCAGGACGTGTTCCAGCGCGCCAACGCGTCGCGCAACGAGCGGATCGCGGTGTGGGGCACGGTCATCGGCGGCGTCCTCTATCTGCTGTTCGCCGCCGTGCCGATCTACCTCACCTATTCGGCGATGCTGGTCGACCCCGTCATGACCACGGCGCTCTTGGCCGAAGACGCCCAACTGGTGCTGCCCACCTTCGTCAAGATGCACCTGCCGCTGGCCGCGCAGATCATCTTCTACGGCGCCCTGCTGTCGGTGATCATGTCCACCGCCTCGGGCACCCTGCTTGCGCCCTCGGTCACCATCTCGGAAAACATCATCAAGGAAATGATGCCGCAGCACCGCATGAGCCAGAAACAGCTGCTGCTGGTCACCCGCGCCGTGGTGGTTGTCTTCGCCGTGCTGGTCGTTTTTTATTCGCTATGGTCGCTGGAGTCCGCAACCAGCATCCACCAGATGGTCGAGAACGCCTACAAGGTGACGCTGGCCACCGCCTTCATCCCGCTGTTCGCCGGCCTCTACTGGAAGCGCGCCAACAGCTTCGGCGCCGGGCTGTCGATCGTGCTGGGCTTCGGCGCATGGATCGCGATGGAGTTCATCGCCGCCGGAGCGGCGTTGCCGCCGCAATTTGTCGGGCTGATCGCCAGCCTCATCGGCATTCTGGCGGGGTCGCTGGGAACTCGACCCAGGGGGGCGCCGCTCCCGTCCATGCCGCATTGAGCTCAGTCCGAATCCCACCCACTGCTTGATTGGTTTCGAGCTTCAAGACAGGAACTCGACCGGGTTCACCTCTAATCGCTCCCGGAAAGCCCCGCTGCGACACCCGGCAATCCCAGACGCCGCCGCCGCCCCAACCGCCGGATTTTTCTGCCACCCGAGCCAAGGCGTAGTGCGGCTACCACCCATGCTGACAAACAAGGTATGCGAGCGCAGACCACCGGGAATGCCGGCCATGACGAGCTCGTCCTACACGGAAAGTTGCCGCTTGTCGATATTTTTTACACTTCGGCCGCCTTCGAGGCCGAAGAACACCCCCATCAAGCAGGCTGAACGAATATAAGTAAGGGAACAGGGAGTCTTTGCTACCGGCTGGAATCATCATTGGTCGTGCTCACCCAACCTTATGCGAGGCGAATAATCATGTTTACCATCAAATAGTCCGTGAAATCCTTGGGGGCACTGTCGGTCCTGGCCGCCTCCACCTTCTCCTTTTCTGGCCCGGCCGCAGCGGCACCGCTACCCGCCGGTTGGACCTGTACCGCCAACTGCGGCACCCTGGGCGCGGACGGGGTGGTCACCGTCTCCCCCGAGGGCGGCACCTATGGCTACGTGTCCAGCAACGGCGGCGTGGCCGACTCGGGTATCGGCCTGGGTTCCGAAACCAACGGTTCGCGGGCACGCACCTCCCTGTTTTCAGCCACCGCCGGCGACGACCTGGAATTCTATTTCAACTACGTCACGTCAGACGGCGCGCAGTACACCGAGTATGCCTGGGTGCGTCTGCTGGGCAGCGCCCTGAGCGAAGTCGCGTTGCTGTTCACCGCCCGCACCAACCCGACCGTCGGCGGCGACACCGTGCCCGGCTTCAGCATGCCCGCCCTCGCCGACGGCGTGGTCCTCGACCCTCCCTCCACCCCCATCATCCCCGGTGGCCCGGTGTGGTCACCCCTGGACGGCTATTCAGGCGACTGCTGGAGCACCGGTTGCGGCTACACTGACTGAATCGGAATGACGTATGAAATCGCCGCCGCAGGCAACTACTACCTGGAATTCGGCGTGGTGAACTGGCTCGATCAGAGCTACGATTCAGGTCTTGCCTTCGACGGCATCCTGATCGGCGGCGTGCCGATCGATGAGCCTGACAACGGGATCCCTGAACCCGCCTCTCTCGCCCTGCTGGGCATCGGCTTGGCCGGTTTGGGCGCCATGCGCCGCCGCAAGACGGCCTGATTGCTTCACCGCTCCAACAAAAAAGCCGGCGCAATGCGCCGGCTTTTTTTACGCCTGCGTTTCAGGTCAGCGCAAGTAGCCTTCGTGTTCGAGCTTGAGCAGGACCTGCTGCACCGCCTCGTCGATGCCGAGATGGGTGGTGTCGATCGCCAGTTCCGGTTTTTCAGGGACTTCGTAGGGATCGGACACGCCGGTGAATTCCGGAATCAGCCCCGCGCGCGCCTTGGCGTAGAGGCCCTTGCGGTCGCGCGACTCGCAGGTCTCGATCGGCGTGGCGACGTGGACCTCGACGAAGCCGCCGGCGGCCTCGATCATGGCGCGCACGTCACGGCGCGTCTGGCGATAGGGCGCGATCGGCGCGCAGATGGCGATGCCGCGGTTTTTGGTGATTTCGGACGCGACGAAGCCGATGCGGCGCACGTTGATGTCGCGGTGTGCCTTGGAGAATCCGAGTTCGGACGAGAGGTGGCGGCGCACGATATCGCCGTCGAGCAGGGTCACGGAGCGTCCCCCCATCTCCATCAGCCGCGCGGTCAGCGCGCGCGCCAGGGTGGACTTGCCCGAGCCTGACAGGCCGGTAAAGAATACGGTGAAGCCCTGGCGTTCGCGCGGCGGGCTCTGCCGGTGCAGTTCGGCGAGGACCTCGGGGAAGCTGAACCAGTCCGGGATTTTCAGCCCGGTCCGCATGCGGCGCTGGAATTCCTCGCCGCTGAGGGTCAGGAGGCGGGCGTTTGCGGGCGCGTCGGACTCCGGCAGATGTTCGGCGCGGTCTTCCACATACACCATGCGCGGGTAGGCAATGAGCTGCACGCCGATTTTGTCGGCCAGTTCAGCCACCGGCAGATCGGCATGCGCCCGGGTGAGGTCTTCGCCGCGCCGGCAGTTGCCGTCAGCCTGGTGTTCGCCGCCGGCAATCAGCAGGCTGCAACCGTAATTGCGCGCGACGATGGCGCGCAACAGCAGTGCACAGGCGCTGGCTTCGCGCGGCGGCGCCGGCAACAGCGACAGCTGGGTGGTGGCGGCGGGAAAGCGTTCGCGGATCGCCAGAAAGCTGCGCACCAGACCAAAATAACCGGGCGCATCGGTGATGTCCCCGCCCACCTGCGGATGCAGCAGCAGGTTGGCCTCGTTTTCGATCGCGCTTTTCAGGCAGAACTCGAACTGCGCGCGGTGCATCGGGTGGTGGGCCTGCCAGGCGACCACACGGCGCCAGCCGCGGCGGGCAAACAGCGCGCGCAACTCGGCCGGGGTGGCGCGCAGGCTGGCAAAATCCGGATGCGACGGCAGGGCCACGCCCTCGACCTCGCCGCCCAGGTGCCAGATTTTGTTGGGCTCGATTGCATTAGGCTCGATTTTATTGGGCTCGGCGCCGCTGTCGTCCCACACGTCGCTGACGGTCAGCACCGCGAGCATGAAACCTTCACCATCGCGCAGCGCCACCCGATCGCCCGGCTTCAGCTCGGCGGCGATTTTTTGTCGGCTGGCGAGCGTGACAGGCAACGGCCAGAAGCTGCCGTCGTCGAGTTGCTGCTCCGACTCGACGCGTTCGCACTGGACGCGCGTCATGAAGCCGGTGAGCGGCGAATAGGCGCCGGTCATCAGCATTTCAAGCTCGCACTGCTGCCGCCAGCCAAGGTCGAGCGAAGGCAGGCTCAGGGCGTCCCGTTTGAGTGCTTCAGCCTGTGTGGGGTCGATCAGATTGACGAGGGCGCCGCCGTAGGGTGCGATCAGTTGATTCATGTCAGCTCAGGTAAGTAAACGCGTTAGCCAAAAGTTTGGAAGAACAGAGCAATAAACCGGCCAAGCTCGGCTTCGGGCAAATGATCGATGCCGGCGGCGCCACGGCGCCCGCCGCCGCTGTCGAACTGGCTGCACAAGTCGTCCGCGCCCGACCGGGCAACGAGCGGCGCGCGCACGCTGACGAGGTAACCGCCGCCCGGTTTCGCGGTGAGCACGGCGTGCGCCTGCGCGGGCGACTCGACCGCCAACTGATTGCCGAACACGCCGGAAATCCGCCGCGCCCACTTCTCGGCGGGCAGCATGAAAATGCGCCCGGTGGCGCGCGCTTCCGTGGGCTTGACGGTCACGGCGCGCGCCATGTCGTCCTGATAGCCGGTTCTCAACGTCTGATAGGCGGGTGATTCGGCGAGGAAGGCGAACGGGTCGGCAAACGGACGCAACTGACGATACAAGTCGACCGGATCGAAGAACAGGTCGTCGAGCGTTTCGCCGTAGCCGTTGTAGTTGAGGCATTCGCCCAGCGACTGCAATTGCGCCAGTTGCCCGGCGGACAGATCGAGCGGCGCGGCGGCCTGCCGCGCGGCATCGGCGAGGTTGTCGCCGAACGCGCCGGTCACCGCCCACGCCTGCTGCCTGCCCTGCAAATGCCGGTTCACCAGCAGGCTGGTGCAGACGTTGGCGTCGGTATCGATATGCGATTCGAAGTTCGGGTGCGCCGGGATGTCGCCCGGCTGGTGGTGGTCGAAGTAGCGCACCTGCACGCCCGCTTCGAGCAGTTTGTCCAGCGCGTCACGGTTCTTCGACAGCGCGATGTCGAGCACGGTGACGCGATCGCCCGATTGGGCTTCGACCCGTTTCAGCAGGCTGATGTCGCGCTTGGGGCCGGTGACCAGCTTGGAATCGGCGGGGTCAGCCAGGCGCAACTGATGAAGGGCGCAGAGGCCGTCGGCATCGCCGTTGAAAACATCAATCAGATTCATGGGCGATTGGGTTGTGTTGACGCTTGGCGCGGAAGTGCGGCCATTGTATGAAGGCAAGCACCGCAATGACAAGCACATGCAGGGCAGCGTAGCGCAGCCAGATGACGGGCAGCGCAGCGTAATGCTGGCGGTCGGCGCTCAGCAGAAACTGCAAAGCTGAAAATTGCTGTCCGTATTTGTCAATTTCGCCGGCCAGCCCGAGATGCAGGAACAAGGCCGCCAGCGGCAGCGAAACAGCCACGCCGGCCAGGCGCGCGATGCGATGCGCCGCAGGCACAGGCGAAGCAAGCCATGCCGCTGCCAGGAACAGGGTATAGAGCCAAGCACTGAGCGCGGCAAAGGCCAGCGGCTGCGGTGCGGCGATGAGCTCGGTGAGGTTGTCGGTGGCAGCCTGTGCAACCACGCCCCAATAGGCCAGCAGCAGCACCGGGAGCGCTGCCCAGAAATGGAGTGCGTCCAGTCGCCGCCCGCGCCAGCGGCGAACGCTCTGCGCGGCCAGATACAGCAGCGCGCCGGGCACCGCGGCCAGCGCGACCCAGCGCAGCCCGGTCTCCCACTGCCCCGGCCAGCGCCGCACCGGGCTGCCGACCAGATCGTGCAGGCTTTCATCCGGTACGGCCGTATGCAGCAACAGAAAAGAGACCCCGCCATACATGAGCAATCCGAGCGGTAGTTGCCACAACCGGGCCAGACCGGACACGCTGCGTCGAGCCAGCCACACCGGCCAAAGCGCCAGCCATCCAACTGCCAGCGCGAGCAGCAGCGCCGACAGCCAGGCGGCATCCGGCCGGAACAACTCGCGCACGTTGTACGGCACGAAGGCGGCCTGGGAGGCGACCCAGAACAGCAGGGTCATGCCGCCCAGCATCAGCGGAAGATGCCAGCGTGTGCGGGGGACGGGGGGCGGCTCGACGGTCTCGCCGCGCGTGGATTCCCGCACGGCGACAGCGCGACGCGGCGCACGCAGCATGTGCCGCGCTACGGCATAGCCCGCCAAGCCGCCCAACCAGGCCAGCAACCAGTCGGTCAGGTCGACAATTTTGTGGGGCAGCATCAGCTGCCCCCCCTCGACCACTGCGGGAAACCCCGCCACCACCAGCATGGCCAGCGCGAACAAGGGGCCGCGCCAGCGCCACGGCTGGCGTGCAACGCCCCACGCCAGCAGGCCGCCGAGCGGCGCGAAGAACAGCGTTTTTCGCAGTACCTCGGTGATGGCGCGATATTCGGTGCCGAAGTAATAGACTTCGAACGGCACCCGCTGCACGAAATCGAGCCGGCTTTTGATGAAGGCACCGTCGGTGTGGAAGTCGAAGGGAAACCAGAACACGAACATCAGCGCAGCCACCCATCCCGCCGCCAGCGCGAATGGCAGCCACGCCGACCATGGCGGCGCCTGGCTGGCGGGCGCCTCGCGCGCGGCCAGGCGGCCGCCGATCCACACGCCCAGCACCGCGCCGGCGGCGGCCGTGAACAGGTCGGTGACATCGCTGACCCGCGAATACACGAACAGCTGCATGAATTCCAGCAAGATCGCGGTACCAAACGTCATCCCCCACACGCGCCACGCGCTGCGCGTGCCGTCGAGCCGCCACAGCAGCGCAAGTGGCGTCCAGATCAGGGCATCGGTGGCGATTTCATACAGCGCGTAGGCGGCATCATCCGGCAAGCGGCCAAACGGAACCAGGTTGACCTTGCCGTCCCGCCATTGATGGAAAATCTCGACCAGGCTGATGGTCAGATCGAGCGGCAGGACGTTGTAGACCAGCACCCCCGCCAGATACACCCAGGCCAGGCGCTCGGCCAGCGCGGCGCGGGCATGGGTCCGCTGCCAGGACTGCAGCCAGTCGACGAAGCGGCTGCCTGCCCCCCACCAGACCAGCATGCCGATGACGCCGCCCACGGTTTCGGCATGGATGTCGTTCTGCGACACCGTGCGCTGCGGAAAAAACAACTGGGTGAATTCGATGCCGACGCTCAAGGCGGTGGCCGCCGGAATCAGCGCCAGCATCACCAGCGCCGTTCGCGGGGGGCCGGCACCGGCCGACAACGCGCCCATCCACAGGAAGCTCAGCGGAATGAACAGCAGCAGGTTGGCCACCCAGTCGGCGCGCGAACCGATGCCGAGCTGGAGGAAGGGGATCGCGCCGAAGCGGGCCACCGCTTGGTCCCACGCTAGCGCGCGGAATTCCAGCGGTACCAGGCTGCCGTAAATGACGAACGTGGTGTACAGCAGCGCGGCCAGCCACAACAGGCTGCGGGGATGGCCGGTCGTTCCCGCGTTCCGGCTCATGGCTGGGTAGCGTCCAGCAGGTTAAGCACGGCCGGGGAAAGGCGCGCGCCGGGCCCCGCCGTCCCCTGCCAGCCGGGATAGACCGCCAGTTCGCGCACCAGCCCTTCCGGCAGGCGGGGTGACGGCCGGGCCGCACGCAGGCGCGACGTCAGATCCGCCACGGCGACATCCAGCCAATCAGGGTGATAGTCCAGGGTAAGGTTGTGCACGGCCTCGCCGCCCCGCAAGGGCGGGGCGGCGGCCACCACATTGGCGACCACGCGCTGGCGATACGCCGCACCCTCGGCCTGGCGCACCTGGATGCCCGTGCCTGACGCCAGCACGGTGTTGGCGAAAATATCCATGTCGCGCGGGATGTCGTTGTGCGGCTGGATGCGGATCGCATCGCCACTGCCGTTGATGAACACATTGTCGTACACCGCCACCCGTCCCTCCGCCTGCAGCAAGGCCTCGCTGGGATTGTGCAGGAAGAGGTTGCCGTAGACCAGGTAGCGATCCTCGCTGCCGGGGCCCGTCAGCGGAACATGCCCCAGCAGGACGTTGGGGCGCGCCTGCGCACCGGGCAACGCATCCTGCTTGGAAAACACGTTGTAGCGGATCACCGTGTCGTGGCGATCCGCATCGTCACCCGGGCGGGGCTTCTGATGCTTGACCTGCAGGTTGTAACCCAGCGTGTGCGTGATGCGGTTGCCCTCGATCACGCCGCCGACAAAGGGGTCGCTGCCATCCGAATCACCGAGATACATGCCGGTCCCCACCCGTTCGATGCGGTTGTTCCTGACCACCCAGCCGAATGCCGGGCACTTGGTGGAGATGCCCACATTCTGCTGCGACGCGGCGTGGTCGTGGATATCGAGGTGTTCCAGCGTGATGAAATCGGCATAGCGGCTATGGCCCTCGGCCTTGACCGCATCCACCGGCAGCATGCGGCCATCGAGCTGCAGATGGCGCAGCACCAGATGACGCACATTGACCAGGCTGACCGTATTGGCGCCTGGGCGCGCGAAGAAACGCGGCGGCGCGGCGCGGTCGGCGGCCTCGATCACGATCGGCTGGCCGGCCTGTCCGGACAGATTGTGGAGCGGCAAGCCCTGGCGGTAATCGCCCGGCGCCAGCAGCAAGCGGTCGCCCGGCTGCAGGCGGCGCAGATAATCGCGGTAGTCTGCCACGCCCGCGCGATAGTCCGCCGCGGCGGCCACGCCGGTCAGCAGGCAGAGCAGTCCCGCGCAGACGGCTCGCCGCATCAGCCTGCCGGATCGGCCAGCGGCAACCCGCTTTTCAGCAGGTCCAGCTTGCCGCAGAGCACGCGGGTCATCCCTCCCACACCCTGGCGCCCGGTATCCACCACGATATCGGCCACCTCGCGGTACAGCGGGTCGCGCTGCCGGTACAGCTCGCGCAATTTTTCCAGCGGGTTGTCGGTTTGCAGCAGCGGGCGGTTGTGGTCATGCCGGGTGCGCTCGTACAGATGTTCGGGCGTGCCCCGCAAATAAATCACCACGCCGTTTTTCTTCAGATTTTCGCGGTTGGTCGGCGACAGGACCGCACCACCGCCGGTGGCCAGCACGATGCCGGACAGGGCGGTCAGCTCGGCAATCACCGCTTCCTCGCGCTTGCGAAATCCGGCCTCGCCCTCGATCTCGAATATGACCGGAATCTTGACGCCGGTGCGCGCCACGATCTCGTGGTCCGAGTCGTAGAAGGCGCAGCCATAGTGCCTGGCCAGCAGACGCCCCACGGTGGTCTTGCCCGCCCCCATCAGCCCAACCAGGAAAAGATTGTCTCGCTTGCTCATGGTGTCATTCTAATTGACGGCTGTTGAATGACGACGGCTCGCGGATACTTGGAACGCGAAAATCAGGACGAAAAAAAGCGCGGGACAAGCCCGCGCCTCAATGGGTTAACGCGATCAGCGCAGCGACAAACGCTCGTCGAGGATGCGCGGGGTAAGGAAGATGATCAGCTCGGTTTTGCTGTTTTCCTTGGTGGTGGTCTTGAACAGATGGCCCAGCCCAGGAATATCGCCCAGCAGCGGCACCTTGTTCACGGTCGAGTTTTCGTCGCCGTCGAAGATGCCGCCCAGCACCAGCGTTTCACCGTTGTTTACCCGCACCTGGGTCTTGATCCGCTTGGTGTCGATTGCCGGATCGGTAATACCCGAGATGAAGCGCACCGCGTCTTTCTGCACCTCGACGGTCAGGATGACCGAATCGTTGTTGAGGATCTGCGGATCGACCAGCAGGCAGAGGAAGGCGTCCTTGAACGTCACCGTCGCGGGGTTATTGGCCGTTCCGGGGGTGATGTAGGGAATCTGCGTGCCGTTGAGGATCACCGCGGGCTTCTGGTTGGTGGTCATCACGCGCGGATTGGAGATCACCTTGCCCTTGTTGTCCGCCTCCAGTGCGCGCAACTCCAGATTCAACAAGCTGCCGTTGGCAGGATCCAGCAGGTTCATAATCAGGTTGGGAAGAACATTGGGGAGCGCCTGTCCACCACCACTGATGCTGCGGCTGCCACTATCGTTTGCCGCCGAAAAACTCAAACGCGCGCCCAGATCGCGGCTCCAGCCATCGGTCGCCACCACCACCCGCGCCTCGATCATGACCTGGCGCGCCGGGACATCAAGGCGTGCGAGCAGTTCGCGCACTTCCTGAATCTTGCGCGCCGTATCGGTGATGATCAGCGTATTGGTTTTCAGTTCATAGGTTGCGCGGCCACGCTTGGTCAGGACTTTCTGGTCATTTTCGCCTTGGCCCTGCTGCGAGGCCTGCGCCGCCGCACCGCCACCCAGACCCTGCGCTTGCGCCGAACAGTTCACCGCGTTGTTGCCGGCGGAAGCCAGGAAGGCGCCGGAAGCAAAGCCATACAGCATGGTTTGCGCTTCATCCGCCCGCATGTAGTTGAGCTGGATGTACTCGGTGGTCAGGGGCTCCAGATCGGCCACTGCCGAGCGGGCCTCGTACTCGAGCTTCTCCCTGGCCATCAGTTCGTCCTTGGGCGCGACCCAGATGACGTTGCCGTCCCGGCGCTTGTCCAGGCCCTTGGTCTGCATGATGAGATCGAGCGCCTGATCCCACGGCACATCCTTCAAACGCAGGGTGAGGTTGCCGGTCACGGAGTCGCTGGCGATGATGTTGAGGCCGGTGAAGTCGGCGATGACCTGCAGCACCGAACGCACTTCGACGTTCTGGAAGTTGAGCGAGAGTTTCTCGCCGGTGTATTTCACCTTGCCGTCAGCGGTTTTCTTCTGCGCGTCGTCGCTCTGCTTGACTTCGACGATGAAGCTGTTGTCGGCCTGGTAGGCGGAATACTCCCAGCCACCCTTGGGCTGGATCACCATGCGGGTGTTGTCGCCCAGCGTATAGGTTTCGACGATCTGCACCGGGGTGCCGAAGTCGGCCACGTCGAGGCGGCGCTGCAAGGCCTTGGGCAATTCGGTGCCGATGAAATCGACCACCACGCCGCCGGCCTGCTGGCGAATGTTGATGCCCGCCTGGGCGTCGGACAGGGTGGTCACGATGCGTGCCTCGCCCGCCGCGCCGCGCCGGAAGTCGATGTCGCGAATACTGTGGCGCGCGACTCCAGGCGCGGCTTCGGCAAAGCGCGGGTTGACATTCACCGGCGCGGACCCGACGCCGACATCGCCCAGCGCGACGAGCAGCGTCTTGCCATCGATCCGGGCTTCATACTCGACCGACTTGTTCAGATTCAGCACCAGGCGGGTGCGCGTGCCTGCCTGCACCACATTCACACTGGACAGGGGACCGAGATTGGCCTCCACGGTATTGCGTCCCATGGCGTTGCCGGTGTCGGGCAGATCCAGCGCGATGCGCGGCGGATTGCCGACGGTGAAGCCGGCCGGGGTGGCGGTCAGCGCATTTTTCAGGGTGACGCGCACCACCACCTTGCCGCCAGGCAGGGTCGTGGCCTCGACACTTTGCACCGCGTTGCCGGTGGGCGGCGCATCGGCAGCGCGCGCCGCAAACGGCAACGCCAAACCGGCGAGCAGGGCAATCCCGAACAGATGACGGGTCATACGATCTTTCACGAGCTTCAGCTTGTAGAGCGAATGGGTAACGGCGCAGCCGTTGGGTACCCATCGGCCTCCCCCTTGCGGGGAGAAAGTCGGAGTCCCCTTGTGGGACATTTTCTGGGCAATGCTACGTCCAATGGCTTTGGGCAATGCGTTCATGTCAGTCTCTTTTAAAATCAGTGCTAAAGGTCATTCTTGCAAAAGCAGGGTGCTGGTGCGCTCGGACCAATCTCCGGCGCTATCCTGGACAATTTCACGCAAGCCCACTTCACCATCGCCGATCTGCGTGATGAGGCCGAAGTTCTGCCCCGCGTAATTGCCTTTCCTGACGTGGTATATCGCGTTGTCCGGTGTTTTGATCACCGCGTGTATCACGCCTTGTCTGGACAGCATGCCCACCATTTTCAGGGTTTCCAGCGAGTAGCCCTCAAGCGGCTCTTTGGGGCGATTGAGGTCGGGCTGCATGCCGCCACCCCCGCCGGTCGAGAGTTTTCTCGGCTTGAAGGGGTCGGGCAGGTCAAAGGCGTTGTAGGTGAACGGCTCATATACCTTGACTTGCGGCAGCGGCTCGATTTTTCCCTGCATATCGCGGCCGGTTTCGGCAACGAAGGTTTGCAGGTCGTCCATGCCGCCGCCGCCGCAGCCGGTCAGGCCCAACACAATGAGTAAGGTAGCCAGCCGCTTCATTTCTTCTGTTCCTTGGCTTGGGCTTGCTGTTTCCGGGCGATGACTTCCTCATCATCCAGATAACGGTAGGTTTTGACGATGGCGTCCATATTCAACACACTGTCCTTGGCTGGCTCGAGGCCGATATTCTGCAAGGTCACGATACGCGACAGCTTGGAGACGTCGCTGACGAAGGCTGCCACATCGTGGTAGCCGCCGGTGACTTTGACGCGAATCGGCGTTTCGGCATAAAACTCGGAGACGGTTTCGGCATCGGGCTTGAACAGGTCAAACTGCAGACCGCGCCCCAGGCCCGCCTGGTTGACATCGGTGATCAGCGCGTCCATTTCCTGTTTGTTCGGCAATTGCTTCAACAGCGCGCCGAAGGCCTGCTCGATGTCGGCCAGCTGCTTGGTGTAGGCCTCCAGGTTGATGGCCTGGTTTTTCTTGGTGGAGAACACGCCGCGCAGTTCGGTTTCCTTCTGCTTGGCGGCATCCAGTGTTGCCATCCCGCCGCGCCAGTCGAACCACCAGCCCGCCAGCACGATCGCCGCGCACAGCAAGCCCAGCGCCGCCAGCTTGGTCGGCAACGGCCAGTCGGCCAGCGTTTTCAGGTCGAGTTTGTTGAGGTCGTCCAGGGTCATGCTTTGCCCCCCTTGTTGTTTGCGTCATCCGTCTGCTGGCGGGCCTGTTTGACCGACAGCACGAATTCGTTGGCGCGCTGATTGTTCACGGTAGCCGACTTGATTTCGACCAGGTCGGCCGATTCGAACCACGGCGAGTCATTCAGATTGCGCATCAGGGAGGACACGCGCGCGCTCGACTGGGTATAGCCGCTAATGGTGATGACGTCGCCTGCCTGCTTGAAGGATTTCAGATACAGCCCGTCGGGCAACAGGCGAATCATCTGGTCGAACAGGTGAACGACTTCGGTGCGATTGGATTGCAGGGTTTCGACGACCTGTTTGCGTTCCAGCAGCGCCTGCGTCTGTTCGCGGATTTTCTTGATTTCGCCGATCTGGATGTCGAGCTTGGCGATTTCCTGTTCGAGGAAGGCGTTGCGTGCATCCTGCGCCGACTGGTTCGCGGCGATCACGCCACGCCCGAGGACGACGGCGATCACGCCCGCCGCCACGGCAATGCCGAGCAGAACATTGAACTGGCGGCGCCGCGCGGCACGCGCCAGCTCACGGTGGGGGAGTAGGTTAATGCGGATCATTGTGGGTCAAACCTCCGCATGGCGAGGCCGCAAGCGACAAAGAGGGACGGCGCATCGGCGGTCAATGCCTGCGGCCGGATTTTGGAGCCGACTGCCATGTTGGCAAACGGATTGACGACCATGGTCGGGGTGCCGGTGCGCTGCCCGACCACTTCATCGATACCGGGGATCATGGCACCGCCACCCGCGAGCAGGATCTGATCGACCTTGCGGTACTGGGTGGACGTGGTGAACAACTGCAGGGCGCGGCCGATTTCCATCGCCAGCGTCTCGCTGTAGGGCTGCAACACTTCCATGTCGTAGCTTTCGGGCAGGGTGCCGCGGCGCTTGGCACTTTCGGCCTCTTCGTTGGTCATGCCGTAGCGGCGCGAAATTTCGTTGTTGAGCTGGTTGCCGCCAAAACCATGTTCGCGCAGGTAAACCGACTCGTTGTCGTGGAGGATGTTGATGTGCATGTTCTGCGCCCCCACGTCGATAATCGCCACCGTCTGCCCGGCGCCGTTGTCAGGCAGCATGTGGGCAATCTGCTCGTACGCGGTTTGCGTGGCGAAGGACTCGACATCCATGATCAGCGCCTTGAGGCCGGCCGCCTCGACTGCAGCCACGCGGTCTTCGACTTGTTCCTTGCGCGCGGCAGCGAGCAGGATTTGCACATCGTCCGGACTGCCAGGTGACTCGCCGAGCACCTGGAAGTCCAGATTCACCTCATCGAGCGAGAAGGGAATGACCTGATTGGCCTCGGTTTCCACCTGGTTTTCCAGATCGATGCCGCTCAGGCTGGCCGGCGCCAGGATCTTTTTGGTGATGACCGCGGATGATGGCAGCGCGAGCGCAACGTTTTTGACCCGCGTACCCATATTTTTCCAGGCGTTGCGCAGGGTATCGGCCACTTGATCGAGGTTGGCGATGTTGCCGTCGGTCACCGCGTCCTTGGGCAAGAGCTCGATGACATAGCGCTCCACCCGCAGCATGCCCTTGCCCGCATCGGACAACTCCACCAGCTTGACCGCAGTCGTGCTGATGTCGAGCCCCAGGATGGGTAGCCCCTTGGCGGACAGCCAGTCCAGATTAATATTAAGGTGCAAGAGTTTTCCTTTACGCTTCTGTTGGTTGGCGCATTTTCTTGTTATTTTTTTTAGATGCTAGCAACAACACACGGTTTTTAACAGTATTTTTCTCGCCGCACTATAAGGATTGAACATGTGTGTCCAATTTCCAACACCACTAACGCCTATAATCGGCGAAAACTTTAGGCACTCGATTAAAGGAAACGGATGTTTTCGAAATGGTGGCATTACGCACTGGCATTAATTGCCAGCCTCGGCGTCGTCGGTACGGCGCTGGCCGGGCTGGCGGCCGCACTGATTTACCCCAACCTGCCGCCGCTTGAGGCGCTGACCGATTACAAGCCCAAGCTGCCGCTGCGCATCTTCACGGCCGACGGCGCGCTGATCGGCGAATTCGGCGAAGAGCGCCGCGCCTTCATTGCCATCGACAAGGTGCCGGACTACATGAAGCAGGCGATCATCGCCGCCGAGGACGAGCGCTTCTATACCCACGGCGGCGTCGATACCCTCGGCGTATTGCGCGCGGCCGGATCGAACCTGCTCGCAGGCGGCGCCAAGGAGGGCGCGTCGACCATCACCATGCAGGTGGCGCGCAATTTCTTCCTGTCGAACGAAAAGACCTTCACCCGCAAATTGTCTGAAGCCATGCTGGCGATGAAGATCGAGCACAATCTGTCGAAGGACAAAATCCTCGAGCTGTACATCAACCAGATCTATCTTGGCCAGCGCGCCTACGGCTTTGAAGCCGCCGCGCGCACCTATTTCGGCAAGCCGATGCGCGAACTGTCTCTGGCCGAGTTCGCCATGCTGGCGGGGCTGCCCAAGGCGCCGTCCCGCTACAACCCGGTAGTCAACTTCCCGCGTGCAAAGGCGCGACAGGAATACGTGCTGGGCCGCATGAAGACGCTCAAGTTCATCGACCAGCCGACCTGGAAAGCCGCGGTTCAACAGAAGCTGGTGATCCGCCAGACGCGCCCGCAGGCCGAGGTCCGCGCCGACTATGCCGCTGAAATGGTGCGCCAGACCCTGTTCGAGAAATACGGCGAATCCATCTACAGCTCGGGCTACAAAGTCGTCACCACCCTGCGGCGTACCCAGCAGGCCGCCGCCAACCGTGCAGTCTGGCAGGGCATCGCAGATTACGACCTGCGCCACGGGTATCGCGGACCGGAAAAGCAGATCAGCCTGCCCGCCGACAAGGCGCAACGCGCAGCGGCCATTGCCAGCGCACTGGAAGAACTCGCGCCGGTGAGCGACATGCAGCCCGCGGTGGTGTTGAGCGCCGACGCCAAACTGATCCGCGCGCAATTGCAGGACGACACGGTCGTCGACATTTCGGGCAATTCGCTCAAGTGGGTGGCGAACTGGGCCGCCGGCAAAAAGGGGCGGCAGCTCGCCCCCGGCGCGGTGGTGCGGGTGCAGGCGGTCGGCCGCCAGCCGCAATGGCGGCTGGCGCAGCTGCCCGAGGTGGAGGCCGCGCTGGTCGCCCTGAACCCGCAGGACGGCGCCATTACCGCACTGGTCGGCGGATTTGACTTCAGCCGCAACAAGTTCAACCGCGTGACGCAAGCCTGGCGGCAGCCGGGATCGAGCTTCAAGCCGTTCATCTATTCCGCTGCGCTGGAAAAAGGCTACACCCCGGCCACCCTGATCGACGACGCGCCGCTGTCGGTCAGCGCCGAGGAAACCGGCAGTACCGTCTGGGAGCCCAAGAACTACGACGGTAGCGCCAGCGGCCCGGTGCGCATGCGCACGGCGCTGACCAGGTCGCTCAACCTGGTTTCGGTGCGAATTTTGCAGGGCATCGGCCCGAGTTACGCGCGCGATTACATCCGCCGCTTCGGCTTCGACCCGGCGCGCCACCCGCCTTATCTCACCATGGCGCTGGGCGCGGGCAGCGTCACCCCGCTGCAGATGGCGGCCGCCTACAGCGTGTTCGCCAATGGCGGCTTCGGCGTCAATCCCTATCTGATCGACAAGGTGTTCGACAAGGACGGGCGCCTGCTGATGCAGGCCAGCCCGCAACAGGTCGGCCGCAACGCGCCCCGCGTGATCGATCCCCGCAATGCCTGGCTGATGACCAGCATGATGCAGGACGTGACGCGCTCCGGCACCGCCGCGCGCGCCGGCCAGTTGGGGCGCAGCGATCTTGCCGGCAAGACCGGCACCACCAACGGCGCGATCGACACCTGGTTCGCCGGCTACACCCCCGACCTGGTGGCGATCACCTGGATGGGCTACGACCAGCCGCGCTCGCTGGGACGACGCGAGACGGGATCGCAATCGGCGCTGCCCATCTGGATGAACTTCATGGGCACCGCGCTCAAGGGCGTGCCGCAAAAGGGCTGGGCAATGCCCGACGGCATCATCAGCGTCAAGATCAACCCGGCCACCGGCGCCCGTCTGTCGGACACGGTGTGGGACACCTTGCTGGGCACGGCACTGGGAGTCGAGGCCCCCAGCATGGTGGAGCATTTCTACCAGGAGTTCCCCCCACCCGCTGCGCCAGTCGCCGTCTGGGGCGACGACTCGGGCGGCTTCACCGAACCCGGCGAACCGTACGAGCGCGCCGAGCCCGAAACCCTGCCATGAAAAATCAGGACATGCGCCGCCGTATTGCGCATGCGGCGGCGCGCATACTGGCCGAAGACGGCAGCCTTGATTACGGCAGCGCCAAGCGCAAGGCCGCGCGCCAGCTGGGTGCGCCCGACAGCGGCAGCCTGCCCGACAACCAGCAGATCGAGGAAGCCCTGCGCAGCTATCAGGCGCTCTACCAGGCGGATGAAACACGCGCGCAGCTGGCGTTGTTGCGACAGGTCGCCATTGAGTACATGGAGCAACTGGCCGATTTCGACCCCCACCTGACCGGCTCGGTGCTCAATGGCACCGCTGGACGCCACACCGGCATCACCCTGCAACTGTTCACCGACCAGCAGAAGGAAGTCGAATTCCTGTTGATGCGCCAGGCCACGCCCTACCAGGCCGCCGAACATCGCGCAGGGGACGCCCCCGGACGGATCTACCCGCGCTTTGTCATCGACGATCCGCGCGCCTCGGTCGAAATCATCGTCTACCCGGCCGCCGAACTGCGCGGCATGAAACGCCTGCAGGCCGACGGCAGCCCCCGACGCGTGCGCCTGCCGCAGGCGCGGGCCCTGACTTGACCACTCCATCGCATCCCGCGCTGGCATGGAAGCTGCTCATTGGCCTATACCGTATTCATCATGAGTAAACGGCCGTGATCCGATTTTTCCGCCACTACGTGCCCCTGAATTTGCTGCTGCTGGTGCTGGTCGAGGCACTCATCCTCGGCGGCGCCATCTATGCGGGGGTCAGCGCGCGCTTCCTCGACGGCAACGCGATTCCGGATGACCTCCAGCCCCTGCTGCCCAAGGCCCTGACCTTCACCGTCGTCATGCTGGGATTGATGACGGCGAGCGGCCTCTATGATCTGGAATGGCAGGGCGGCGTTCGTGCGCTGCTGCGGCGTCTCGGCCTGAGCTTCATGCTCGGCCTGGTGACGATGAGCCTGCTGTTCTATTTCTTCCCCACCCTGCTGTTCGGGCGTGGCGCCTTTCTGCTGTCGTTCGGCCTCGCGCTGCTGGGCATTCTGCTCAGCCGCGCGTTGTTCATCCGCTGGGCGCGGGCAGGTGCGTTCAAGGCCCGTGCCCTGGTGATCGGCACCGGCAGCCGCGCCGCCCACATCGAGGCGCTGCTGGCCAAACGCGGCCAGGCCAGCAATGTTCAGGTGATCGGCTACCTGCCGATGGGCGGCAGTCATCATTTCGTCAACGCTGACCGCATTCTCGACACCCAGGAGTCCCTGCCCGAGCTGGCGGCGCGCCTGCAAATCAGCGAGATCATCCTCGCCGTGCGCGACCGCCGCAGCGGCGGCCTGCCGGTGCCCGACCTGCTCACCTGCAAGCTGCGCGGGATTCGCGTCCTCGAGCTGTCCAGCTTTTTTGAGCGTGAAAACGGCCACCTGCAGCTGGACTCGATGAACCCCAGCTGGATGATCCTGGCCGAGGGGTTTCACCAGGGCATGCTGCGCGACACCATCAAGCGGCTGTTCGACCTGGTGGTGAGTGCGGCGATGCTGGCGGTCAGCCTGCCCATCATGGTGCTGACCACATTGCTGATCAAACTGGAGAGCGCGGGCCCCGTGCTGTACCGCCAGGAGCGCGTCGGCCAGGGCGGCCGCAACTTCACCATCCTCAAGTTCCGCAGCATGTGCGTCGACGCCGAAAAGGACGGCAAGCCGCGTTGGGCCGGACAGAACGACAGCCGCGTCACGCTCACCGGGCGCTTCATCCGGCGCACCCGCATCGACGAGCTGCCGCAGGTCTTCAACGTGTTCTTCGGCGACATGAGCTTCGTCGGCCCGCGCCCGGAACGCCCCTATTTCGTGCAGGACCTGACCCAAAAAATCCCCTATTACGGCGTGCGTCACACCGTCAAACCGGGCATCACCGGCTGGGCGCAGGTGCGTTACGCCTACGGCGCGACCGACGAGGACGCCATGCACAAGCTGCAGTACGACCTGTATTACGTCAAGAACCACAGCCTGTTTCTCGACCTCATGATCCTGTTCCAGACCGCACAAGTGGTGTTATGGGGAAAGGGCGTGCGCTGAGCGCGCGCGTCTGAAGCCTGACATGCCCGACACCCTGCTTTTGCTCGCCGCCGTCGGTTATGCCCTGGCGACGCTGGCCTATCTGGGGCTGACCGGCCTCATTGTCACCAGCTGGCGGCCACGCCCGCAGGGCCGCCTGCTGGTGCTGGCCACCGGACTCAGCGCCGCATGGGGCGCGCTGTCGGCGCTCACCGCGTGGGGGGTGTTGCCGCCGCGGCTGGAACTCGCCGCCGAAGTCGCGCGCAATGGCGCCTGGCTGCTGTTGCTGCTCCACATCCTGCGGCCGCGGCTGCCGCCTGGCGCCACCCTGCCCGCACCGCTGCGCCTGATCCGCGCCTTGGGCGGCGTGCTCATCGGCGCCTTGCTGCTCGCTAGCGTCATGCCCTTCATCGCCCCCGAACAGCCGGTGCTGGCGCGATGGGCTGGCAATCTGGGTCTGGTGCTGCTGACCGTGATGGGGCTGGTGCTGGTCGAACAGGTCTACCGCAGCACCCGTCTGGAAGACCGCTGGGCGATCAAGTTTCTCTGTCTCGGGCTGGGCGGGCTGTTCGTCTACGACTTTTACCTCTATGCCAATGTGGCGCTGTTCAACGCGATGGATGCCCAGGTCTGGGCGGCGCGCGGCTACGTGGCGGCACTGGTGACCCCATTGATCGCGATCTCCGCCGCACGCAACCCGGAATGGGCGGCGCCGGTCGGGCTGTCGCGCAGCATGGCCTTCCACACCGCCAGCCTGCTGGGGGCGGGCGTCTATCTGCTGCTGATGGCGGGCGCCGGCTATTACCTGCGCCTGTTCGGCGGCGAATGGGGCGACGTGGTGCAGACCGTGTTCCTGTTTGCCGCCGTCATGCTGCTGGTGCTGCTGATGTTTTCCGGCACCCTGCGCGCGCGCCTGCGGGTGTTCCTGTCCAAGCACTTCTTCAGTTATCGCTACGACTATCGCGAAGAGTGGCTCAAGTTCACCCGCGCCCTCACCGAAGGCCGCCCCGGCGAGCAATTGTGCGAACGCGCCGTCGAAGCGCTGGCCCGCCTGCTCGAAAGCCCCGGCGGCGCGCTGTGGATGCATGAAGGCAATACCGGCTATCAACGCGCCAGCCACTGGAACTGGCGCGACCTCAACGGCACCGAGCCGGCCGACTCCCCCTTCGTGCGCTGGCTCGCCGACAAGCAGTGGGTGGTGGACCTGGACGAAATGAACACCCGGCGCGACCTCTACGGCGACCTCGACATGCCGCAATGGATCCAGCACGCCGACGATGCCTGGCTGGTGGTGCCGCTGATGCTGCACGACGAACTGCTCGGCTTTGTGGTGCTGAAACATTCACTCGGCAAAGTCAGCTTCAACTGGGAGGTCAGCGACCTGCTCAAGGTGGCGGCGCGCCAGGCCGCCGCGCACCTGGCGCAGATGCGTGCGGCCAACCAGCTCATCGTCGCGCGCCAGTTCGAGTCGTTCAACCGCACCACCACCTTCGTCATCCACGACCTGAAAAATCTCGTCGCCCAGTTGTCCCTGCTGCTGGCCAATGCCGAAAAGCACAAGCACAACCCCGAGTTCCAGGCCGACATGCTGGACACCATCGAGAACGCAGTCGCCCGCATGAACAAGGTGCTGGCGCAATTGCGCCGCGGCAGCGACGAGACGCGGGCGCAGTCGGTGGCGCTGGCGGTTATCCTGAATGAAGCGGCCGCCAGCAAGCAGGCATTCAAGCTGCGTCCCGCCATCGACCTGCCGCCGTCCGGCCTGCGCGTGCGCGCCGAGCGCGAACGCCTCACCCGCGCCGTCGGCCATCTGCTGCAAAATGCGCTGGAGGCCACCCCGCCAAGCGGCCAGGTCACGCTGCGTGGATTCGAGGAGGCCGGGCAGGCGATTGTTGAAATCAGCGACAACGGCAGCGGCATGGACGACACCTTCATCCGCACCCGGCTGTTTCAGCCGTTCGATTCGACCAAGGGCGCGGGCATGGGCATCGGCGCGTACGAATGCCGCGAAACCATTCGCGCGCTGGGCGGACAACTCGAAGTGGACAGCGCACCGGGGCGTGGCACCCGCTTCCGCATCAGCCTGCCGCTGGACAATCACGCATACGTTGGAGGAGACGCCGCATGAGCGACGCCAAGCACAAGATTCTGCTGGTGGAAGACGACCCCGGGCTGCAAAAGCAATTCAAATGGAGCCTCGCCGATTACGAACTGGCGATCGCCGCCGACCGCGACAGCGCGATCGCCCAGCTGCGCCGCCACGAACCCGCCGTGGTGCTGCTCGACCTCGGCCTGCCGCCCGATGCCGACGGCGCCACCGAAGGCCTGGCCACGCTGCAGCAAATCCTCTCGCTCGCGCCTGCCACCAAGGTCATCGTCGTCACCGGCAACCTCGACCGCGGCAATGCGGTGAAAGCCATCCAGTTCGGCGCCTACGACTTCTTCCAGAAACCCTTCAACCCCGACGTGCTGGCGCTGATGATCGCCCGCGCGCTGCATGTCCATGCGCTGGAAATCGAAAACCGCCTGCTCGCCGCCAGGCAGCACGGCCCCGCCCTGCAGGGGCTGATCACCAGCAGCGAACCCATGCTGAAGGTGTGTCACACCGTGGAAAAAGTCGCCCCGGCCAACGTCACGGTGTTGCTGCTGGGCGAATCCGGCACCGGCAAGGAAGTGCTGGCGCGCGGCGTGCATGAACTGTCGCCGCGCGCGGGCAAGCGTTTTGTCGCCATCAACTGCGCAGCGATCCCCGACACGCTGCTGGAGTCCGAACTGTTCGGCCACGAAAAGGGCGCATTCACCGGCGCGGCCAAGCAGACCATCGGCCGCATCGAATACGCCAACGAGGGCACCCTCTTCCTCGATGAAATCGGCGACCTGCCGATGCCGCTGCAGGCCAAGCTGCTGCGTTTCCTGCAGGAGCGCGTGATCGAGCGCCTGGGCGGACGCGGCGAAATTCCGGTCGACGTGCGCGTCGTCTGCGCCACCCACCGCGACCTCGCCGGCATGATTCGCGAAGGCAGCTTCCGCGAAGACCTGTACTACCGGCTGTCCGAAATCACGGTGAAAATTCCGCCGCTGCGCGAACGCCCCGGCGATGCCATTCTGCTGGCGCAGGCCTTCCTGGAACGCTATGCACGCGAAATGGGGCGCCCCCTGCGGGGCTTCACCGCCGATGCGCTGGGCGCGCTCGAAGCCTACGCCTGGCCCGGCAACGTGCGTGAAATGGAAAACCTGGTCAAACGCGCCACCATCATGGCCGACGGCACCCAGATCACCGCCGCCGATCTCGGACTCGATCCCGGTCCCGCCGAGGCACAGCCGTTCAACCTGCGCCAGGCGCGCGAACATGCCGAACGTCTGGCGGTCAGCCGCGCGCTCGCCCACAGCGAAGGCAACATCGCCCAGGCTGCCGAACTGCTCGGCATCACCCGCCCCACGCTGTATGACCTGATGGCAAAAATCGGCATGAAATAAACCCGGCGTAATTTGTCTGCACTTTATGCGATCCTATTGGAGGCCTGTATGCCCACTTTCGTCCCTGTGTCCCGGTTGCTGTCGGTCCTGATACTCGGTACCAGCCTGCTGACCGCCTGCGGCGGGCAAGACAGCGCGACCCTGGTGGCCGAAGCCCGTGCAATGGCCGCGGCGGGAGACTACAAGGCGGCCATCATCCAGCTGAAAAACGCCGTGGCGGAAGACGATAAAAACCCCGAGGCACGCTACGAACTGGGCAAGCTCTATCTCGAGCAAAACGATTTGGCCAGCGCCGAAAAGGAGTTCCGGCGCGCGCGCGAGGCGGGCTACGAAGAAAACGCCGTCAACCCGATGATCGCGCGGGCTCTGCTCGGCCAGCGCGATTTCGAGCGCGTGCTGGACGAACTGCCCGTCCCGGCCGCCAGCGACCCTGACACCGCCACCCTGCAGGCCCTGCGCGCCACCGCCGAGATCGGACTGGGGCGCAAGGAGGATGCGCGCAAAACGCTGCGGCAAGCGCAGCGGGCGGCCCCCGGCAATGCCGAGGTTCATCTGGCACTGGCGCAGATCGCCCTGGCCGACGGCGATGCCGACAAGGCCATGCAGACGCTTGATCAGGCCTTGCGCATCGACCCCGGGCACCGCGACAGCCTGTTGCTGAAGGCCGACCTGCTGCGCGCCACCGGCAAACCGGTCGACGCCGCCGCGGTGTATCACGAAGTCCTCAAGGTCGATCCCCGCCATGCCAATGCCCGGCTGGCACTGGCGGGCATCGCCCTCGCCGGCGGCAAGCTTGGCGACGCGCGCCTCGAAGTCGACGCCGCCCTGAAAGCCAGCCCCAACAACCTGCAGGCGCACTACACCCAGGCGCTGATCGACTTTCGCGAAAAGAAAACCGAACGTGCGCGCGACCGTCTGGCGACGGTGCTGAAGAGCGCGCCCAATTACCTGCCCGCACTGCTGCTGGGCGGCTCGATCGAATATGCACTCGGCAACCTGCAGACCGCCGAGGCGCACCTCAACAAAGTAGCCAAGGCCACGCCGAACAACCTGTACGCGCTGCGCCTGCTGGCCGCCACGCAACTGCGCCTGGGGCGTCCCGACGATGCGGCAAAAACGCTTGCCCCGGCGCTCAAAGCGGCCACCCGGGACCCCGGCGTGCTGGTCGTCGCCGGCGAAATTGCGCTGGCCAAAAAGGACTTCGCCCAGGCCTCGACGTATTTCGAACAGGCTACCCAGCACAGCCCCGACAACGCCGCCATCCGCACCGAGCTCGGCATTTCCCGGCTCGCCCAGGGCGACAGCCGTGCCATGGCCGACCTCCAGGCCGCCGCCGACATGGAAGGCAGCAGCAGCCGCGCCGACACCTTCATCATTCTCAACCAGCTGAGACAGCAGCAGTTCGACGCCGCGCTGGCCAGCATCGCCGCGCTGGAAAAGAAACAGGGCGCCGACCCGCTCATCTGGAACTACCGGGGCGCGGCCTACCTCGGCAAACAGGATGCCGTCCGCGCGCGCGACAGCTTCAGCCAGGCGCTCAAGCTCGACCCCGCGTTCTTTCCCGCCGCGGCCAACCTGGCGCAAATTGACCTCAAGGACAAGCAGCCCGCTGCCGCGCGCCAGCGTTTCGAGGCGATCCTCAAGGCCGACCCCAAACACCTCAACGCCATGCTCGCGCTGGCCGACCTCGCCCTGCGCGACAAGGACGAAAAAGCCTATGTCGGCTGGCAGGAAAAGGCCGCCGCCGCCCACCCGCAGGCGCTGCAGCCGCGAGTGGCGCTGGCGCGCTACCAGCTCGCCAAGGGCGACAAGAACAAGGCGCTCGCCACCGCACGCGAGGCGGCCGACGCCAATCCCGACAACCCGGCAGCGCTCGACCTCCTCGGCACCACCCAGCTGGCGCTGGGGGACACCACCAACGCGCTGGGCAGCTACCGCAAGATGGTCGAACGCCAGCCCGGTCAGGCGGCGCCGCTGGTCAAGCTCGCCAGCGCGCAGGTCGCAGCCAAAGACCTGCCCGGCGCACGCAAAGCCCTGCTGGATGCCCTGCGCATCCAGCCCGACTGGCTCGACGCGCAGATGATGCTGGGCGGCGTCGAAATCCAGGGCGGACGTTTCGACGATGCGCAAAAACTCGCTAAACAGGTGCAGCAGCAAAAGCCCGACAAAGCAGCGGGTTTCATCCTAGAAGGCGACACCGCCTTCGCACGCAAGGACTACCCTGCCGCGCTTGCCGCCTTCGAGCGCGCGCGCACGCTTGAACCCACCGGCATGCTGCTCGTCCGCCAGTTGCAGGTCTTCAATGCCAGTGAGCGCACCGAAGAAGGCGAAAAACGCCTCGCCGCCTGGCTGGTCGACCACCCGCAAGACACGGGCACGCGCGCCCTGCTCGCCGAAAGCCTGCTCAAGCGCAAGCAGCATGCTGCCGCGGCCGAGCATTACCTGGTGCTGAACAAGCGCAAGCCCGGCAATATCGTCGTGCTCAACAATCTCGCCTGGGCACTCAATGAATCGGGCGACAAGCGCGCAGTGTCGTTTGCCGGGCAGGCGCTGAAACTGCAGCCCGAGAATCCCGAGGTCATGGACACCTATGGCTGGATCCTGGCCGATCAAGGGCAAGCGTCCAAGGGCCTGCCTCACCTGCAGAAGGCGCTTTCCAAAGCGCCCGACAATGCGGAAATCCAGTATCACCTGGCAGTCGTGCTGGCCAAAACGGGGGATCACGCCCGTGCCCGAGGCGAACTGGAGCGCCTCCTGGCCAGCGGCGCACGCTTTCAGCAGGAACCGGAAGCGCGCGCCCTGCTCAGCCAGCTGCAGAACAAGGCACGCTGATTTATAGGCCTTGTCACTGTTGGTTGTTGAAGTCATGCTTGATCCCTCTGGTGAAGCTCCGCCCTTCGGCATCCAACACGCGCCGCCGTAGGAAGGGCTTTCTGGGTGTTCCGTTGTAGGCGGCCCGCCCCCGGGTCGATGCCGTGGAGCTTGCGGCCGTGCGCAAATCGGGGCGAGGGCGCCCCTCCCACAGCGCTGGCCAACCCCATAAATAACGATGGAAGCGCTATTTTTAAGCATTGATTGAATGGAGTTCTGACCTTGATGAATCGACGCAACGCCCAGCTGATCACGCTCCTGGTATTGGCCCTGTCCGCCCCGCTTGGCGGCTGTGACGCCACCGCCAAACTCACCGAACAGGAGCACATCCAGCGCGCCAAGGACTTCGAGGACAAAGGCAACCTCAAGGGCAGCATCATCGAGCTCAAGAACGCCATCCTGAAGAACCCGGACAGCCCGCAGGCCCGGCTATTGCTCGGGCAGGTCTATCTCAAGGCCGGAATGGGCGCCGAAGCCGAAAAGGAACTGAGCCAGGCCGTCAAGCTGGGCGTCAGCCTTGAATCCATCAAGCCCCAGCTTGGCGAGGCGCTGATGCTCATGGGGGAATACCAACGGGTGCTTGATGAAATCCACCCCGCCGACCAAACGTCCAGGACCAACCTGGCGCGGATTTACCAGGTACGGGCCGACGCCCTGCTCAAAAAAGGCCAGTTAAAAGACGCCTGCAACCTGTTCCAGCAGTCATTCGACGCCGACACGACCAACCCGCCCACTTACTGGGGTTTGGCCCAGTGTGCCGTTGCTGGACAAGACCCGGTGAAGGCCAGGGAATGGCTTGATGCCGCGCTCAAACTAGATAGCCAGCAAGCCAAAACCTGGATCTTTATCGGCGACCTGGAGCAACTCAACAAAAATTCGGACGGCGCTCTGGCTGCCTACTCGAACGCCCTGCAATCCGAGCCGGACAATCAAATTGCGCTCAACAATCGCGCCATCCTCAACGTGGCACTTGGCCAACTCGAACAGGCCCAGGCCGATGTCGATACGACAGTCAAGCTGGCGCCTCAATCGCTTGCTTCGAACTACCTGCAGGCCCTGCTCAATTTTGAACGGAAGCAATACCCGGAGGCGCGTGAACGTCTGCAAGCAGTGTTCAAGATCACGAACGACCACATGCCCAGCATCCTGCTTGCGGGTGCAACGGACTATGCACTGGGCTCATACAAGCAGGCCGAATCGCATCTGGTCCGCTATTTGGCACGCAATCCGGGCCACAGCTATGGACGCAGGGTGCTAGCCGCAACCCAGCTCAAACAGAAGGACGCGGACAAAGCCCTGGAAACACTCGCCCCGCTTCTGGCAACCAGCACACTTGATGTCCAGGCGCTGGTTTTGGCGGGCGAGGCTTATCGCATCAAGCGCGACCCCTCAAAGGCCGCTGAATATCTGGCAAGAGCCTCGGAAATCGACCCCAAGGATGCTGCGATTCAGGCTCAGCTCGGGTTCAGCCATCTGGCCGCAGGCGACAGTCAGCTGGCGATCGCCGAGTTGACAAGTGCCGCCTCGCTCGATCCCGGTCAATATCGGGCGGACGTCTTGTTGGCGATGGCTCACTTTGATCGCAAGGAATATGACAAGGCGCTTGCCGCGATCGACGCCCTGGAGAAAAAGCTCAAGAACAGCGCATTGCCCAACACCCTGCGGGGCAAGGTTTTCCTGGGTAAAAATGACGTTCCCAGCGCTCGCAAGAGTTTTGAGCACGCCCTTGCCATCGATCCGGCCTTTTTCCCGGCGGTCGCCAGCCTTGCGCAATTGGATATCCGCGACAACAAGCCGGAAGTCGCCCAGAAGCGCTTTGAACGGATTCTGGACAAGGACAAGCAGAACCTGCAGGCCACGATGGCTTTGGCCGAATTGGCCGCGTTGCGCGAACAGGAAAAAGCATATGTCAGCTGGCTGGACAAGGCAGTGAAGGATCACCCGGCAGCCGTCCCGCCGCGCGCGGCGCTGGCCCGGCATCATCTGGTCAAGAAGGACTTCCAGAAAGCACTGGCCATCGCCAACGAAACGCTCCGAGCCAACCCCGACAGCCCTGCCGCGCTCGACCTCCTGGGATCGGTCCAGCTCGCCATGAAGGACACGCCCAGCGCCATCAACACGTTCACCAAATTGACGCAGCAAGCCGCCCAGTCGCCCGATGCCCATCTGCGCCTGGCGACCGCCCAGATAGCCGACAACAAATTGGCTGCCGCCCGAGCCACCCTCCACAAGGCCCTGGAACTCAAACCCGATCACGAACCCAGTCTGGACGCGATGATCAGGCTTGAAATGAACGACAACAAACCCGAACAAGCCCTGCAGATTGCACGCCAGCTCCAAGCCGACCGGCCTCAATCCCCGCTCGGTTTCGAGCGCGAAGGCGACATTCAACTGAACCAGAAACGCCCCGCCCTCGCAATCAAGGCCTATGAACAGGCGCTGGCCAAGGGCGCGGGGTCATCCGTCCTCATCAAGTCCCACCGCGCCCACCTCCTGGCAGGCAATCCGGCCGCGGCGCAACAACTCGCGAACTGGCTGGCCCAACACCCCAAGGACAACGCGGCGCGCTTCTACGCCGCCGAATACTATGCCTCCACCGGACACCACCAGAACGCCATCGCCGCCTACCAGGCCCTGCTCACCCAGGCCCCCGGCTCTGCCATCGCGCTGAATAACCTGGCAAACAGTTATCAGCGGGTGGGCGACAAGCGCGCCCTCGAAACGGCGGAGCAGGCCTACAAGCTCAATCCAGACCACCCCGCCATTCTCGACACCCTGGGCTGGCTGCTGGTTGAAAAGGGGCAAGCCGGACGCGGGCTGGAACTGATCGAGAAAGCGCTCGCCAAGGCACCCGGCAACCCCGATATACGCTATCACCGCACCATGGCCTTGTTGGCGCACAAGGGCGACAAGGTCCGCGCGCGCAAGGAGCTGGAAGCGCTGCTCAAGGACGCTCCGGCATTTTCACAAGCCGAGGCGGCCAAAGCGCGACTGCAAAAGCTTTGATAAAGCAGCCCGGCACGAAACCATTGAGCCCGGCCTGCCCAGGTTTAGCCAGGTTTAGCTTGCCGACGGGCATGCATGCCAGTGTCGATATTTTTTACAAAAAAGGAAGCGCTATTCCAATATTCCAGCACCACGTCCGGCCCCATCATGACGCCACGTGGCGGATTTCATGTTGGCGCTCCCAGAATTCAAGCGCTTAAACGGTTGGCCCTTATCCGGGGAGTCCCAGCCGCGCTGCATATGCCCCTGCACGCCGGTGCCAACCTGTCGAAAAACTTTACACCCAGAGCGGAGCGGATTTATCATAAATTCATAACCAATTGATTCGTTTGAATCAATTAATCATGGCACGGCTCATGCTTAATTGATTGCACGGTTAACAGCCAAGCACTACTTGAATTTCAAGTTTGTTCAACGCTTACAAGGGGTCATGAAATGAAACTCAACAAACTTACCGCCAGCCTGATCGCAGCATCAGCCATGGCATTTGCGTCTGGCGCACAGGCCATCACCGTCGCCGGCGTGAGCTGGGATCCAGACAGCATTTTCGACTTTAGCTCGCAATCCACTTTGTACGAAACCATTGGCATTAATGTTAGCGATCCCTTCAGCGGCTACGGCCAGTTCAGCGCCGTCAACGGCGAAACCAACTTCTGCGCCACATGCCAGCTGACCTATGAATTCGGCGGATATACGATTAGCGCTTCGACCATCACCCCCGACCCCGCGATCGGCGATACCTTTGCGGCGAGCGGTGGCTGGCTCAATGTCTATGTCCAGGACACCGGCGCGGTTGGCTACACGGCCTTTAGCTCAGGGCTCAAATCGACCGCTACAGATGGACAGTTGTGGCTTTCTTTGGCGGGTGCCAATGGCATTTATACCGCACCGGACACTTTGCAAGGTAGCCTCACCGCAATTTCCGGCGCCGGTCTCACCGGCCAGGGAACAGGCTATTTCGATGTGGCTGGCGGCCTCGCCGCTGCCCACCTCGATACGAACGGCGAACCCGGCGGTGCCGACTTCACCTACACCTCGTCGTTCCAGCCGATTCCCAATGGAAATACGGTTGTTAACGGTGGCGTTCTGGTTGCCACCCACTTCGGCACCAACGAAGTGCAAGGCAATTCCGTTCCCGAACCCGCCACCCTCGCCCTCCTGGGCCTGGGCCTGGTCGGCCTCGGTCTGGCTCGCCGCAACAAAAAAGTCGCCTGATTCCAAGGCTGGCTGGCACAAAAAACCGCAAAAAACCGCGCAGCGATGCGCGGTTTTTTTATGCCTGCTTTCCGAGCAGGGGCTTCGAATTAGCTCAACGTCAGGTTCAGTCGATCTTGAGCCGGGAGACGACGATGCGCTCGGCCAGCTTCTGCAAAGGGTTACGGTAACCACCCGGGCGCCAGCTGCGGTAAAAGCGCCCCAGATAGGCGTCGAACTGCTCGGTGTGCGGCGCGGCCTTGACCCCGCCGCGCTGCAGCAGCAGTTTCATGGCGGCGGTCACCGCCATGCCTGCGGCGAATTGGCATGCCATCCCCAGCGAAGGCACGCGGTGCTTCACGAAGTCGACGATTTCCGGATAGGCCAGGTAATGCCGCTGCGGCAGGCGCGGCGACATGCCGACCATGAAACGCACGGCCATGGTGAGGTCGTCGCAGCCGGCGAAGCCGAAGTAATCGTCGAAGCTGATGCCGTCGGGCTTAAAGCAGATCAACGAGGCGCCTGCGCCGAGGGGGGCCGAGCAGACGACGGGGATGCCGCGCTCGCGTGCCGCGCGATAGAGCGCGGGGCGCAGGCCGTTGGCGAAGAAGTCGATGGCGTCGATCAACAGGTCGACACCCTCCAGATAGTCGGCCAGGTTGTTCTCGTCGAGGCCGTTTGGAAAAACGCGGACGTCGGTTTCCGGGTTGACGTCGAGCGCAAAGCTGCGCATGACCTCGACCTTGGGCTGGCCGATGGTGGACATCGCAGCGCCCGCCTGGCGGTTGAAATTGGCGACCTCGAAGCTGTCGAAATCAGTCAGGTTGAGCGCCCCGACGCCGAGCCGCGCCAGGCCCTGCACATGCACCCCGCCGACGCCGCCCATGCCGGCCACGGCGACGCGCGCGCCTCGCATGCGCTGCTGTTCCTGCGGGGTCAGCCAGCCGAGGTTGCGGGAAAACGCCTCGTCATAATCAAACATGAATCAGCTGCCGCCCTTCAAGCGTTGCATGATGCCCTGCTGGTCATTCGGATCAAAAAAATACGGGTAGATGCTGCGGTCACCGGTACCCGACCCCTTGCCGCCCACCGCCTTGATGCGCTCGCCAATGTGCGCCAGTTTGATATGCATGAGCACGACATTGGTATTGGACGCCGCATAGAAACGTTCGTCGCTGATCTGCCGGAAGTCGAGCATGCGCTGGTAGAAGGGCTTGTGGCGGGGGGTGACTTCGATCACGGCGTCGGTGATGCCGTGAATCAGCCCGTACAGGTAGGCAATGTTGATCATGCCGGCCAGCACCTGCTTGCTGCCGACATTTTCGTCGATGGCCAGCTTGGTGATTTCGCCGACATTCAGTCCCTGGGCGCGCAGCGCATCCATTTCTTCCTTGTAGCGTTCGTCTGCGCTCAAGCCTTCTGGCGAGTCGTAGCCGATGTTCAGGCTGCCGACAATTTGATCGGCCAGATACGCCACCAGGGTGATCCGGTTGGGCTGTTTCTTGATTTCGCCGGCCTTGTAGCCGCGCCAGGCATAGCGTTGCTGTACCAGCATGGTGGCGGCGCTGCGGGATGCGTCGGAATGCGCGAGGCGGATTTTGAACTGCTGCTGCCTGCCCAAGTTTTGCTCGTTCGAGTCCGGGGTATCGCGCATGACGGGGCAAAGATCCCGTAGCTGATAAGGGCTCGGGATATTCACAATGGTTTTGTCGAAATCGTCAGCGGGCAATGGCTGGCGATTTGCAAACAGACTTTTGAGGATGCTTGCCATACCTATTCTCCTGGCCTTCGCGCGTGCAGCGGATGCGAAGAGTGAGCTTATTTATCGACCAAATTGGCTGAAAATTTAGGCGCCTGCCTTGAGCCAGCGCGCCGCATCGCGCGCGAAGTACGTCAGCACGCCGTCCGCCCCCGCCCGCTTGAACCCCAGCAGGGCTTCCAGCACGCATGCCTGCTCGTCGAGCCAGCCATTCTGCGCCGCTGCTTTCAACATGGCGTACTCGCCGCTGACCTGATAGGCGTAGGTCGGCGCGCCATATGCGTCCTTGATGCGGCGGATCACGTCGAGATACGGCATGCCGGGTTTGACCATGACCATGTCGGCGCCTTCCTGCAGGTCCATCCCGACTTCCCACAAGGCCTCGTCGCTGTTGGCCGGGTCCATCTGGTAGGTATTCTTGTTGCCCTTGCCCAAGTTGGCGGCAGAGCCGACGGCGTCACGAAACGGGCCATAAAAGCTGGAAGCGTACTTGGCAGCATAGGCCAGAATCCGCGTATGGATCAGGCCTGCGCCATCGAGCGAGGCACGCAGGGCGGCGACTCGGCCGTCCATCATGTCGGATGGGGCGACGACGTCGGCACCGGCCTGGGCGTGCACCACCGCCTGCCGCGCCAGCACCGCCACCGTCTCGTCGTTCAGCACGTAGCCGGTTTCGTCGATCAGGCCGTCCTGGCCGTGGCTGGTGTAGGGGTCGAGCGCGATGTCGGTGATGATGCCAAGTTCGGGGAAGCGGCTTTTCAGCGCGGCCACGGTGCGCGGCACCAGGCCGTCGGGGTTGACGGCCTCTTCCGCGCCAAGGGTCTTCAAGCCGGTATCGATCACCGGAAATAGCGCCAGCGCGGGGATGCCAAGCTGGACGCATTCCTCGGCCACTGGCAGCAACAGGTCGATCGACAGCCGTTCCACCCCCGGCATCGACGCCACCGACTCGCGCCGCTTTTGCCCATCCAGAACAAACACCGGGTAAATCAGGTCGCTGGGCGTAAGTGCGTGCTCACGCATCAGGCGGCGGGAAAAGTCGTCCCGGCGCATGCGCCGCATGCGCCGGGCTGGGAATGGACCAAAGGCAAAGGGCAGGCTCACAAACTTCTCCAAAGAATATGCACGGCGTTCTGGAACTTTCTTCAAGCGAGTCTACTCTGTTGTAGCAGACGGTCTCGTATCGTCTCCCGCTTCTCCTCCCTGAGCGGGATGCCTTAATCCCCTTAAGGCATTTTTCAGCCCCGGCCCCTCCCTTGGTCGGGGCTTTTTTATTGTGCGGGCTTTATTGTGCGGGCCCGGCCCGTTATTCGGCCGCCGGCTCAGTCGCCTGCGGGACCGGGGCGAGCCAGCCTTCAACCACCGCCGCCGCTTGCTCGACGCCGAGGCGCGACAAGCTGGAAAACAGCTGCACCGTGACGTTGCCCAGCGCGGCCAGTTCCTGTTCGACGCGGCGCAAGGTGAGGGTCTTTTCGCTATTGGACAGCTTGTCGGCCTTCGACAGCAGGATGTGCACCTGCTTGCCGGTGGGGGTAAACCAGTTGAGCATTTGCCAATCGAGCGGGGTGAGCGGATGGCGCGCATCCATGATCAGCACCATCCCGACCAGCGCCTCGCGTTCCTGCAGATAACGCGCCAGCAGGCCCTCCCATTTCGCCTTCACCGCTGCCGGCACTTTTGCGTAGCCGTAGCCGGGCAGGTCGACCAGATAGGTGTCGGCCGCCACTTCGAAAAAATTGATGAGCTGAGTGCGGCCGGGGGTTTTGGAGGTGTATGCCAGACGGTTTTTGCGCGTCAGCAGGTTGAGTGCGCTCGATTTCCCGGCGTTGGAACGGCCGGCAAACGCAACTTCGGCACGGCTGTAGGGCAAGTCACGCAGCTGGGCGACCGAGGTGTGGAATTGGGCGCGATTGAGCACGGGCTTGGCAGTCATATTAGTTACCGCTAAACTACCCGTTTTCCCAAGTTTTGCAAGCTTCAGGAGCTTTTGATGAAACTCGTCGTCTCTCTGGTTGCCACTCTGGCCGCCACATCCGCTTTTGCCATTACCCCCGCCGCTGGCCCGGCCAGCAAAGGCGACCCGAGGGCGGCAGAAAGCATCGTCACCCAGGTTTGCGCGGCGTGCCATGCGGTGGACGGCAACAGCGTTGCTGCGGCCAACCCCAAGCTGGCCGGTCTCAATGCGGAATACCTCAACAAGCAGCTCAACGACTTTAAGTCGGGGGCGCGCAAGAACCCGATCATGGCGGGCATCGTTGCCAAGCTGAGCCCGCAGGATATGCTGAATCTGGCCGCGTATTACAGCGCCCAGAAGCCCAAGCCCGGTACCGCCAAGGACCAGAAACTGGCGCTGCTCGGCAGGAAGATCTTTCACGGCGGGGTTCAGGGTGCCGGCGTGCCCGCGTGCGCGTCCTGCCATGGCGCGCAAGGCCAGGGCATTCCCACCCAATTCCCGCGTCTGTCCGGCCAGCATGGCGACTACATCTATACCCAGCTGAACGCCTTCCGGGTCGAGACGCGCGCCAACGACGGGGCCAAGATGATGCGCAGCATCGCCTCCAAGATGACGGATGCAGACATGAAGGCGGTCTCGGCTTATATCCAGGGCTTGCGTTAAAGCAGGATGGGCGCCGGCGTTCTTTGTTGGATCGGCGCCCCTTGGGGGTAGTGCGTGGAGGTTGGCGCTTTAGCGTCTTTACAGCCACGGCCTGCCCCTTGCGGGTAGTGCGTGGCTGTTCGCTTTAGCGTCTTTACAGCCGCGGCCTGCCCCTTGCGGGTAGTGCGTGGCTGTTGACGCTTTAGCGTCTTTACAGCCGCGGCCTGCCCCTTGCGGGTAAACTTATTGGCCGTTCCTGAGTCGATGAAAGGGTGACGCAGGTCACCCTTTTTTACTTGTCACCAACAGGGTTTTTGCCGCCAACAATGAATACCACCACCCACTCCTTCGGCAGGTCCCTGTTCGAACTGCTGAGCTCGATGCGCTTTGCCATCAGCCTGCTGTCCATCCTCGCGATTGCATCGATTGTTGGCACGGTGCTGAAGCAGTCGGAACCCTACGCCAACTACATCATCCAGCTCGGCCCGTTCTGGTTTGAGGTGTTTGAAAAGCTGGGGCTGTACGACGTCTATCACGCCGCCTGGTTTCTGGTCATCCTGACCTTTCTCGTCGTTTCCACCAGCGTGTGCATCACGCGTAACGCGCCCAACTTCGTGCGCGAGATGAAGAGCTTTCGCGAGCACGTCAGCGAGCAGTCGCTCAACGCGTTCAAGCACCGGCACGAAGCGGCCACCGCGCTGGCGCCCGAGGCACTGGCCGCCAGCGCGCAGGCCTATCTGGAAGGCCAGGGTTATAAAGTCAAAAACCTGCCGCGCGAGGACGGCGTGCTGCTCGCCGCCAAGGCCGGCAGTTGGAACCGTCTCGGCTATTTTCTGGCGCACTCGGCCTTCGTGATCATCTGTATCGGCGGCCTGATGGACGGCAACCTGATCTTCAAGGCGCAGCAGGTGCTGGGCTACAAGAAGATCGAGACGCGCGACATCCCGCAAAGCCAGGTGCCGGCGATTTCCCGCCTGTCGCCATCCAATCCGTCGTTTCGCGGCAGCGTACAGATTCCCGAGGGCTCCAGCGCGGATGTGGCCTTCCTCAACGTGGCCGACGGCTATCTGGTGCAGGAACTGCCCTTCACCGTGGCGCTGAAGCAGTTTCGCATCGAGCACTACACGACAGGCCAGCCGAAGAGCTTCGAAAGCGACGTCGAACTGTTCGACCGCGCCGGCAACAAAGTCCGCGAAGCGACGATTGCCGTCAACCACCCGCTGATCCACGATGGCGTCGCCATCTATCAGGCGAGCTTTGCCGACGGCGGCACCCGCCTGACGCTGCGCGGCTGGAATCTGTTTGCCCCCACGGCCTCCGCCTTCCCCCTTGAGGGCACGGTGTACCAAAACGCCACCCTGACCAGCGAGGCGGGGGAGCACACGATCGAATTCATCGATTTCCGCCTGTTCAACATCGAAAATATGGGCGGAGACATCGTGGAGACCGGCAGCACCATGAGCGTGCTCGGCGGCAGTCCGGTGAGCGACAACCGGCACTTGCGCAACGTCGGCCCGAGCTTCCAGTACAAGCTGCGCGATGCGCGCGGCCAGGCGCGCGAGTTCTCCAACTACATGCTGCCGCTGGAACTCGACGGCCGCTGGTACATGATGTCGGGCGTGCGCGATTCGCCGAACGAGGCCTTCCGCTACCTGCGCATGCCGCTCGATGCCGCGGGCGAGATCGACAGCTTCATGCGCTTGCGCGGTGCGTTGCTGAATGCGGAATTGCGTCCCGAAATTGCCACGCGCTTCGCCCGTCAGGCCTTGCAGAAGGAGGCCTGGGGCACGGAAATCGAGGACAAGCTGAAATTCAGTGCCAGCCAGATGCTGGCACTGTTTGCCGAAGGCGGCTTTCAGTCACTGGGGCGTTTCATCGAGGACAACATCCCCGAGGCCGAGCGCGAAAAGGCAGTGGGCACCTATTTGCGCATCCTTGAGCTCGCCGCGTTCGAGGCGCTGCAACTTGCCAACCAGCAAGCCGGTCTGCCCGCCCCCTTGTCTGATGACGCTTCCGGCTGGCTGGTGCGCGACACCCTCAACAGCATCAGCGACATGTTCGTCTATGGCGCGCCGGTCTATCTGCAGCTGATGTCGTATGACGAGGTCAAGGCCAGCGGCTTGCAGCTCACCCGGTCGCCCGGCCAGAACGTGGTATATCTGGGTTCGCTTTTGCTGACGCTCGGCGTATTCTTCATGCTTTATGTCCGCGAACGTCGGGTGTGGCTGCGCATCAAGCCGGGCCACGCGCTGCTGGCGATGTCGTCGGCCAAGCAGACGATCGATTTTGAAAAAGAATTCACCCAACACGCGCAGGCACTGGATACGCTGACCCAACCGGCATCCACGCCCGCGAACAATCCGGAGGCTTAAACATGGAACTCGCCCTCAATCAACCCGCGCCGCTATTGAAGCGCCTGTCGTGGTTCGACTGGCTGTTCGCCGCCATCGTCGCGGCGGGCGCGCTGTTCGCCCTGTCGCGGTACGCCGACTACATAGACATCTATGAAAAAGCCATCCTGCTGGCGGTGATTCCCTCGCTAGCGGTGGCTGGCTGGTTCTGGAAGCCGTTCCGCCCGTTGTTCCTGGTGGTCGGCGCGATCAGCCTGTTCGCCATCAGCCTGTACAGCGGCAACCTCGCGCGCATGGAGGAGGCCTTCTTCCTCAGATTCCTGATCTCCAGCCAGGCCGCCATCATGTGGATGTGCGCGCTGTTCGGATTCGCGACCCTGACCTACTGGGCAGGCCTGCTGTCGCGTTCGGACTTCATGCTGAAAACCGGCAGCGCGCTGACCTGGTCCGCGGTGACCATGGGCTGGATCGGCCTGATGGTCCGCTGGTATGAGTCCTACCTGATTGGCGCCGACGTCGGCCATATCCCGGTGTCCAATCTGTACGAAGTGTTCGTGCTGTTCAGCCTCATCACCGCGATGATGTACCTCTACTACGAAGCGCGTTGTCAGACGCGGCAGCTGGGTGCATTCGTGCTGCTGGTGATTTCGGCGGCGGTCGGCTTCATTCTCTGGTACACCTTTGACCGCGGCGCGCACGAAATCCAGCCGCTGGTGCCCGCGCTCAAGTCCTGGTGGATGAAGATTCACGTGCCCGCCAACTTCGTCGGCTATGGCGGCTTCTCCATCGCCGCCATGCTCGGGGTGGCCTACCTGCTTGCCGGTCGCGGCATTCTCGCCAGCCGCCTGCCCAAGCCGGCGGTGATCGACGACATGATGTACAAGTCGATCGCGATCGGCTTTGGCTTCTTCACCATCGCCACCATTCTAGGCGCGATGTGGGCCGCCGAAGCCTGGGGCGGCTACTGGTCGTGGGACCCGAAGGAAACGTGGGCGCTGATCGTGTGGCTGAACTACGCGGCCTGGCTGCACATCCGCCTGGTCAAGGGCCTGCGCGGCCCGTTGCTGGCGTGGTGGGCGGTGGTCGGCCTGTTCGTCACCATCTTCGCCTTCATCGGCGTGAACATGTTTTTGTCGGGTCTGCATTCCTACGGCACGCTATAGACGAACCCCACGATCACCCCTGTAGGGTGATCGGTCATGCGGCACGCGCAACCCCATGCAAAAAAAATGGCTTTATGCCCTTCCCCTGGCGCTGGCGGCACTGGCAGCCGGCGCCTGGCTGGCGCAGGCGCGCTACGCGCCGCAAGCGCCTGACGCGCCGGCCCTCGTCGCCTTGTGGCAGCTCGGTTTTCCGGATCTTGATGGACAACAGCAGTCGATGTCGCAATGGCGCGGGCAGGTGGTGGTGCTGAATTTCTGGGCCAGCTGGTGCGCGCCGTGCCGCGAGGAAATGCCGGATTTTGCCGATCTGCGCACCCAATTCCGGTCCACCGGGGTGGAGTTCGTCGGTATCGCCATCGACAACCCGGCCAATGTCGCGCGGTTTTTGCGGCAGCAGCCGGTCAATTATCCGATCCTGATCGGCGAGGGGGCGGCGCACAGCCTGGCCAGGCTGCTCGGCAACCCGAGCGGGGCGCTGCCCTATACGATCGTGCTCGACCGCGACGGCAGTATCGCCCTGAGCCACCTGGGGCGCTTGCCGCGCGCCACGCTGGAAACGACATTGCACCAAATCGGCCCATAGTTGCGATTTAGCGTCAAGATCTGGACAATTTACCCCCATTTACAGCAAAATCGCCGCCATGACGACTAAACGAACCAGCCGCGCAGCGGCCAAATCGGTCCCCAGTCTGCACCCACACGTGCTGGTTCTGCACGGCCCCAACCTCAATTTGCTGGGTAGCCGCGAACCCAGGCACTACGGCCACGCCACGCTCGACGACATCAACCGTGCGTTGGTCAGCCGCGGGGAAGCCGTCGGCGCCGCGGTCGAGACCTTCCAGAACAACCACGAAGGCGCCCTGATCGACCGCATCCACCAGGCTGCACACGACCAGGTCGATTTCATCGTCATCAACCCGGCGGGCTACACCCACACCAGCGTCGCCTTGCGCGATGCGCTGGCGGCGACCACCATTCCTTTCGTCGAAGTCCATCTTTCCAACATCTACGCGCGCGAATCCTTCCGCCACCACTCGTACTTTTCCGACCTCGCGGTCGGCGTGGTGTCCGGGCTGGGCGCGCACGGTTACGAACTGGCGCTGGAATATGCGCTGCGCCACCTCCAAAACAGGACATCCCATGGATCTCAGAAAACTGAAAAAGCTCATTGACCTGGTCGAAGCCTCCGGCATCGCCGAGCTGGAAATCACCGAGGGCGAAGAAAAAGTCCGCATTGCCAAAAGCATTGCCGGCGCGCCGATGATGATGCACGCCCCGCAGATGATGCACGCGCCCGCCCCGGCGGCGGCGCCGATCGCGGCGGCACCGGTGGAAGACGCCGTGCCCGAAGGCCACATCGTGCGTTCGCCCATGGTCGGCACCTTCTACCGTGCGCCGGCCCCCGGCTCCAAGAACTTTGCCGAAGTCGGCCAGAGCGTGAATGTCGGCGATACGCTGTGCATCATCGAAGCGATGAAGCTTTTGAACGAAATCGAATCGGACCAGGGCGGCGTGATCAAGGCCATCCTGGTCGAAAACGGCCAGCCGGTTGAATATGGCGAGCCGCTGTTTGTGATTACCTGAGGAGTCCAGGGGCTAGGCGCCAGGAATCAGGCGCCCAGCCCCTCAAAAAACATGTTCGAAAAAATCCTAATCGCCAACCGCGGCGAAATCGCCCTGCGCATCCAGCGCGCCTGCCGTGAAATGGGCATCAAGACGGTCGCCGTGTATTCCGAGGCCGACCGCGACGCCAAGTATGTGAAGCTGGCCGACGAATCGGTGTGCATCGGCCCGGCGCCCTCGGCGCAGAGCTATCTGCATGTGCCGTCGATCATTGCCGCGGCCGAAGTCACCGACGCCGAAGCGATCCATCCCGGCTATGGCTTCCTGTCGGAAAACGCCGACTTCGCCGAGCGCGTCGAGTCGTCCGGCTTCGCCTTCATCGGTCCACGCCCCGACAACATCCGCCTGATGGGCGACAAGGTGGCGGCCAAGCAGGCGATGATCGAGGCCAAGGTGCCGTGCGTGCCCGGCTCCGAGGGCGCCCTGACGGACGACCCCGACGAGATCATCAGGACCGCCGCGCGCGTCGGCTACCCGGTCATCATCAAGGCAGCCGGCGGCGGCGGCGGGCGCGGCATGCGCGTGGTGCACACCGAAGCCGCGCTGCTGAACGCGGTCTCCATGACCAAGACCGAAGCCGGCACCGCCTTCGGCAATCCCATGGTGTACCTGGAAAAATTCCTGCAGACGCCGCGCCATATCGAGATTCAGATTCTCGCCGACGAGCACGGCAACGCGGTCCACCTGGGCGAGCGCGACTGCTCGATGCAGCGCCGCCACCAGAAAGTGCTGGAAGAAGCGCCGGCGCCCGGACTCGACCCCAAGCTGCGCGACAAGATCGGCGAGCGCTGCGCCGAGGCCTGCCGCAAGATCGGTTATCGCGGCGCCGGCACCTTCGAGTTCCTGTACGAAAACGGCGAGTTCTACTTCATCGAAATGAACACGCGGGTGCAGGTCGAACACCCGGTGACCGAGTTCATCACCGGCATCGACATCGTGCAGACGCAGATCCGCGTCGCCGCCGGCGAAAAGCTGCCGTGGAAGCAAAAGGACATCAAGTTCCGCGGCCACGCCATCGAGTGCCGCATCAACGCCGAGCACCCATCCACGTTCGTTCCCAGCCCCGGCAAGCTGACCAACTACCATGCGCCCGGCGGCCCCGGCATCCGCGTCGACTCGCACGTCTACCACGGGTACTACGTGCCGCCGCACTACGATTCGATGATCGGCAAGGTGATCGCCTACGGCGACACCCGCGGCCAGGCCATCGCGCGCATGCGCGGCGCGCTGATGGAAATGGTGATCGAGGGCATCCAGAGCAACATCCCGCTGCACCAGGATTTGCTGAACGACGCTGCCTTCATCGCCGGCGGCACCAGCATTCATTACCTGGAACACAAGCTGGCGGGAGAAAAACTTGGGTGAGGCGAGAGGCGTAAGAGGTGAGGGGTTGCCATGCTTACGCTTTACCGCCAACCCCGCCTCTCACGCCTAACCCTTAACACCTCACCTCAAATATGCCCTGGCAATCCGTTCGTCTCCTCGTCGACTCCAAACAGGCCGAGCTGCTGTCCGATGCGCTGATGGAAGCCGGCGCGCTGTCGGTGTCGCTGGAAGACGCCAACGCCGGCACGGCGGACGAAACGCCGCTGTTCGGCGAGCCTGATTACCCGTCTGCCGAGCTGTGGCCGCACAGCATCGCGCGGGTGCTGCTGGATGAACACGCCGATGTGGTGGAGACGCTGGCCACGGCGGCGAAGCTGGCGGGAGTTCCCGCCCCCACCGAATACACCGTCGACACCGTGGCCGAGCAGGACTGGGTGCGCCTCACCCAGTCGCAGTTCGACCCCATCCCGATCTCGCCGCGCCTGTGGATCGTGCCGACCTGGCACGAAGCGCCCGACAGCCGCGCGATCAACCTCAAGCTCGACCCCGGCCTCGCCTTCGGCACCGGCAGCCATCCCACCACGCGGCTGTGCCTGCGCTGGCTCGACGACCATCTCGCCGGCGGCGAAACCCTGCTCGACTACGGCTGCGGCTCCGGCATCCTCGCCATCGCTGCCGTCAAGCTGGGGGCAGCACGCGTCGACGGCGTCGACATCGACGCGCAGGCGGTCACCGCTTCGCGCGACAATGCCACGCTGAACGAGGTGACCGCGCACTTTTGCCTGCCTAGCGAACTCGCGCCAGGGCAGTACGATATCGTCGTCGCCAACATCCTCACCAATCCGCTCAAGGGCATGGCGCCGCTGCTGGCGGGCCGGGTGCGCGCGGGCGGCCGGCTGGTGCTGTCCGGCATCCTGGCCGAACAGGCCGATGAGGTGATGGCGGTCTACCGCGAATGGTTTGCATTCGACCCGCCCGCCGTCGACGAGGGCTGGGTGCGCCTGGCCGGCATCAAGCAGTGAACTACCGCACCACCTGCCCGCAATGCGCCAGCGTGTTCCGCCTCGGGGCGGACCAGCTCGACGCGGCCCAGGGCTGGGTGCAGTGCAGTGTCTGCGGGGCCGCCTTCGATGCGCACCCGAGCCTGCTGATGGAGGACGGTTCGCCGCTTTCCATCGAGGTCAAGCCCGAAGCCGTTGAAGCACCGGCGTTGCCGGATACCGCACAGGCTCCGTGGCCGGCGGCAAACGCGGGGACGCCCGAGGCCGACGTCCCCGCGGAGGACGTCGCGGTTGCCGACGCGCCGCGCGGCATCGCCCAGCGCGAAGTCTCGCTCGACCTGCCGTCGATCATCCTCATCGACCCCGATATCCCGGTGCCTGACGATCCCGGCCCGTTGCCGCAGTTCTCCCCGGCGCCTCCGTATCCCCACGCGCCGGATGCGCCCGTCTACCCCTTGACCCCCATCGCTCCCGCTGCGCCATCCCAGGCTGCGGCACGCGTCGAATATGCGACCCCGCTGCCCGGCACGGCACGCACGCCGTCCGCGCGGCGCCGCATCCCGCCCTGGGCGTGGGGCGTGGCCAGCTTGCCGCTGCTGGTGCTGCTGCTGGCGCAAACCGCCTACTTTCTGCGCGATGCGCTGGTCAGCCGGCTGCCGCAGACCCGCCCCGCCTTCGAGCAGGCCTGCGCCGTGCTGGGCTGCACCCTGTCCTTGCCGAAAAATAGCGCGCTGCTGCAGATCGTCGGCTCCGACCTGCAGACCGAGGCCAGCGGCCGCCTGAATCTCATCCTCACCCTCGGCAACCGCGCCAACCATGCCCAGGCCTGGCCGGTGCTGGTGCTCACCCTGACCGACCAGCGCAACCGCCCGCTGGCGCGACGCAGCTTCGCCCCCAGCGAATATCTCGGCGACACCCAGCGCATCGCCGCCGGCATTCCGCCGCGCAGCGAACAGGCCCTGAGCTTGCCGCTGACCGTGCACGATCTCGCGCCGATGGGTTTCGACCTGGAACTGACGTATTAGCGCGCAAGCGCTGGCTGGCCTGACGCTTCTTCGGTATAGTGCGCGTTCCCGTTGCGGGAGAGTGCATGCACCGCATGCCGCCGAAGGCGTAACCCACCCGGAATCGCTCAGGCAACAAGGACCGCAACGCCAGGACGTGTCGAGTGACACGTCCCAAGAACACTCTGGAGAGCGCGGCCGCCGATATTGAAACCGGCAAGGCCGCCACCGAAGGGGCAGCGGCTCAGGACTCATCATCCGGCGCGCCGTAATCTCTCAGGTACCAAGGACAGAGGGGTGAAGCGAATCCGCGCTTCACCCTTTTTTATTTTTGGTTGCCCCATGACAGATCAAGCGCTCAAACAAACCCCGCTCAACGCCACCCACCGCGAACTCGGCGCCAAAATGGTCGACTTCGGCGGCTGGGACATGCCGGTCAACTACGGCTCGCAGATCGAGGAGCACCACACCGTGCGCGCCGGCTGCGGCCTGTTCGACGTCTCGCACATGCTGCCGCTGGACATCCGCGGCGCCAACGTGCGCGCCTTCCTGCGCCGGCTGGTGGCGAACAACGTCGACAAGCTGCAGGTCTCCGGCAAGGCGCTGTATTCGTGCATGCTGAACGAGGCCGGCGGCGTCATCGACGACCTCATCATCTACTTCATGGACGAGAACTGGTTCCGCCTGGTGGTCAACGCCGGCACCGCGGAGAAGGACCTCGCGTGGATGGAAAAAATGAACGCGGCGTGGGACATGGGGCTGACGCTCACCCCGCGCCGCGACCTGGCGATGATCGCGATCCAGGGGCCGAATGCAGCGCAGGCGCTGAACGAGGCGCTGCCCGGCGTCGACAGCATCACCGCGAACCTCAAGCCCTTCAATGCCGCCGCCATGGGCGAGATGTTCATCGCCCGCACCGGCTACACCGGCGAGGACGGCTTCGAGGTGATGGTGCTGGCAAAATCCGCGCCCTTCTTCTGGAAGGCGCTGATGGAAGCCGGCGGCAAGCCGATCGGCCTCGGCGCGCGCGACACCCTGCGCCTTGAAGCCGGAATGAACCTCTACAGCCAGGACATGGACGAGACCACCTCGCCGTTGGAATCCGGCCTCGCGTGGACGGTGGATATGAAGAGCGAGCGCGACTTCGTCGGCCGCAAGGCGCTCGAATCGAGCGAAATCACCCAGCAGCTCGCCGGGCTGGTGCTGCTCGACAAAGGGGTCTTGCGCAGCCATCAAAAAGTCATCACCAAACACGGCGAAGGCGAAATCACGTCCGGCACCTTCTCCCCTACACTGCAGCAATCCATCGCGCTCGCCCGCATCCCGCTCGGCATCGCCCCGGGCGAGATCGTCGAGGTCGAGATCCGCGACAAGAAGCTGAAAGCCAAAGTCGTGAAATATCCGTTCGTTCGCAACGGCAAAGTTTTAATTGCGTGAGGCGTCAGGCGTGAGGGGTGAGGTGCATGACAGCCGCCCCTGACGCCTTGCCCCCTAACCCCTTACCTGGAGAAACCATGAACATCCCCGCAGACCTCAAATACACCCCCAGCCACGAATGGGTGCGCGTCGAAGCCGACGGCACGCTGACCGTGGGCATCACCCACCACGCGCAGGATCTGCTGGGCGACATGGTGTTCATCGAAACCCCCGCCACCGGCCGCACGCTGGCCAAGGGCGAGGAATGCGCGGTGGTCGAATCGGTGAAGGCCGCATCCGACGTCTACGCCCCGGTGGCCGGCGAAGTGATCGCCGCCAACGCTGACGTCGAAGCCAGCCCCGAGTCGGTGAACAAGGATGCCTACAGTGCCTGGATGTTCAAGTTGAAGCCCGCCAACGCAGCGGATGTCGCCGGATTGCTCGACGCCGCGGCCTACCAGAAGCTGGTGGAGTCGGAAGCGCACTGATCGCGGTCAGGCGTAAGGGGTGAGGCTTCCGCAAGCCCCCCCTGCGTCAACGCGCATGCCTCGCCCCTAACCCCTATCGCCTCACCCAGACAAAATGCCCTTCATTCCCCACACTGAAGAAGACGTCTCCGTCATGCTCGGCGCCATCGGCGCCGCCAGCATCGAGGAGCTGTTCGACGAAATCCCGCCCGCGCTGAAAACCGGCAAGCTCAAGGACGTGCCGGACGGCCTGCCGGAAATGGCGGTGGCGCGGCTGATGCAGGAGCGCGCGTCAGCCGATGGCTTCTGGTCCAGCTTCATCGGCGCGGGCGTGTACGAGCATCACATCCCGGCGGCGATCTGGCAGATCACCACGCGCGGCGAGTTCTACTCCGCCTACACGCCCTACCAGGCGGAGGCGAGCCAGGGCACGCTGCAGCTGATCTACGAATACCAGACCATGATGACCCGGCTGACCGGGCTCGACGTGTCGAACGCTTCGCTCTACGACGGCGCGTCCGCCCTGGCCGAAGCGGTGCTGATGGCGGTGCGGTCGCACAAGACCTCGCGCCGCGTGCTGGTGCCGAAGACGGTGCACCCGATCTACCGCCGCGTGGTCGACACCACGGTCAGGAACCAGGGCATCGAACTGGTCGAGCTCGACTACGACCCGACCACCGGCCAGGCCGTGCTGCCGGCCGACCCCGGCAGCTTCGCCGGCCTGGTGATCCCGCAGCCGAATTTCTTCGGCGTGCTGGAAGACGTGCACGCCATGACCGACTGGGCGCATGACCAGCGCGCACTGGCGATCGCACTGGTCAACCCCACCACCCTGGCGGTGCTGGAAGCGCCCGGCAACTGGGGCCAGACCGGCGCCGACATCGCGGTGGGCGAAGGCCAGCCGCTGGGCGCGCCGATGGCCTCGGGCGGCCCCTACCTTGGCTTCATGTGCTGCCGCCAGGCGTTCGTGCGGCAGATGCCGGGACGCATCGTCGGTCGCACCGTCGACCTCGACGGCAAGCCGGGCTTCACCCTGACCCTGCAGGCGCGCGAGCAGCACATCCGCCGCTCCAAGGCCACCTCCAACATCTGCACCAACCAGGGCCTGGTGGTCACCGCGGCGACGCAGTACATGGCGCTGCTGGGACCGCTGGGACTGGCGAAAGTCGCATCCGCCAGCCATGCCGGCACCGTGGCGCTGGCTGAAAAGCTGACGGCGATTCCCGGCGTCACGCGTGCCTTCACCCGCCCCTTCTTCCACGAAGTGGTGCTGCAGCTCGACGACAACGCGAAGGATGTGCTGCGCGCGCTGCGCGCACAGGGCATTCTCGGCGGGCTGGACATTTCCGGCTGGTATCCCGAGCTCGGGCAGGCGATCCTGGTGTGCGTCACCGAAACCAAGACCGCCGCCGACCTCGACCATTTCGTGCAGCACATGGAACGTATCCTGTCGAAGCGGCGCGAAGCACCGCCGTGCGCTTACAAGAGCTAGTGTCGTGAACCATAAATATCGAAACATAAAACGGCGTCTTTTTCCGCATGGCGGCGTTGCTCGTCGTTGCCATAGAGCCAGCTATGTCGCCTCCTCGCGCCTTGCCCTGCGAAAAAA
>JBAQND010000111.1:0-7056 GCA_049303455.1 Thiobacillus sp.
CGCGGCTGCGGCACGACCCGTCGGGCGTGCTGGAAATCTATCTCGACCTCACCCGCCGCGATGCGCGCGCGCGCGATCTGGTGCATCAAGCCAAGGACAATCAGGTCAAACTGGCGCAGGTCGAAGCCGACCGCCTGACAAGATTGGTCGGCAAGGCCGCCAATCATCAGGGCGTGGTCGCCCGCGTCAAGCCGGTCGCGCTGACGCATTCGCTCGACGAAGTGCTGGAAAACATCAAGGGCCTCCCGCTGCTGGTGATCCTCGACGGCATCACCGACCCGCACAACCTCGGCGCGATCATGCGCTCGGCCGATGCTTTCGGCGTGCATGCCGTCATCGCGCCGAAGGACAACGCCGTCGGCATCAACGCCACGGTGGAAAAGGTCGCTTCGGGCGCTGCGGAGACCGTGCCCTACATCATGGTCACCAACCTCGCGCGCACCATCGAGGATTTGAAGGAGCACAACATCTGGGTCATCGCCGCCGACATGGACGGTGACCAACCCCTGTCCGGCATCGACGCCAAGACCGGCATCGCCTGGGTGCTTGGTGCCGAAGGAACCGGCATCCGCCGCCTGGTCAAGCAAAGTTGCGACCAGATCGCGCGCATCCCCATCGGCGGCACGGTGGAAAGCTTGAACGTCTCGGTATCGGCGGCGCTGTGCCTGTATGAGACGGTGCGGCAGCGTCGGGCTTGAACTTAGGACCCGTAACGTCCAGTCATCACTGCGCCGGTTCTTGCTTCCCCCTTCAGCCGGCGTTGGGCTGAATGAAATGAAGCCCAATGCATCCACCTTATAGCGGCTCAAGCAGTGAGCGGTTGGGCTTTGCAGCCCAACCTGCATGCTTTCGAAGGACGTGCGGGCTGCTAGCCGCGCACCTTGCGATACGCCTCCAACAAGCGCTGGTGAATCGCGCTGTCCTCGAAGTCGTTGCCTAGTTTCGTCAGCCCGAAAAACCGCTCATCCTGATTGAACAGCGCGAACGCCTGTTCCAGCGTTTCACGGCCGTACATCAGGGCCAGGGCGGATTCGAAGGGGCCGGGGTCTTCAAGTTGGGTCAGGTCGGCGATGCAGCGGTAAACCTTCAGGCGTGCTTCGCTGCGCTGGCCGTACTGGGCGATCCAGGTGCAGCCTTCCCGGATCGCGTCGTCGTCGCCGAGGGCAAGCGCGAGCAGTAACTTCAACTCGCCAATGCGCAGGTCGGTCCACGGCGAACCGGCATCCGGTGCCAGGCCGATCAGCACCGTGACCAGGCGGTCGTCAGCCAGTTCCAGTTCGACAATTTCATCCAGCAGCGCGGCGCATTCATCGTCGGTCAGTTCGGGCAGGCGCGCGAGCGCCGGGCGGATCAGGTTGCCGACGCTGTTGTTCTCGAATTCGAGTTCCTCCACCGGGTAGATTTCGGAGACGCCGGGCACCAGAATGCGGCAAGCGTAGACGCCGAGGTGGGTGAAGTCGGCGATGTAGAGGTCGTGGCCTTCGGCGTGCAGCGCGTCGACCGACCACGCATAGTCCTCTTCGGTGGTGGCGCCGAAATTCCAGTCGATGAATTCAAAGTCGGGGGTGTCGCGCAGGAACTGCCATGAAATCACGCCGCTGGAATCGACGAAGTGGATTTCCAGGTTCTGCGGGTCGGCGATTTCGGTCTCGTCGAAGCCGGGGGCGGGGAAGCCCGCCAGCGAATCGAGCGCGCGGCCCTGCAGCAGTTCCGTCAGCGCACGCTCCAGCGCCACCTCGAAACGCGGATGCGCGCCGAAGCTGGCGAAGCAGCCCTGGTCCTGCGGGTGCAGCAGGGTGACGTTCATCACCGGATAGCGGCCGCCGAGCGAGGCGTCCTTCACCAGGATGCCGAAGCCGGCTTCACGCAGGCCGCGGATGCCGGCGGCGATGTGCGGGTAGCGGTTGATGACGGCTTCGGGCACGTCGGGCAGGCACAGGCCTTCCTCGATGATGCGGAACTTGATGTGGCGCTCGAAGATTTCGGCCAGCGCCTGGGTGCGTGCCTCCTTCAGCGTGTTGCCGGCGGACATGCCGTTGCTGACGTAGAGGTTGCCGATGAGGTTGACCGGAAAATACACGGTCTTGCCGTCGGCGAGGCGCTGGTAGGGGATGGCGCAAATGCCGCGTTCGGCATTGCCGGAGTTGAGGTCGATCAGCTGGTCGGCACGCACACTTCTGTCCGGGTTGTAGTGAGCGCGAAGTTCGGGGGTGAGCAGCTGCTCCGGCCAGGCGTCGTCGACCACGGCAAACCAGCGCTCGTCGGGTGTATGGGTGTAGGCACGGTTGGCGATCGTCTCGCCCAGATAGAAGTGCGTCCAGAAGTAATTGGTCGACAGCCGCTCGAAATACTCGCCCAGCGCGCTCGCGCGCGCGGCCAGTTCGGTGGCGCCCTTGCCGTTGGTGAACAGGAGCGGGCAGTCGCGGTCGCGGATATGCACCGACCAGACGCCCTCCACCGGGTTGAGCCAGGAACGCTCCTCGATGTGAAAGCCGATCGCGTCGAGCTTGGACTGCAGGGTGGCGATCGACGCTTCGAGCGAGGCGTCCTTGCCGGGGATGAAATGTTCGATGGGTGACATGGGAGAAAAGTGCGGGTGGGAGACCCAACAGCATAAGCGATGCGTCGAGTGCGGCGTAATATGACGAATATTGAATCCCTAAACTTGGCAGTTGCGCGCTGCGCTCGCCCTTATGCCTGACCGTGTTCCCTTATTTCTGTTGCTGCTTGGCTTTGCATTTGCAGGCCCGGTGGCGGCTGCCGCGCAGACGTTCGGCCTGGGCGGCGGCCAGGCGGCGCTTGCCGCGCGTCCGCAGGCCGAGTGGGTGGGCCAGGCGCAGGCGCTGGAAAAGCGCGCCGATTGGCCGGGCCTGCTGGCGTGGGGCGAGGACTGGGCACGGGTCGATGCAAAAAATCCGCTGGCCTGGTTTGTCCAGGGGCGCGCGCTGGGCGCGATGGGGCGGCATGCCGAGGCGATCGCGGCGTATCGGCAGAATGTCCGGATTGCGCCTGGCGACGTATGGGCGCGAAACAACCTGGGCAATGCCTGCCGTGACAGCGGGCGTCCGCGCGAGGCGATGCAGGCCTACCGCGCGGCGGTGGAGATCGACCCCGATTACATCCAGGCTTGGCACAACCTGGGACTGACGTTTTATCTGACGAAGGGACAGGCGGGGGTGACGCAGGCGCTGCAAAAGCTGCAGGCCACCGACCCGGCGCTGGCCGATGTCTGGCGCGCGCTCGCGATCGAGTATTCGATCACGCGCGACGTCCGGGTTGCGCGTGAGGCGGTGCGGGTGCTGCGCGGCTTGAGCGAAGCCGAACGCGCGCGCATGTTCGGCATCCTGTTTGCCGAGGGCTGAGCCTCATCCTGGAGGCTGTTCGAATTCCGCCACCGCCTGCCGCAACCGGCTGGCTTCCTGCTCCGGGCGCATCAGCCCGCGGCGCTGGCGGGCGTGGCTGAGCAGACTGGCATAAAAATCGGGGTTGGTTTCGGCCATCGACAAGAGCCTGGCCAGTCGCCGCTCGTCGCCCACCGGGAAATAGCCGGGGTAGTCCTCGCCCAGCATGCCGACGTTGCCGGGCATGTACGAGGCCAGCACCGGCACATCCGCGGCCAGCGCTTCGCAGATGACGTTGGCACCGCCTTCAAGTACCGAACTGATGACCATGAGTCGCGCGCGCGACAGCTGCTTGAGCACCGTCCTGTGCGGCACGTCGCCAAGCCAGCGCCAGCGCGGCAGCTTGCCTTGCGCCATTTTCGCGGTTTCGGCCATGTCATCGCTGAGGGCGGCGCCCAGGTGCGTCACCCGGATTTTCGATTGCTCGGGCAGGTAGGCCGTTGCGAGCGCCGCCCGGAACGGGTCTTTTTCCGTGCGCAGGTGGCCGATCACCAGAACCTCGAAGGGATGGGCGGGCGCGGGCAGGCGGGCGATGTCGGGCGCCGATTGATAGACCACCCGTGTCTTGGCCGTCAGATGCGGGGGCAGTTCGTCGACGCCGCGTTCCTGCAGCACGATGATGCGGTGCGCGAATTCCAGCGCCTGCTGGGCGTCGCGATCCTCGTGGATGTCGCGGTAGAGGTCGGTGCCGGTCAGCGCCAGCAGCAGCGGGCGGGTCGGGAAGCGCTCGGCAAACGCGCGAATTGAAGCAAAGCTGCGCCGCGCGTGCAGCGCCAGCATCAGGTCGGCGGCGCGGCCATCCCATTCCACCTGCGTCCGCACCGTGTGGCCCGCCTCGCGCAGAAAGCGCGACCAGCGCGCGGCGGTGTGCCAGTTGCCGTTGCGATGTTCGCGTCCGTAGGGCGTGATGAGGGCGATGCGCATCGTATGAGTGTAGCCTGTCGCAGCGAATCGAAATTATGAATTCGACACCTGAGTTCTTGAAAGATGCTGCAATTTTTTTGTTAATTGAGTGCGATCGCAGACATCGCGGTGTGTCGAATCCCTAGCAGCCTGTCGGACTTGAAGAATCGAAGCGAAAATTTGGCTGGGCGAGGACAGATTTTGACGATTTTGTAGGGCAATAGTCGTTCTATTGCTCAAAAAAGCGGCGAAATATGGACCGGCCAGGCAAATTTGCAGCCGATTTCCTTCAAGTCCGACAGGCTGCTAGCATTCAAGCTCGGCTGTTGTTGAATGGAAGTTCAGGTTTTTGAATTTCTATTCAATAATCCGCGCATGAGCGAAACAGCCATCACCTCGCGTGACAACCCCCTCTTCAAGCGGCTGAAAAAGCTCGCCGAATCGGCCCGTGCGCGGCGCGAGGCGCGGATGACGCTGCTCGATGGCGAGCATCTGCTGGCCGCGTATCTCGATGCGGGCGGGCAGCCGTATACGCTGGTGCGAGCGGAATCGTTCGATGCCGGACGTTTTGATCCATGGCGCGTGCGCTGCCCGGCTGCCAAGGCGATCGCCCTGCCGGATGCCTTGTTCGATGAACTCACGCCTGTTTCCACCCCCACCGGCGTGCTCGCCGAGTCGGCCTGGCTGTCGCCCACCGCACGTGAAGACACACCGCTCATCATCGTGCTGGAAGACATTCAGGATCCCGGCAACCTCGGTTCCATGCTGCGCACCGGTGCGGCAGCGGGCGCCACGCGGGCGGTGCTGTCGAAGGGGTGCCACGACCCCTGGTCGCCCAAGGCGCTGCGCGGCGGGCAGGGCGCGCAGTTTGTGTTGCCGATCGAACAGGGGGTGGATGTGCCTGCCTGGTGCGCGCAATTCAAGGGACAAAGCCTTGCCCTCGCGCTGGCAGAAGACCGCAGTGTGTTTTCAAGCGATCTGACGGGCCCGCTTGCCTTCATCGTGGGCAACGAAGGCGCCGGGCTATCGGACGATGTACGCGCCGCGGCAACCGCAACGGTTCAGATTCCCATGCCTGGCAAAATGGAATCGCTGAATGCCTCGGCGGCATTGGCGATCGCCGTTTTCGAAGCCGTGCGGCAGCGGCTGGTCTGATTTTCGGATTTCAGCGCGGGCGCATCACGCCGGTTTCTGCATGGCCCGCTCGCCGCTGCGACGGTCCAGTTTGGTTTTCAACTGGTTGGATTGGGCAAATTCCATGACGTGGTCATAGGTGGCGCGATCGGTGGATTCCAGCCAGGCGGCCACCACCAGGCAAACCTCGCCGTCGACCACGCTGGGCTGTACGCCTTGTGAATAGCGTAAGCGCGGGTCAGCCAGGAAGCTGGCCAGGATCGAGACAAGGTTTTCAATCCAGACCGTTGGCTCGAAGTTCTCATCACTTTCCATCATGCGGGTAAGACCCTGATTTTCTTCGGACATCAATCCTGTTCCTTTTGCGGGGTAGCTACTTATTGTTGTTTCGGCAGATTCATGCAAATCTGAAGCGCTGGGGCGCAATGGCGCATCGCCCGGGGGAGATTCGTGACAGGACTTCGTGGCCAGCTTGAAGCGCCGATGCGCGTCAGATGACAGTGAGTCCGGGTTGAACGTGTTGTGTGGTGTCGAATGCCTGCAGCCAGTCGCGGCCCAGCAGCTCGATGATCTGCTCAGCAGGCACCGGTCGGCTGATGAAATAGCCCTGCACGATCGGGCAACCAAGTGCGCGCAGCGATTCGAGCTGTGCCCGGGTCTCGATCCCTTCGGCGACGGTGCCAAGCCCCAGCCCCTCGCACAGGGCGAGAATCGAGCTGATGAGGGCTTCGTTGGCGGGCGCGTTCGGCAAGTCCTTGACGAAGTAGCGATCGATTTTCAGGACATCGAGCGGGAATCGCTTCAAATGGGCCAGTGATGAATAACCGGTGCCGAAGTCGTCGACGGACACCGCAATTCCCAACGCTTTCAAGGCCCGTATCCTGTCTACCGCAGCGCCAATGTCTGTCATGAAGATGCCTTCGGTCAGCTCGAGCTGCAGGGCGTGCGCAGGCAGGCCGGATTGCGCCAAGGCGTCGCCGATATTCGCGATCAGCGTGTTGTGCCAGAATTCCCGGCCGGAGAGGTTGACGGCCACGATCAGGTCGGTGAATCCGGCCGCATGCCAGAGTGCCGTTTGCTGGCAGTCAGTCAGTCAGTAGAAGCTGGTGGCCGACGCTGACGATCCCGCCGCTTTCTTCCAGCAAGCTGAGGAAAGCCGCCGGGGCGAGCAATCCTTTGTCCGGGTGCTGCCAGCGGATCAGTGCCTCGACGGCATGAATGCGCCCGCTCTCCAGGTTGGGTTGCGGCTGGTAGTGGAAGACCCGCTCGCCACGTTCCTGTGCGTGGTGCGGATCGGTCTCAAGCCGCAGCCTTTCCTCGGCCATCGCGTTCATCGCCGCGTCGTAGAGCTGGAAACGGTTTCTGCCGTTGTTCTTGGCGTGGTACATCGCGGTGTCGGCGTGCTTGAGCAGATCGACCGAGGTGGCGCCGTCATGCGGATAAATGCTGACCCCGATGCTGCAACTGCTGAAGATCTCGCGACCGTCGAGAACGTAGGATTCGGTCACTGCCTCGAGCATCTTTTCAATCACCTGCAGGATGGGCGTGAGCGCGACCACATCGTTGATGACCACGACAAACTCATCGCCCCCCAGTCGCGCCACGATGTCATCGGCGC
>JBAQND010000112.1:0-26438 GCA_049303455.1 Thiobacillus sp.
TTCCTCCAGATTTCCAGTCTCCCAGAACACCCTTGCCGTTCAGCTAACTCTTCCCCTCTTCCCCTTGTCGGGCGAGTGGAGGACTTTCACCTCCAAGTGAGTGCGCCCCGCCGGGCGCACCAAAAAAAAAGCGCGGCCTGTTCGGCCGCGCTTTCCTGCCGCACCTTTAAATCAATACTTCAGGTACAGGCCTTTCTGCTTGGAGAAATACAGCGCCAGATCAAGCATGTCGGCATCGGAGAGCGTCTCCACCTGGCCGGCCATGAGCGGGTTGTTGCGCTTGCCCGACTTGTAGTGCTTGAGGGCCTGATAAAGGTAATCGCGGTTCTGGCCCGCCAGCTTGGGAAAAGAGGGCACGGTGCTGTTGCCGTCCTCGCCGTGACAGGCGGCGCAGGTGGTCGACTTGGCCTTGCCCGCTTCATAACTGCCCTTGGCGTGAACTGGCAGTGAAGCACCCAGCGCAACCACAGCGAGGATAAACAATGTTTTCTTCATGGTGTTGTCCTCGACTGTCAGTTGGCAGCGCCGGTATACGACGACGCGTAATAGGCCGCGAGGTCTTCCATGTCCTGCTCGGACAGGCTGCCGGCAATGGCCACCATGCTCGGGTGGCTGCGCTCGCCGCTCTTGTAGGCTTTGAGCGCGGCCACCATGTATTCGGCGTGCTGCCCGCCCAGCATGGGAACGCTGTATACGGTAGGATAGGCGGTGCGCCAGCCGGGAATGCCGTGGCAGCCTGCACACATCGAAGTTTTGAGTTGCCCGGCCTTGGGGTCGCCCGCTGCCTGTACCGGCACGGCCAACGCCATCAGCACGGACGCGCATAGCGCCATCGTGATGGTTTTCATCTTCCTCGCTCGCTCTGGTTGTGTTGTCATCAGCCCTGTCTAATGCAAGGTTTTGGGCCGATTATAAAGCCGGACCACCCGGTTGACGAACGCCCCCCATTTAAAAATCCTTTTATACCAACGAGTTATAGTATTATTCACTAATATGCTTCTGGAGTTGATGTGATCGATCTCAAGGCCTGCCCGCTCTGGCTCTACCGCCTGCTGCCCTTTTTGCGCTGGTGGCCCAACGTCACCCAACAGACCTTCAAGGCCGACACGATCGCGGCGTTCACTGGCGCGCTCATCGTGCTGCCGCAGGCGGTGGCGTTTGCCACCATTGCCGGGCTGCCGCCTGAATACGGCCTGTATGCCGCGATGGTGCCCGCCATCGTCGCGGCGCTGTGGGGGTCGAGCTGGCACCTGGTGTCGGGGCCGACGACCGCGATCTCGATCGTGGTGTTCGCCTCGATCAGTCCGCTGGCCGAGCCCGGCAGCCCGCAATACATCGGGCTGGTGCTCACGCTGACGCTGCTGGCCGGCCTGATCCAGCTGGCGATGGGTCTGGCGCGGTTGGGCATGCTGGTCAATTTCATCTCGCACAGCGTCATCATCGGCTTCACTGCCGGTGCGGCGATCCTCATCGCGGCCAGCCAGATCAAGAACTTCTTCGGCCTCGACATGCCGCGCGGCGCACATTTTCACGAGGTGCTGATCCAGTTCGGCTCGCATATCCCGGACATCCAGCCCTGGGTGTTGACGGTAGGCGTGGTCACGCTGGCAACGGGCATCCTCGCCAAGCGCTATCTGCCGAAGCTGCCGTACATGATCGTCGCCATGGTGGTGGGCGGCGGGGTGGCGGCGGTCCTCAATGTCCAGTTCGGCGGCGATGCGACCGGCATCCGCACGGTCGGCGCGCTGGTGGCGTCGTTCCCGCCGCTGTCGCGGCCGGATTTCTCGTTCGCTGCGATCCAGCAGACCCTGTTTCCGGCCGCCATCATCGCGATCCTGGCGCTGACCGAGGCGGTGGCGATCGCGCGTTCGGTCGCCACCAAGTCCGACCAGCGCATCGACAGCAACCAGGAATTCGTCGGCCAGGGCCTGTCCAACATTGCCGGCAGTTTTTTCTCCGGCTACGCCGCCAGCGGCTCGTTCAACCGCAGCGGGGTGAACTACGCCTCGGGCGCCAGGACGCCGCTGGCCGCCGCACTGTCGGCGGTGTTCCTGCTGCTGATCGTGCTGCTGGTCGCGCCGCTCGCGGCCTACCTGCCGGTGCCGTCGATGGCGGCAATCCTGTTCATCGTGGCGTGGAGCCTGATCGACTTCCACCATATCGGCGTCATCCTCAAGCACCACAGGCGCGAGCGCATCGTGCTCGCCCTGACCTTCATCGGCACCCTGGTCGACCTGGAGAAAGGCATTTTTCTCGGTATTCTGGTGTCGCTGATGTTCTATCTGTATCGCACCTCACAGCCGTCGATCCGTGAACTGGTGCCCTCCCACGTCAACCGCGACAACCCGCGCCGCAAATTCGTGCCGGCCGACATCGAGACCCCGGGCTGCCCCCAGCTGACCATGCTGCGTGTGGAAGGCTCGATTTTCTTCGGTGCGGTCGAGCACGTGCAGAAGTATTTCCGCAACGTCGATGAATCCGACCCGCAGAAAAAGCATCTGCTGCTGAACTCGCGGGCAATCGGCTTCATCGACCTGGCCGGCGCCGAGTTGCTGGCCAAGGAGGCCACGCGACGGCGCAAGCTGGGCGGCGGCCTGTATCTGGTGGGGGTGCAACCGGACCTGTGCGAGATGCTGCGCCGCAGCGGCCAGGTCGAGGCCATCGGCGAGGAACAGATTTTCCGCCACAAAGGCGACGCCATTCAGGCGATCTACCCGCGGCTGGACAGCGAGATCTGCCGTACCTGCACGGCACGGGTTTTTCGCGAATGCCACATCGCGTTGCCGGACGGCACGCCGCGCAGCCTCAGTGACCGCGAGCTGGTTGCGCGCGCCGCCACGCCCACGGCGGCATAGGCGCGGGATCCCGCCACAGCCCGATCCGTTCGCGCCGTGCCTCGCGCTGCAACGCCAACAGGCCATGCTGATCCCTGCCGCGTGTCGATGCCCACACCAGCCCGCGCCGCACCATTTCCTGGTTGACCCGGAGCGCCCCCACCCGAATGTGCGCGATGGTGCGGCCGTAAGTGTCGATGGCGACCGAGTCGACCTCAACCCGCTGGTTCAGCAGCAGCCCCGATAGCGCCCGCGTCGCGGCCTCGCCATGTGGCTGGTCCTGTTCCGGCGCGTCAATGCCGGCCAGGCGGACTTTCAAGAAGGCGCGCGAACCAGGGGAATAGCGTTCGGGTTTGAACAGCACGGTATCGCCGTCGATCACCGCGAAGACGACGCCCGCAACCGGGGCGGCCCCGGCGCCGCCAGCCAGCGCGAACAGCAGGCACAGCGCCAAGACCGCCCGAAGGGCGAGCGTCTGGCGGCGTACTCCTTGCGGGTGCAGCGCCAAGACCGCCCGAAGGGCGAGTGTCTGGCGGCGTGCTCCTTGCGGGTGCAGTGCCAAGGCCGCCCGCAGGGTGAGCAACGACCTCACCCGGCGAGCATTTCCGCGGCGTGCTGTCGCGTCGTGTCGGTGATCTTGACCCCACCCAGCATGCGGGCGAGCTCTTCCACCCGCGCGTCCGCATCGAGCAATTCGATATTGGACGACACAAAGCCGCCGCTGGCTTGCCTGGCGACCCGCAAGTGCTGGCTGCCGCGCGCGGCCACCTGCGGCAAGTGGGTGATGACCAGCACCTGGCGGGTTTCGCCCAGCTTCGCCAACCGGCGGCCGACCGCCTCGGCCACGCTGCCGCCGATGCCAACATCGACCTCGTCGAAAATCAGCGTCGGCACGCCGGCCACGCCGGACAGCGCGGTCTGGATCGCCAGGCTGATGCGCGACAGCTCGCCGCCCGACGCCACCTTGCCGAGCGGCCCCGGCGCCAGACCGGGGTGGCTGGCGACGAGAAAACTGACATCCTCCAGGCCGTGCGCGCGCGGCTCGCTCACCGGCGGCAGCTGGATGTCGAGCGTGCCGCCGGCCAGCGCAAGTTCGTGCATCGCCGTCGTCACCTGCTTCGACAGCGCCGCCGCGGCCTTGCGGCGCAGCGCGCCAAGCTGCTTGGCGGCGGTCTGGTACTGCGCCCAGGCGGCGTCTTCGTGTGCCTGCGGCGCGTCAAGGTCGTCGCTGGCGGCGAGTTCGGCCAGCCGCGCCTCGAACTGCTGCAGCAACGCGGCCAGCGCGTCCGGCTGCACGCGGTGCTTGCGCGCCAGCCGGTGCATCTGGCCCAGGCTGCGGTCGAGTTCGACGAGGCGGTCGGGATCCAGGTTCAGGTTGCCCGCGTAGCGGCGCAGTGCGTGCACCGCCTCGGCCAGATCGGCGCTGGCCGAATTCAGCAGGTCGGACACTTCGCGCAGGCTGTCGTCCACCGCCTGCATGGCGTCAAGCCGTGCGCTCATCGCGCCGAGGTGGCCGGACACCGCCGCCTCGCCCTCGTCCAGTCCGTGAATCAGCGCATGGCTGCCCTCAAGCAGGGTGGTGACGTGCGCCAGCCGCGCGTGTTCGGTCTGGATGTCGTCCCAGCGCGCGAGGTCGTCGCCCAGTGCGCGCAATTCCTCCACCGCCAGCGTCAGGCCCTCGCGTTCGATCTGCCGCGCCTGGCCATGGGTTTCCGCCTCCAGCCTGCGCTGGCGGGCAGTCCGCCAGGCATGCCAGGCATCGCTCACCGCCGCTGCTTGCTGCTGCGCGCCGGCGTAAGCATCGAGCACCTCGCGCTGGGCCTGCGGGCGCAGCAGCGCGTGATGCGCGTGCTGGCCGTGGATGTCGAGCAGGAATTCGGCGGCGTCCTTCAGTTGCGCCAGCGGCGCCGCGCTGCCGTTGACGAAGGCGCGCGAGCGGCCGCCGGCGTCGATCACGCGGCGCAGGATCAGCGAGCCGTCGTCGGCCGCGAAGCCGGCTTCCTCAAGCCAGCTTGCCAGTTGCGGCAAGCCGTCGATCCTGAATTCAGCAGCGATCTCTGCGCGCGGCGCGCCCTGGCGCACCACGCCAGCCTCGGCACGGTCGCCCAGCGTCAGCGCCAGCGCATCGATCAGGATCGACTTGCCCGCGCCGGTCTCGCCGGTGAGCACGGTGAGCCCCGGCGCGAAATCGAGTTCGACCGATTCGACCAGCAGGTAATTGCGGATGGACAGATGCGACAGCATGGGGACGCGCAGTGCGTTAGAGCTTCTTGCCCCAGTGCAGTTTTTGCCGCAGGGTGTCGTAGTAACTATAGGAATGCGGATGCAGCAGGGTCACCGTGCGGCTGGCGCGGGTGACCCACACGTGGTCGCCGCTAAGCAGGTCGAAATGGTGCTGGCCGTCGAAGTGGACGCGGGCGTCGTCGGCATAGGTCAGGTGCAGTTCGATGCGCGAATGGCTGCTGACGACAATGGGGCGCGCCGACAGGGTATGCGGGCAGATCGGCACCAGCGAGAAGGCTTCCAGCGTGGGATGCACGATGGGGCCGCCGGCCGACAGCGCATACGCCGTGGTGCCGGTGGGGCTGGTGACCGCCAGGCCGTCGGCCCGCTGACTGTAAACGAACTCGCTGTTGATGGCGATTTCCAGATCGATCAGGCGACCCGAACCGCCCTTGCCCACCACCACATCGTTGAACGCGGTAGCCTCGAACACGGTTTCGCCGCCACGGCGGACCTGCCCGTTCAGCAGGATGCGTTCTTCCGCCACGTACTGGCCGCTGAGGATTTCGGCAACGGCGTCGAACATGTCGTCGACCATGATGTCGGTGAGAAAGCCGAGCCGCCCCTGGTTGATCCCGATCAGCGGCACGCCGTGCGGCGCCAGCTCGCGGGCGATCGACAGCATGGTGCCGTCGCCGCCCAGCACCACCACGGCATCGCTCTCGGTCGCCAGATCGTGCAGGCTGCGCCGGGGGAAATCCTCGATCCCGAGATGCTCAGCCGTCTGGCTGGCCAGCAGCACCGCATGCCCGCGCGCGCGCAGAAACTCCCCCAGCGCGCGCACGGACGCGCCCATGTCCTGATTATCGTATTTGCCGACGAGGCCGATGGTGTGGAAGGGGGTTTGCATGGGGGACGATTATAAAGGGCTCAGGAGGGCTCGGGGGCGAGGATTCAGGATTCAGGGAATGTGCTGCACGTTTTTTGATCAAACCTGCGCTACCCCTCACCCCTTATAATCCCCCCATGCTCAACGACCGCGCCCGAATCCTGCTGAAAGCCCTGGTGGAACGCTATATCGCCGACGGCGAACCGGTGGGGTCACGCACGCTGTCGAAGTACGCTGGCCTCGACCTGTCGCCCGCCAGCATCCGCAACATCATGTCCGACCTCGAGGAAATCGGCTTTGTCACCAGTCCGCACACCTCGGCCGGGCGGGTGCCGACGCCGCTCGGCTACCGCTTCTTCGTCGACACGCTGCTGACGGTGCGTCCCCTGGAGCAGAGCGCGGTCAGCCAGCTCGAAAGCAGCCTGACGCCGTCCGACCCGGCGAGGCTGATGACCGCAGCATCGACCCTGCTGTCCGACCTCAGCCAGTTTGCCGGGCTGGTGATGACGCCGCGCCGCAATCCGGCGTTTCGCCAGATCGAATTCCTCAGCCTGTCGGACAAGCGCATCCTGCTCATCATCGTCACCCTGGAAGGCGAGGTCGAGAACCGCGTCATCCTCACCGACCAGCCCTACAGCGCCTCCGCGCTGACCGAAGCCGCCAACTTTTTCAACAAGAACTTTGCCGGCCACAGCTTCGACCAGGTGCGCGGCAAGCTGCGCGACGAACTCGGCCGCATGCGCGACGACATCACCCAGTTGATGGCCGCCGCGGTCGACGCCGGCAGCAAGGCGCTCGACGGCAGTCAGGAAAGCGTGGTGGTGTCGGGCAGCCGCAAGCTGCTCGACGTGCAGGAACTCTCCAGCAACATGGGCAGCCTGCGCCGCCTGTTCGACGCCTTCGAGCAGAAAACCGGACTGCTGCAACTGCTCGACCGCTCGCGCAACGCCACCGGCGTGCAGATTTTCATCGGCGGCGAATCCGACATGCTGTCATTCGACGAATGCAGCCTGGTCAGCGCGCCCTACTCGGTCGACGGTCAGGTGGTCGGCACCCTCGGCGTCGTCGGGCCCACCCGCATGGCCTACGAACGCGTGGTACCGATCGTCGATATCACCGCCAAACTTCTATCGAGCGCGCTGTCCCACCACTGATGCCCTATCTCAAAGAACCCGATTACAGCCACGGCCAGCAGTCCAAAACCGGCATCCTGCTGGTCAACCTCGGCACCCCCGAGGCGCCCACCGCCAAGGCGCTGCGTCCCTACCTGAAGGAATTTTTGTCCGACCCGCGCGTGGTGGAAATTCCGCGCGCGGTGTGGTGGCTGATTCTCAACGGCATCATCCTCAACACCCGGCCAAAAAAATCGGCCGAGAAATATGCCGCGATCTGGACCGCCGACGGCTCGCCATTGAGGGTCCACACCGAGAAACAGGCCAATCTGTTGAAGGGCTGGCTGGGCGAGAAAGTCGCCAGCCCCTTGATGGTCGAATACGCGATGCGCTACGGCAAGCCGTCGGTGCCCGACACGCTGGCGCGGATGAAGGCGGCCGGCGGCTGCGACCGCATCCTGATCCTGCCGTCCTATCCGCAATACGCTGCGTCCAGCACCGCCACCGCGTTCGACGCCGCCTACGCCTGGCTGTTGAAAACGCGCAACCAGCCGGCGCTGCGCACGCTCAAGCACTACCACGACCACCCCGCCTACATCCACGCGCTGGCCGCCAACATCCGCGACTACTGGCAGATGCACGGCCGCCCCGACGTGCTGCTGATGAGCTTCCACGGTGTGCCGCGCTACACGCTGGACAAGGGCGATCCTTACCACTGCGAATGCCACAAGACCGGGCGCCTGCTCGCCGAGGCGCTCGGGCTGGAGCCCGGCCAGTTCCGCCTCACCTTCCAGTCGCGCTTCGGCCGCGCCGAATGGCTGCAGCCCTACACCGACAAGACGCTGGAAGCGCTGGGCCGCGAAGGCATGGGCCGCGTCGACGTGGTCGCGCCCGGCTTCACCGCCGACTGTCTGGAAACCCTGGAGGAGCTGGCGATGGAAGGCCGCGCCAGTTTTCTTCAAGCAGGCGGCAAGGAATTTCACTACATCCCCGCGCTCAACGAACACCCGCAATGGATCGCCGCGCTGGGCCGGATCGCGCTGGACAATCTGGGCGGCTGGACCAGCGAAACCTGAGATCGCGACGCCGACGAACAGGCGCGCCAGGCCAGCAAAAATCTGGCCCTGAACCTGGGTGCGAAGCGTTAAATAGCCTAGCCTTTAAAAATACCTATTCAGCACGCTGGAAAACCGCGCTATATAAGCGCCTGCTTGTTGACAAGCTTTTTTTACTACTCCAGCATGGTACACATAGACTGGCAGCCTCCAAGACTGGCCAGTTTAAAGGCTTGCGGGGCATCCCTCCCCGTTTCTATCCAAATCCCATGGAGGAGTCTATGTACAAGAAAACCATCCTGGCGCTTGCCGGATTTTTTGGCCTTGCGCTTTCCGGCATTGCCGGCGCTGCGGATACCCATACCAAATTGATCTCATCCACCTGCATGTCCTGCCATGGCCCCGGCGGCAAGAGCCAGGGTGCCATCCCCAGCCTGGCCGGACTGGACAAGGATTACTTCATCAAGTCCATGCAGGACTTCAAAGCAGGCACCCGCGCCGCGACCATCATGAAACGCCACGCATCCGGCTATACCGACGCCGAAGTTGAGGCCATGGCCGCCTATTTCGCCAGCCTGAAGAAGTAATCCTCAAGGAGATTCCAACATGACATTCAATCGTCGCGATTTTCTGAAAATTACCGGCGCGGGTGCAGCGGCAGCGCTCACCGGCTGCGCCACCCTGCCGGGCGCCTCGGCAGCCCGTCCCCACGTCGTCGTGGTCGGCGCCGGCTTCGGCGGCGCCACCTGCGCCAAATACCTGCGCCAGTGGGGGCCCAACATCGACGTCACCCTGATCGAGCCGAACGACAAATTCGTGTCCTGCCCGATTTCGAACTGGGTGCTGGGCGGCCTGCGCAGCATGGGCGACATCACCCACGGCTACGACAACCTGTCCAGGCATGGCATCAAGATGGTCAAGGACTACGTAACCGGCGCCGACGCCGCCAAGCGCACCGTCACGACCCGTGGCGGCGCCACCATCAGCTACGACCGCCTGGTGCTTTCCCCCGGCATCGAAATCCTCACCGATACGGTCAAGGGCTTCAAGGAGGCCGAAGCCGCCGGCAAGGTGGTCCACGCCTGGAAAGCCGGCCCGCAGACCGCACTGTTGCGCAAGCAGCTCGAAGCCATGCCCGACGGCGGCACCTACGTCTTGTCGGTACCGGCCGCACCCTACCGCTGCCCACCCGGACCCTACGAACGCGCCTGCATGGTGGCCCACTACTTCAAGCAGGCCAAGCCCAGGTCCAAGATCATCCTGCTCGACGGCAACCCCGATGTGGTTTCCAAGAAGCCCCTGTTCACGGACGCCTGGAACACCCTGTATCCCGGCATGGTCGACTACCGACCCAACAATGCCCCCCTCGCGGTGGACGGCAACAGGATGGTCGTCACCACCGAGTTCGACGAGGTCAAGGGCGACGTGCTGAACGTCGTGCCGCGTCAGCGTGCAGGCGAAGTCTGCGCCCAGGCCGGCGCCCGCAACGACAGCGCCGGCAACTGGTGCACGGTCAACCTCGCCACCTTCGAGTCGACCACCGTGCCCAATGTCCACATCATCGGCGACTCGATCCTGGCCGCCCTGCCGAAGTCCGGCCACATGGCGACCAACCATGCCAAGGTGTGTGCCGCGGCCATCGTCGAACTCCTGGCAGGCCGTCAGCCGGATCCCATCCCGGTGATCGCCAACACCTGCTACTCGGCCACCTCCGACACCACGTCCGGCTACGTCGCCAACGTGTACCGCCACGAAGCCGGCAAGGGCTACGTCAACCAGCCCGAAGGCGGCGCAACCCCAAAGGGGGATCCGCTCGTTTTCAAATACCACGAATCGTGGGCAAAGAACATCTGGGCCGAAATGCTGGGTTGACTGGGCTGGTGCAGCAAACAAAAAACGGGGCCGCGGCCCCGTTTTTTGTTTGCTCATGTCAGGCCGACGGTCGCCCTTTGGGTGAAGGAATCAACAGGACAGGCCCGGGTGACCGCCGCACCGTCTGTTCCGCCACGCTCCCCAGCATCAGGTGCTGGAAACCACGGCGGCCGTGGGTTCCCATCACCAGCAGATCCGCGCCCCAACGTGCGGCTTCCCGGACAATCGTCTCTGCAACCTGCTGGGTCGGGGTTTCGGTTTCGATCAGTACGGCGTCAGCCTCGAACCCGGCCGCCTTGGCGGTATCGCGCACTGCAGCGATGATTTTTTCTCCCACGCCGCGCCGCGCCGCACTCAAGGCGCCGGTATCGATCGCCACCTCCGGCCCGATCGGCAGCCAACTCATGTCCAGCACATGAACCATGCGCACGCTGGCCGACAGATTTTGGGCCAGCTTGATCGCCTGTTGCAACGCATGCCGGGACGTTTCACTTTCGTCCACCGCCACCAGAATCTTCGAGTACATCAACCATCTCCTTAAATATTTTTAAATATTTGAATTATGTGCGCAGCGCCCAAAGACAAGCGTGTTCACAGCGCGGCCTGGTCAGGGAAAAGCCGGAATTTCCGGTTCGATGCCGCCGCATTCGGCGTCGGGGTGATGCTTCTTGATAAGTGCCTCGATCTCCTCGACCCGATCCCTCGGCACGTCGATCATGAACAGGAACTCGCCTTTTTCCATGGCCTCCTCGAATTGCTTGATGCGGCGACTGCCGATGCTGCTGCCGGCCATGCTCGACATCAATGCGCCGACGCCGGCGCCGGCCAGCACCGGCCCGCCCGGCAACGCACCGCGACCAGGCCGGCAACGATCCCCGTCAGGCCGCCCAACGCCAAGCCTTGCTCCAGCGCGGGAACGAAATCGGATTTCTGCAGATAGGACGCTTCGGGCAGGTCCTCCATCGGGGTGCCGCGCTTCGCCAGAACATGAATGTGGCGTTCCTCGATACGCGCCACCAACAGTTCATCGACGATCTTCTTGGAGACCTCGATATTTGGCGCCAGAAAATAGATACGTCTCATGCGTACGCCTCCTCGCTTCAAGTGGGTCTGCAACCACAGGATCTATCAACTTAGTACAGAGCAAGGCAGCATGTTCGCCGTGTCTATGCTGAAAGTTGCCCAGCAGCAGGACGTGCTATGACTCACACCCTCGTCAGCCTCCTTTTCGCCGCCCTGGCACTGTCCCGAACCGATGCGGCTTTTCCAGGCCAGAGTCCTGCCCCGCCCATTGAGTTACGCATCACGGTCGTGTTCAACAACGTGCCCCATCGGCCGGGGCTCACCGCGGGCTGGGGCTTTTCGGCGCTGATCGAAGGTGCGGACAAGACCGTCCTGTTCGACACCGGCGGCGACGGCGCCGTGCTGCTCGCCAACATGCGCCGCCTGGGGCTGAACCCCAAGAGTGTCGAGGCCATCGTGCTCTCCCATATTCACGCCGACCACACCGGCGGACTCGATGGCTTTCTCGCCGAGAATGCCGACCTCGAGGTCTGGCTGCCCGCCGAATTCCCGGCCGGCTTCCAGCGGGCGGTCGCCGAGCGGGGCGCGCGCGTCAGGCCCGTCAGCAAAGGGGGGCGCTTGTTCGGCCAGGTCTGGAGCAGCGGTCCGCTGGGTGACGGCGTCATCGAACAGGCGCTGATCCTGGACACCGCGCAAGGTCTCGTGGTCGTCACCGGCTGCGCCCACCCCGGCATCGTCCGCATCGCGGAGACGGCAGGACGACTGACCGGAAAGCGGATCCATCTGCTGATGGGCGGTTTTCACCTCATGGGCACGGATCGCGCCGAGATCCAGGCCATCATCGCCCGGCTTCAGGCGCTGGGAGTGAAAAAGATCGCCCCCAGTCACTGCACCGGGGACGAGGCCATCGCCCAGTTCCGCAAGGCCTGGGGCAAGGATTTCGTGGAGGGCGGTCTGGGAGCGGTGATCGAGGTGCCGGTGCGGTGAGGCTCGACATCCTGTCCGCCGAATCCATGGGCGTGCGCGGACTGTGCTGCCGGGTGGAGGCGGGAACGCGGGTGATTGTCATCGACCCCGGCGTGGCCCTCGGCATACGGCGCTATGGCTTGCCGCCCCACCCGGTGCAGATCGCGGCAGGCCGGGCAGTGCGGCGGCGCATCGTCGCAGCGCTGGAAGGTGCCACCGACATGGTGTTCAGCCACTTCCATGGCGACCATGTGCCGCTGTTCAAGCCGAATCCCTACCAGCTCGGCTTCTCACATCTACCACCCTGCATCAAAACCTTGCGCGTCTGGAGCCTGTCGCCCGCAGGGCAGAGCTTCACCAGCCAGGCGCGTGCCCGCGACCTCATGGACCTGCTGGGGCCGCACTTCCAGGTGGCCGAGGGGCTTGCCGACGGTCCCCTTCGCTTTTCCAGCGCCGTACCCCACGGGGTCGGCGGCCCGACATTCGGCAGCGTGATGATGACCCGCGTCGATGTGGGGGGCCGTGTCTTCGCGCACGCCTCAGACATCCAGTTGCTGGATGCGGCAACCATCGACCGCATTCTCGACTGGGCGCCGCACTGGGTTCTGGCCGCCGGTCCGCCGCTTTATCTCAGCCAGCTCGATGCCGCACAGCGATCACGTGCCTGGGACAATGCCCGGCGCCTGGCTGCAGGGGTCGACACCCTCATCCTCGACCATCACCTGATGCGTTCGCTGGCGGGGATGGCCTGGCTCGAGGACCTTTCGTCGGCGGTGGGCAAGCGGGTTGTTTGCGCCGCCGACTTCATGGGGCGGCCCAGGTGGCTGCTCGAGGCGCAGCGGCGGGAACTCTACGCGGCCATGCCGTTGCGGGCAGGCTGGCATGAAGACTATGCGCGGGGCACGGCAAGGATCGAGGCGTTCGCCCCACCGGCTGTTTAGTGTTAGTGGCGCTCGGCAGATAGCCTCTCGACACTGCAATGCCGCATTGACGACGCTGCCTTGACGCGAATCCGCTCCCTGCATATAAATGAAATGGCGATGTTTTTTGCCGAATCAAAAGGAGTCAGCATGGAAGAACAACCCATAGGATGCGCGAGGGTGTCAGGATCGGTCGTCGGTGACACGCCGCAGGAAGCGCAATCCCAACTCATGCCAACGCAGGCAAGCAAAATGACTGCACGTGTCGGGCAAAAAGCCCCCGATTTCAGCGCGCCCGCCTATTACCAGGGCGGCTTCACCAACGTCAAGATGTCAGACTATCTTGGCAAATGGGTGATGCTCTGCTTCTACCCCGGCGACTTCACCTTCGTTTGAGCAACAGAAGTGTCCGCGGTCGCGGCACAGTATGAGGCTCTGCAAAAACTGGGCGTGGAGGTCCTGTCGGTCAGCGTGGACAGCCACTTCGTCCACAAGATGTGGAATGACAACGAGTTGAGCAAGATGGTCGATGGCGGCGTGCCCTACCACATGCTCTCCGACCAGGCGGGCAACGTCGGACGCGCCTACGGTGTCTGGGACGAAACGCAGGGGATTGAGATGCGCGGTCGCTTCATCATCGATCCGGACGGCGTGATCCAGGCCATGGAGGTGCTCACCGCGCCGGTCGGGCGCAAGCTTGCCGAGACGATACGACAGTTCCAGGCGTATCAACTGGTTCGCGCGTCGGGCGGAAAGGAAGCTACGCCCGCAGGTTGGGAACCGGGCAAGGAAACACTCAAGCCCGGCCCCGATCTGGTCGGCAATGTCTGGAAGGTTTGGAGCCCTTCAATGGAGAAGGTGGAATAGCCGGGCATAGCACCCGCCCGCGTTCCGAGACCCCGCCCGCGTGGCGGGGTTTTTTATCTTGTACGCGGAATGGGATGGCCTGATCGTTGATGCACCTGATCCGCGACCCACACGTTTCTGAAGGCCGATTCATATAAATGTCTCGCAGCCGGGGGTAAACTTCAGTCATTCTCTTTCTGCCCGGTCGGGTGAAATCATGAATCCTCTCGCACAACTTCCCTCCGTCGACCGCCTGCTTTCCGACGCCAACGTTGCTCTCCTGATCGACCTCCACGGCCGCGCGGTCATTACACAACTCGTCCGCACCGCCCTCGCCGACGCGCGCGCGGCGGCGCGCGCCGGCACGCCGCTGCCTGATCCCGCGAGCCTGATCGCAACCGTCGGGGCCGGCGCGACGGCACACGCCCTGCCCAAACTCCGCCCGGTCTTCAACCTCACCGGCACGGTGCTGCACACCAACCTCGGCCGCGCGCCCTTGCCCGAGGAGGCCATCGCGGCCATGGCCGCAGCCGCCCGCAGCCCCTGCGCGCTCGAATACGACATCGAGACCGGCCGACGCGGCGACCGCGACGACATCGTCAGCGAACTGCTGTGCGAACTCACCGGGGCCGAAGCCGCCACCGTCGTCAACAACAATGCCGCGGCCGTCTTCCTGCTGCTCAACACGCTGGCGCTGAAGAAGGAAGTGATCGTCTCGCGCGGTGAGCTGATCGAGATCGGCGGCGCCTTCCGCGTCCCCGACATCATGAAGCGCGCCGGCGCGAAACTGGTCGAAGTCGGCACCACCAACCGCACGCATCTCAAGGACTTCGACGAAGCCCTCACGCCTCGCACGGCCATGCTGATGAAGATCCATGCCAGCAACTACGCGATCGAGGGCTTCACCCATGCCGTGCCCGAGAGCGAACTGGCCACGCTTGCGCATGCGCGCGGCCTGCCCTTCGTCGTCGACCTCGGCTCCGGCACGCTGACCGACCTCGAACGCTGGGGCCTGCCACACGAGCCGACGCCGCGCGAGAACATCGCCGCTGGCGCCGACCTGGTGACCTTTTCCGGCGACAAGCTGCTCGGCGGACCGCAGGCCGGCCTGCTGGTCGGCAGCAAGGCGCTGATTGCCCGGATCAAGCAGAATCCGCTGAAACGTGCGCTGCGCGTCGGCAAGATCACCCTGGCCGCCCTCGAAGCGGTGCTGCGTCTCTACCGTGATCCCGATCGGCTCAACGAACGCCTGACCGCGCTGCAGCAGCTGACTCGCCCCGAAGCCCGGATGCGGGCGGCGGCGGAACGTCTGCTGCCCGCCCTGCAAAGCGCGCTCGCTTCGTTGCCGGTGAGCGTGGAGATCGTCCCGCTGCAGTCGCAGATCGGCTCCGGTTCGCTGCCGGTCGATCGCCTGCCGTCGGCCGGCTTCGCGGTCCGCCCGCAAGGCAAGAAAAGCGGCGTACTCCATCGCATCGAGGCCGCGCTGCGCGGCTTGCCGCGACCTGTCATCGGCCGCATCGACAATGGCGCCCTGCTGCTCGACCTGCGCTGCCTCGCTGAAACCGAGGAATCCGAATTCGCTGCCCAGCTTTCGACTCTGAGTCGACTCGGCGCGTAAAGCCGCCTCTTCGGAGGCATGTAAGCCGCGGTGGCTTCCGCACCGCGGCAGTTCATTGAAATGGAGGAATACCCGATGGACCGTCGCACTTTTATGAAAACCACCGCACTGACCGCCGCCGGCCTTGGCCTCGGCCGCTTCGCCCACGCCGCCGACCCGGCCTTCAACCCCAGTCCTGCACACGGCTGGCGGGTGTTCGAGGTCACCACCCGCGCCGAGCCCGTCGTCAATGGCGCGACGCAGGTCTGGCTGCCGCTGCCCTCGGTCGAGGATGCCGCGTGGATCCGCCCCATGGGCAACGTGTGGCAGGGCAACGCCGCCAGCGTGCAGGAATGGCGCGACCCGGTCTACGGCGCGCGCCTGCTCGCCGCCCGCTGGGAGGCGAGCGAGCCCAAGCCCGTGCTCGAGGTCGTGAGCCGCTTTGCCACGCGTGACCGTGCCATCGACCTCAGCCGGGACGGCAAGGTCGCGCCGCTCGACCCCGCCACGCGCAGGCTCTACACCCAGGCGACCGACATGCTGCCGACCGACGGCATCGTCAGGAAGACCGCTGTTGAAATCACCCAGGGCGCCAGGACCGACCTCGACAAGGCCCGCGCCATCTACGAGTGGATCGTCGACAACACCCAGCGCAATCCCAAGACCCGCGGCTGCGGCCTCGGCGACATCCGCTTCATGCTCGAATCAGGCGACCTCAGCGGCAAGTGCGCCGACCTGAACGCGCTCTATGTCGGACTCGCCCGCGCGGCCGGCCTGCCGGCGCGCGACGTCTATGGCGTACGCGTGGCCGACTCGCGCTTCGGCTACAAGAGCCTCGGCAAGAGCGGCGACATCAGCACGGCGCAGCACTGCCGCGCCGAGGTCTGGCTGGCCGGCTTCGGCTGGATGCCGGTGGACCCGGCCGACGTGCGCAAGGTGGTGCTGGAGGAAAAACCCGGCCTCACGCTGCAGGATGAGGTGGTGGTTGCGGCGAGGAAGAAGCTCTTTGGCGCGTGGGAAATGAACTGGCTGGCCTACAACTTCGCTCACGACGTCAAGCTGCCGGGTTCCAGCGGCGCACCGATTCCCTTCCTCATGTATCCGCAGGGCGAAAACGCGGCGGGACGCCTCGACAGCCTCGACGCCGCCACCTTCGTCTACAAGCTGAGCGCGAAGGAAATCGCCGCGTAAGGCGCGCACATGCTGATCGGCACCGCAGGTCACATCGACCACGGCAAGACCACGCTGGTGAAAGCGCTCACCGGCGTGGATGCCGATCGGCTGCCCGAGGAAAAATCGCGCGGCATCACCCTCGACCTCGGCTACGCCTATACCCCCCTTTCCGATGGCTCGGTGCTCGGCTTCGTCGACGTGCCGGGGCACGAAAAACTGATCCACAACATGCTCGCCGGCGTAACGGGCATCGACTTCGTCCTGCTGGTGGTTGCCGCCGACGACGGGCCGATGCCGCAGACGCGCGAACATCTCGAATTGCTCGATCTGCTGGGCCTGACGCGCGGGGCGATCGCGCTGACCAAGATCGACGCCGTCGCGCCGCAGCGGCTAACCGAGGCCCGGCAGGAAATCGACGCGCTGATCGCCGGCACGGGGCTCGCCGGCAGCCCGGTTTTCCCCTTGTCGGGCCGCACGGGTGAAGGGGTCTCCGCGCTGCGCGCACATCTGGAGGCCGCGGCCGCCTCGATGCACCAGCGCTCGGCAGCTGGCCGTTTCCGGCTCGCCATCGACCGCTGCTTCACGCTCACCGGCATCGGCACGGTCGTCACCGGCACCGCGCATTCCGGGAAAATCGGCATCGGCGAGTCGGCCATCATTTCGCCGCCCGGTCTGAAAGCCCGGGTGCGCGGCCTGCACGTGCAGGATCGCCCCGCCGAGAGCGGCCAGGCGGGCGAGCGCATCGCGCTCGCCTTGACGGGCGACTTCGAGAAGAAGGACATCGCGCGCGGCATGTGGGTGATCGATCCGGCGCTCGCCCTGCCGCTCACCCGCTTTCATGCCGAATTGCGCGTCCCCGCAGGGCAAAAGCCCTTGACGCACTTGCAGACCGTACACGTTCACCTCGGCACCGAGGACATCCTCGGGCGGGTTGCGCTGCTCGACTGCCAGGAAGTCGAGGCCGGCAGCCCGGCGCTGGCCGAGATCCTGCTCGAACGCGAAACGCTGGCGCTGCGCGGCGACCGCTTCATCCTGCGCGATGCCGGCGCGCAGCGCACCGTCGCCGGCGGCCGCGTGCTCGACATTTTTCCGCCCGTCCGCCACAAGCGTTCGCCGCAGCGGCTCGCCCTGCTCGACGCGATGCGCCGCGACAACCCGGCCGTCACCCTCGGCCTGCTGGCCGAGCAGGCACCGGCCGGGATCGACCTCGACCGCTTTGCAGTGAGCTGGAACCTCAGCGAGGCCGACACCGAATCGCTGTGGCAGCGCACAGGCCTGCGCGTGATTCGCGATGGCAACGCATCGCTCGGTTTCACGGCTGCGGCCTGGACAGCACTCGAAGCCAAACTGCTCGACGCCCTCGGCCGCGAACACGAACGCGCATCCGACATGATCGGCGTCGAACGCGAACGCCTGCGCCGCATGACCGCGGCCCACCTGCCGCGCCCCGCTTTCGATGCGCTCGCCAACGAACTGCTGGCGGCGGATCGCATCGCGCAGACGCGCGCCTGGCTGCACCTGCCGGAACATCGCGCCAGCGTCACCGCCGCCGACCGCGAGCTGTTCGCGGGGCTGAAGCCGCTGCTCGATGCCGCGCCCTACAACCCGCCGCGAGTGCGTGATGTCTTCAAGGCGACCGGCACGCCGGAAGAAAGGGTGCGCCAGTTGTTCAAACGCCTCGCGCGCGCAGGCGAGCTTTACCCCGTTGCCCACGACCACTACTACACCGCCGCCGCAGTCGCCGAACTGGCCAATATCGTCCACTCCCTCAACGACGAGCACGGCGCAGCGCGTGCAGCCGCATTGCGCGACATCATTTTTGGCGATGGCAGCGGCGGCCGCAAAGTGGCGATCCAGATTCTCGAGTTCTTCGATCGCATCGGCTACACTCGCCGCGTCCGCGACGACCACGTGCTGCGTCGTGAAGGTGCAATGCCTGACTGGACGCCGTCATGAACATGGAAGAGATCGTTCCCCGGTGGGGCGCCCGGTCTTCAAAACCGGGAGGGGCCGCCACGCGGTCCCTGGTAGGTTCGACTCCTGCTCTCTTCCGCCAAATTTCCTGCCATGAAAGCAATTTTCGCGGAGCCATTCCGGACGAACTGTTCTGCGATGCCGAACACGGCAATGGCGGCCGGGCAACGAAACACTGACAGGCAGTGCGCGCCTGGCCGGGTGGACGCCATTCACATGGCCAGTTTGCGATAGAGGGTGCGCTCGCTGATCCCCAGTTGCTCGGCCAGCGATTTGCGGTCGCCGCCATGGTGTGCCTGCGCCCATTGCAGATAGCGCAGTTCCGCCGTTTCCAAAGGCACGATGGCGTCGATACCCGGCATGATCGCCGCATCGCTGGCCAGTTCGGGCGGCAGGTGCTCCACCAGCAAGGTGCCGCCGTCCGCCATCAGCATGGCACACTCAAGGATGTTGCGCAGCTCGCGGATATTGCCCGGATAGTCGTAAGCCTGCAGCCGCGTCTTGGCAGCCTCGCTGAGCGTGTAGGCGCGCCCCGGCGCCAGCCGGACCAGCAGGGTTTCGGCCAGCAGGGCAATGTCCTCGCGCCGCTCGCGCAATGCCGGCAGGTGAATCGGGAACACGCTCAGCCGGTAATACAGATCGCGGCGGAAGCTGCCGCGCTCGACCATCCCCTTGAGGTCGCGGTGCGTGGCGGCGATCAGCCGAAAATCGGCGCGCAGCGTCTCCACCCCGCCCACCCGGCGAAACGTTCCGGTTTCCAGCAGGCGCAGCAGCTTGACCTGCAAACTCAGGGGAATGTCGCCCACTTCATCGAGGAACAAGGTGCCGCCTGACGCCGACTCGACCAGGCCGATCTTGCACTGGTTGGCGCCGGTGAAGGCGCCTTTCTCGTAGCCGAACAGTTCGCTCTCGAACAGGGTCTCGGTTAGGCCGGAACATTCCACCACCATGAACGGACCGTGCTCGCGTCCGCTCTGCTGGTGTATGGCCTGTGCGACCAACTCTTTGCCGGTGCCTGATTCACCCAGCAGCAGGGCGGCAGTGCCGGAAGGCGCCACCCGGCGTACCATTTCGAGCATCCGGTTGAACGCCGGCGACTTGCCGACGAGCCCCGTTACGGCGGGAATGCTGCTGGCTTCGCGCACGGTCAGCATGCGTTCGACAAAGTACTCGATTTGGCCCGACGCGCCGACGATCGGCGCCAGTTCAACATCGACATGCTCCTCGCCGCGCGGTGTGTGGTGCAGATGCAGCACACGGCGCGGCTCGCCGCTGGCCCGGCTGGCCGCCAGCGGGCAGGATTCGCCGCACTCGTCACAGGGGCGATCGTAGCCATGCGACACCGCATAGCAAAACTGGCCGACCACGTCGCTGCCTCCGCCATACATGCGGCGATAGGCCGCATTGGCCGCCAAAATCCGGTAATCAGCGCCCATGACAATCTGAGCATCGGGGTGGCTTTCAAGAAAGCTGATGAGTTCGTTGGTGGGCGACATATTCCGGCATCCAATGTGACATATTTGTCAGACAACTTTAGCGCTGATTGCCATTACTGTCAGGCGATGTGTTTCACGCTGGCCAGGCGATTGGTCTACGCTGTTGATATGACATAACAATAATTATCCAGTTCGCGCCCAGGAACTGGCATGACCTTTGCAGATACAGAGGCAGCTCATGAAAAAATCCATTCCAGCCTTCCTGCACCGTCCGCTCGCCAGGGAAATCACGCTGGCCATCATCATCAAGCTGCTGGTGATCGTGGCGCTGTTCTATGCGTTCTTCGACGGGCGAGCGGTGCACCCCGATGCCGCCAGCGTTGCCGACCGGCTCGTCAATTCACAACAACACGCCACGCACTGATCAAAGGAACGCCCATGCTGACCGAAGAACTCGTTGACTTGTCCCGGCTGCAATTCGCAGTCACCGCGCTGTACCACTTCCTGTTCGTGCCCTTGACGCTAGGCCTGGCGTTCATCCTGGTCATCATGGAACTGACCTACGTCATCACCGACCGCCCCATCTACAAGGACATGGTGCGTTTCTGGGGCAAGCTGTTCGGCATCAACTTCGCGCTCGGGGTGACCACCGGCATCACCATGGAGTTCCAGTTCGGCACCAACTGGGCGTACTACTCGCACTATATGGGCGACATTTTCGGCGCGCCGCTGGCGATCGAGGGGCTGATGGCCTTCTTCCTCGAATCGACCTTCATCGGGCTGTTCTTCTTCGGCTGGGACCGCCTCAACAAATGGCAGCACCTCATGGTCACGGTGCTGATGGCGCTGGGTTCGAACCTGTCCGCGCTGTGGATCCTGGTCGCCAACGGCTGGATGCAGGACCCGATCGGCGCGGAGTTCTCCTTCGTCACCATGCGCATGGAAATGACCGATTTCTGGGCCATCGTCTTCAACCCGACGGCGCAGGCCAAGTTCGTGCATACCGTGTCCGCGGGCTACGTCACCGCTTCGCTGTTCGTGCTCGGCATTTCCAGCTGGTACCTGCTGAAGGGGCGCGACCTCGACTTTGCCCGCCGCTCGTTCCGCATCGCGGCCGGTTTCGGCTTCGCTTCGGCGCTGTCGGTGATCGTGCTGGGCGATGAATCCGGCTACACCGTGAGCGAATCGCAGCAAGCCAAGATGGCGGCGATCGAGGCCATGTGGGAAACCGAACCGGCCCCGGCGCCGCTCACGCTGTTCGCGTTGCCGAATCAGGCCACGCAAACCAACGATTACGAACTGCAGATTCCCTATGTGCTCGGACTGATCGGCACACGCTCGCTCACCGAGACCCTGCCCGGCATCAAGGAAATCAAGAAAAAAAATCGTGAACGTATCGAGTCCGGCATCCATGCGGTGGTCGCGCTGGAACAACTGCGCAAAAACCGCGACGACGCGCAGGCGCTTGCCGCATTCGAGGCGCACAAGGCCGATCTCGGTTTTGGCCTGCTGCTGAAGAAATACACGGTCGATGTGTCGCAAGCCACGCCGGAAATGATCCAGCAGGCGGTGGACAGCACCATCCCGCGCGTCGCGCCGCTGTTCTGGAGCTTCCGCATCATGGTCGCGCTCGGCTTCGCCTTCCTGCTGCTGTTCAGCCTGGCCTTGTTTTATTCGATCAAGGGCAATTTCATCGAGAAAAAGTGGCTGCTGCGCTGGGCACTGTGGTTCATCCCGATGCCGTGGATCGCCGCTGAACTGGGCTGGGTCGTGGCCGAATACGGCCGCCAGCCGTGGACGATCTACGGCGTGCTACCCACGCACATCTCGGTGTCCAATATTTCAGTCGGCAATATATACGGCTCGCTCGCGGGGTTTGTCGGCTTCTATACCCTGCTGCTCGTGGTCGAGATGTACCTGATGACGAAGTATGCGCGCCAAGGCCCGGCCAGCCTAGGCACCGGCAGGTATCACAATGAAACGGCGGCTGGCGGCGCACTGCCCGCGGGCGCACCGGCAAAAAACATTTAGGGCGTGTTAACACTAATTTTTTCACGCCCGCGACGGGGCCAATTCGGGATGCAGCCCGCGAAGCGGGCCGCGCCGCAGTGTTATTCACTGCAAGCGGTACGCGACAAAGGGATGCGCCCGAATCGGCCCCGTCCCTTCGGGTTGCCGCGAGGAAGCGCGTCTGCGGCGTTGCGTCACTTGGCAAGGGATGGCCCTTGCCGGCGCGACGCGCCTTGCATCCATCGCTTTCTCGCGGCAACGCGGACGCGAAATTAGTATTAACACACCCTAGGAGCTGACATGGATTACGAAACCCTGAAACTCATCTGGTGGCTGCTCATCGGCGTGCTGCTGGTCGGCTTCGCCATCATGGACGGCCACGACATGGGCATGGGCGTGCTGCTGCCCTTCGTCGGCCGCAACGACCTCGAACGCCGTGCAGTCATCAACACCGTCGCGCCGCACTGGGACGGCAACCAGGTGTGGTTCATCACCGCCGGCGGTGCCATCTTCGCCGCCTGGCCGCTGGTCTACGCCACCGCGTTCTCGGGGTTCTACTGGGCGATGATGGCGGCGCTGTGGGCACTGTTCTTCCGGCCCGTCGGCTTCGACTACCGGTCCAAGATCCAGCATCCGACCTGGCGCACGACCTGGGACTGGGGTCTGTTCATCGGCGGTGCGGTGCCGCCGATCATCTTCGGCGTCGCCTTCGGCAATCTGCTGCTGGGCGTGCCCTTCCACTTCAATGACCTGATGATGTCGACCTATACCGGCAGCTTCTGGGCGCTGCTCAACCCCTTCTCGCTGCTGGCGGGCGTGGTCAGCCTCGGCATGATCACCGTCCAGGGCGCGAACTACCTGATGATGCGCACCGAGGGCGACATTTATCGCCGCACCCGCACCGCGAGCCTGCTGTTCGGCGCGATCACCTTCGTGACCTTCGCGCTGGCCGGCTGGTGGGTCGCAGCCGGCATCGACGGCTACGTCATCACCAGCGCCGTCAATCCCAACGCCCTGCCCGATCCGCTTGCCAAGACGGTCGAGGTGCAGGCGGGCGCATGGATGCACAACTACACGCAATACGCGTGGGCAATGTGGGTGCCGATCGCAGCGTTCGCCGCACTCGCCGCGAGCATCCTGTTCTCGCGCCTGCACCTGGCCGGCGCGGCATTCTGGTCGTCGTCGGTGGCCTGCGCCGGCATCATCGGCACCGCCGGCGTCTCGATGTTTCCCTTCATCATGCCGTCGTCGAGCGATCTGCGTTCCAGCCTCACCGTGTACGACGCCGTGTCCTCGCATCTCACGCTCGGCCTGATGTTCGGCGCGACGGTCATTTTCATGCCGCTGATCATCTTCTACACCTCATGGTGCTACAAGATAATGTGGGGCAAGGTGACCACGGAATACATCGCCGCCAACGACAAGTCGGTCTATTGAACGGGAGGCGCATCATGCTGAATGCCTGCTATTTTGCCTTGCCGCTGATGCTGTGCCTGCCCGGCACGCAGGCCGCGACGCTCACCGTCACCCTCGACGGCGTCCAGCCCGGCGGCGGCCCCCTCACCGTGCTGCTGTTCGACCATGCCGAAGGCTTCCCGAAGGAAACGCGCGCCAGCAGTCGCCACGTTCTTCCCGGGGGCCAGACCACGCTGTCGCTCGACGGGCTGAGGCCCGGGCGGTACGCCGTAATGGCCTACCACGACGAGGACGGCAACGGCGAACTGAACCGCTTTCTCGGCATGATCCCCAGGGAGGGTTGGGCGCTGTCCAACCATCCGGACGTCAGCAGAAAGCCCGCTTTCAAGGATGCCGCCGTGACGGTGCCTGAAACCGGGACCGCCATCACCCTACACCTGAACTACTGAAAGGAATCGCCATGTGGTATTTCGCCTGGATACTCGGAGTCACCATGGCCGTGCTGCTCGCCTCGATGAACGCGATGATGTGCGACGCCCGCGGATCCGCGCAGGAGGAGGCGCGCAACAAGGCCGCAAACGGTACGCCGCAGGATTGATCCCTCATCTGCCATGATCACGCCGCACATCGTCATACTCGGATCGGGATTCGCCGCGCTCACCGCCGTGCGCGAGTTGCGCCGCCGCAGCCGGGACGTGCGGATCACGCTCGTCGCGCCAAAGGCGGAACTGGTGTATTACCCGAGCCTGATCTGGGTGCCGGCGGGCCTGCGCCGCGGCGCCGACCTCAACGTCGACGCTCGGGGTTTTCTCGCCGGGCACGATGTCGCGTTCCATGCCGGCCGCGTGACCGGGCTGGCGGACGGCGGCCGCACCGTCCTGACCGACAGCGGTCCGCTTGCCAACGACGCGTTGCTGATCGCCAGCGGCAGCCGCTTTCTCAAGGCCCTGCCCGGCATCGAACACGCGCTGACGATCTGCGAGGGTCCGAACGCCGCCGAGGCGATCCGCGAGCGGCTCGCCGGAATGGAGGGCGGCACCATCGCATTCGGGTTCGGCACCAACCCGAAAGAGCAAGGCGCGATGCGCGGCGGCCCGATGTTCGAACTCCTGTTCGGCATCGACACGCTGTTGCGCAAACAGGGCCGACACGAACGCTTCAAGCTGGTGTTCTTCAACGCCGCGAAGGAGCCGGGCAAGCGCCTCGGCGACAAGGCGGTGGCCGGCCTGCTGCGTGAAATGCAGACGCGCGGCATCGCCACCCACCTCGGCCACAAGCTTAGCGGGTTCGAGTCCGACCGGATCAGGACCGAGGGGGGCGACGTGCCTGCCGACCTGATTCTGTTCATGCCCGGCATGACGGGCCCGGCGTGGGCGAGCGAGGCCGCGCTGCCGCTGTCCGACGGCGGGTTCTTCAAGGCCGACGCGCATTGCCGCGTCGCCGGCGCGGACAAGGTCTATGTCGCCGGCGATTCGGGGAGCTACCCCGGCCCCGACTGGCTGCCCAAGCAGGCGCACATCGCCGACCTGCAGGCGAAGGCTGCCGCTGAAAACCTGCTGCTGGCGCTGGCCGGCAAGCCGCCCGTTGCGCGCTTCAAGGTCGAACTGATCTGCATCGTCGACACGCTTGACCGCGGCATCCTGGTCTATCGCGACGAAAAGCGCGCCCTGATTTTGCCGCCCTGCCGCCTGTTCCATTGGGCCAAGCGGTTTTTCGAATGGCAGTACCTGCGCCCCTATCGCAAGGCCAAACGCGCATGAAGAGTTGGCTTAACAGCGGTTGGGCAAATGGCCTGTCGCTTGCTTCTGCGCTCGCGCTGATGATCCTCGTCACCCTGTTGCCGCGCGGCCTGACGACTGCAGAAGGCAGCGCGATCAACCATGGCGTGCTCTCACTGATCATGTGGGGCATGTCGGCCGGGTTCGTGCATGGCGTCGGTTTCATCCCCCGCAACCGCGTGCTGCGCGTGCTGCTCGGTCCCGCGATCGCCTGGCCATTCATGGGCGTGGGGCTGTTTTTTTATGTCCAATATTTTTTAAGATAATTTCATGCAAACACACAATCAAGCCGTCATGTCCGATTACCAGCGCATAGCGCATTGGGGGCGATGCGGTTATCAGCGCCTTGGTCGATCGATTCCATGCGTTGATGGACGAACTGCCCGAGGCCTATGCGGCGCGCAAGATTCATCCGGCCGACCTCAGCGAATCCGGCATCAAGCTGTTCGATTTTCTTCCCGGTTTTCTTCCCGGCTGGCTGGGTGGTCCGCGACGCTATATTGAATTGAAAAGCACGGACATCCCATGCTGCGGCGGCGCCACTTGTTGCCTTACGCCATCGGCCCCGAAGAACGCGACCAATGGCTGCCGTGCATGAAGCAGGCGCGGGAGGAAACGGTGGAGGACGTCTCTCTGCGGGCGGCCTTGTTTGGCCAGTTTGCCCAGCTGGGCGAACACAGGCGCAATCAGGGCGGAGCCACGCATGCCTGCGGGATCCGGCCGCCTTGGGGTGGGTGCGGCAACTGAAAGCCGAGAACCGGTCCCTGAGATGCCCGCGCCTCGTACCTGAATGAAACAGAGAGTGCTGATGATGAACAGATCAAGTCAAGCCAAAGGGCGTCTCTCCCGGTGCGCATTGTTCGCCGGCCTGCTGCTGGCGACACTGAATGCTGCGGCGCAGACTTCAGCCATTCCCGCCACAGCCCCCTCGCAAGCGAAACCGACGCCATCCACGGCGGATCATAACAAATTCAGCCAGTTGCAAAAACCCTTCAAGACCGGCGAGGAAGTGACCGAAGCCTGCCTGTCTTGCCATACCGAGGCGGCCAAGCAGGTGATGGCGACCAAGCACTGGACCTGGGATTTCAAGCAGGTGAAGACCGGCCAGCGGCTGGGCAAGAAGAATGTGCTCAACCCGTTCTGCATCGGCACTCGCTCCAACGAGGCCTTCTGCACCACCTGCCACATCGGCTACGGCTGGAAGGACGACACCTTCGACTTCAAGTCCGAGCGCAATGTCGATTGCCTGGTCTGTCACGACACCACGGACACCTATAAAAAAATCGACGGACTGGCCGGCCATCCCGCCTATCA
>JBAQND010000113.1:0-35128 GCA_049303455.1 Thiobacillus sp.
GTAAATCCTGCTTCTGTTGGGGTGGGGCGGCTGGACGCTTACGAATCTCCGTCCCTGGCGAGATGTCGTAGTGCGGTGCGAAATCGACCGCTTCATCGAGTCTAAAGTGGGCAGCCAGTTCGCTGGCCGGGGCTTTTAGGGCATAACGTCCACACATTTCAGTTCACTTTCGGCAGGTCTTTCCAGCGGGTTGTGTAGGCCGGTGATAGCCTCACTTAAACCAAATGGCCTCCACGATTCCCGGGCGATTCATGTAGCTACGTATCGATAGCCGTAAGAACCTAGTATCACAAGAATATTATTCAAGTACACGATATAAATTTATATCGTCGCCTGTGAATTGCGAGAAGCGATGGCTTACTCACTTCGTTGGAGAAATCCTATTGTCAGAACGAAAAGGCGCCGCTTTGCTAAGAGATTTTATCTGTAGGAATTCAGACTTGACCTGACAGAGTGCAAGTCCAGGTCGTGCTTCTTTAGGCAAGAACCGGCCAGCTGCGGTCATCGCGTCACAGAAGAATTGGATGCCGTGAATGACTGGTAACTGATCAAGAACCTGCCAATCGACTTTGCTGACATTCGGCCTGCTCATCGGCCAAAGGGAATACGTATGTAACGGGTTACGGTTGTCCTGGCTTCCCCCCCCCCAAAAATGGTAAGCCGATGATTCGTAATGTTTTTCCGTAATTGCCAAAATCCAAAACAATACGGAAAAGCCATATGGATCAGTCAGTTAACTCAATATGAGGGGTGAAGAAAAGCAATAACCCTGCACCGCTCCCGGGTCGAAACCTCAGACTGGCAAGCTGCAATGCAGCGGTTAATAATGTTCCACCCACACCCATCTTGAATTATGTTACATTTTCAAGATGGACATTCGTAACAAACCCTCTCACGGAGGTGCCCGCCCTGGTGCAGGTCGCCCGTCGCGTCACGGACCCAGCAAAGTCGTCCGCCTCCCCGTAAGCTTGATCCCTGCCGTCCAGTCGCTGCTTACCGCCAGCGACTTCCCGGGCGGGTCAAAGCTTCCCCATCCGGACGCAACCCGCATCAGACTCCCCCTGTTCGGCCACAAGGTGCAGGCAGGCTTTCCTTCGCCTGCCGACGACTACGTGGAAGCCTGGCTCGACCTTAACGAGCATCTGATCGAACACAAGGAAGCCACCTTCTTCGTCCAGGCGGCGGGCGACTCGATGACCGGTGCTGGCATCCAGGAAGGCAACCTTCTGGTGGTGGATCGTGCCCTGGAAGCCAAGCACGGCGATATCGTCATTGCCGAGATCGACGGCGAACTGACAGTGAAACGACTGGAGAAGCGCCGGGGAAAGATTCGGCTGGTCGCAGAGAACCCAACCTACGCACCCATCGAACTCAAGGACGGGCAGGAGCTTAGGGTGTGGGGCGTTGTCACCAGTGTCATCCAACGCTTCAAGCGATGACCTTTGCGCTGGTCGATGGCAACAACTTCTATGTCTCGTGCGAGCGGGTGTTCAACCCCAAGCTGGAAGACAGGCCGGTGGTGGTGCTCTCCAACAACGACGGCTGCGTGGTTGCCCGCAGTGCCGAGGTGAAGGCACTGGGTGTGCCAATGGGCGAACCCTGGTTTAAGCTCAAGGACCTGGCCCGGAAGCACGGCATTCTGGCTTATTCCAGCAACTACACGTTGTATGCAGACATGAGCAACCGCATGATGCAGGTTCTGGGCCGCTATTCGCCGCAGCAGGAAATCTACAGCATCGACGAGTGCTTCCTCGGCTTCGACGGCTTGTCCTACGCTGATTTGTTCACCATCGGCCAGCGCATCCGCCTGCAGGTGAAGCAGTGGGTGGGCCTTCCGGTCTGTGTCGGTTTCGGCGCCACCAAGACGCTCACCAAGCTCGCCAACCATTGCGCCAAGAAGGGGCTGGCGGGGGCAGACGGTGTGTGCGATTTCGGGCGGATGGGCGTGACAGAACTTGACGCCCTGTTTGCCCGCATCGGAGTCGGCGAGGTGTGGGGGGTAGGACGCCGTCTCACCGAGCGCCTTGCTGGAATGGGCATCGCTACGGTGCGTGACCTGCGTATTGCCGATGCCCGCATGATCCGGGACACCTTCTCTGTCGTGCTGGAACGAACGGTGATGGAACTGCGCGGCATCTCCTGCCTTGAACTGGAAGAGCTGGTCCCGGCTAAAAAACAAATTATGTCCTCCCGAACCTTTGGTGCCTACATTTACACCCTGCCCGAACTGGAAGAGGCAGTCTCGACCTATATGGCCCGCGCCGCCGAAAAGCTGCGCCGCCAGTGTTCGGTAGCGGGAGCGGTTCAGGTCTACATCCGCACCAACCCCTTCAACGAATCCCACCCACAATACCAGCGGGGCATCACAGTGCCGCTGACCCAGACCACCAGCGACACAGTAAGGCTGACCAGTGCAGCCTTGTGGGGGCTGAAGCGCCTATTCAAACCGGGGTTCGCCTACCAGAAGGCTGGGGTGATGCTGATGGATCTAGGGCCTGCGGAACAGACACAAGGCGTGTTGTTTGGAACTGCCAGCCCGGAGCACCCTGCACTCATGCAGGTGATGGATCGGGCCAATGCCAAGTGGGGTCGCGGTACGTTGCGGCTGGCGGCTGAAGGCATGGCCAAGCCATGGCAGATGAAGCGTGATCGAGTATCACCGGCCTACACGACCCGCTGGGAAGACCTGCCGAAGGTGAACTGAAATGTGCGGACGCTATGCCCTAAAATCCCCGGCCAGGGAACTGGCTGCCCGTATCGGGCTGGATGAAATAGTCAACTTTGCCCCACGCTACAACATCTCGCCAGGGACGGAGATTCCAACCATTCGGCACGCCCGCACTAGCCACCAAAGTGAAAAAGCCTGTGCCCAGTTGCTTGATTTCACTGGATTCCGGCCTGCGCTGGAATGACGGAAGTGGAATTAATCAGCGCTTCCCTAGGGTGAAGTCGAGTGGACTGCCAGGTTAACCAACGTTTCTTATCGTTACATAAAGCTCAGATTTCAGGACCTTGGCCAGCCTATGCAATATCAGCAAAGATGGGTTCGCTATCCCTCTTTCAAGCTGCGACACATAGGATCGATCAATATCCGCCATCAGGGCCAGGTCTTCTTGGGATATCCCGGCTAGCTGCCGAGCTTCACGTATCTCTTGCCCAAGATTTTGCCGCAGCTCTGTAAGTTCTTCGTCTTCCATGGCCACAGAATGGCGATGGCGTGACGGCTAATCCACGGAATATAATCCACAACACTACAGCCCTTATTGAGAGTTCTGGATATGTTACATACGTTTCCCGATGCAGAATTACCTATCCCATCAGCCTTGGCGCCGAATGGCGAGAGGACTTGGTCTTGGGTCGAACTTGGATTGAAATTACCCTACTACTTCGTCACTGTTCTCTTCACGGATGACAACGACGTGAAACTGGAGCGACATTTAATCTTAAGTGACTTAAGAACCATTCAGGAATTAGCTGCTAATCCACCGTCTCACGTTCATTTACAGCGCGTTGACCTTCTGAGCCCTGGATATATGAACGGAAGTTCAGGCTATCAACTCGCGCAACTATCTGAAGTCTGGCAGGCAAGTGGCGAACAACGCTTCATCATGGCAGATGGGGCTGAACAAAACCTGCACATGGATGGCAAACGCATTCCAAAATCTCGATTTTTGAAGATATTGGACGTCCCAACTTAGAAAACCCACAAACCACTAACTTGCTGTGGGGCAGCCGGGACCTGCTGTCAAAGCTTTACGAGCGCACCAGCGTGATCATCACGACCAACCTGAGCTTCTCTGAATGGGCGTCGGTGTTTGGTGACCCGAAGATGACGACGGCACTGCTCGACCGCCTCACGCACCACTGCCATATCGTGGAAACGGGCAACGAAAGTTACCGCTTCAAAAACAGTTCAGCCATGACCGGAAAGGAGGACAAAACCAAAAACCTGCAGCAACCTGAGCCATAATCCGGCTCATCCGGGTGGGTCAAAATTCAATGCAATTCCCGGGTCAGATTTGGGTGCAATTCAACATTGAGTGCTCGTTCTTTGGCAGGGCTGATCGTGCTAACCGCAGCCCCGTAGCGGTCGGTGTTGATGCGAAAATCAGAATTTTTAAGAGTAAGCCAGCGGATGATGTCGCGTAAGTCAATGTTCGTTTTCGCTTTGCTGATCGTGAGCGAACGCCTCACCTGGAGGCTAACGCGAGCCGGGCTTTTTGCGGCATCTTCAAAGTCGACGATTACATCATCGAGCGGTTCGCCGAAGTCGCGCTGCTGAACCGACACGCTGGCAACGGTTCGATCATCGATGCCACGTGCATATGCTACGGCTAACAGCGCGCTGAGATAGAACGCAGCCGCGTCTCCCTCAAAGGTGAATCCCTCGCCGCCGGCGAGTTCAGGTAATTAGGCATCGCAGCTTGAAAAAATTGGTTGCGCAGCCATCACGTTGCGAACTTGACCGTCGGAACCATGCATGTCCATGCTAAACCATCACGCCTGTGTTATGCCCATATATACAACATGCTCGTATGGTCGCCCCTTACAATTAATCTCGCTTCCGAGCAGAATTCCTACTCATAGCAAAATCAGGGTCCCGACAAAAATGGACTGTAACCACTTCTCCAGTCCATTTTTGATGCGGTAGCGATAGACTCGCCTGATCGTTATACCTATTTGATTTTACGGGGTTAATGGGGTGTCCACTATGGCAACACTTGCACGTACCGGCATGCACGGCGCCAACCGCAGCGGGCGCCCCTTCACCGGCGACCACGCCGGCGTGCTGCTGTACCAGACCCTGCACAAATTCGGCTACGCCAGCGCGCCGGAGTCGCTGTCGGTCGACGATGGCCTCATCCTCAGCGGCTGCCGCATCACCAATGCGGTCAAATGCCTGCCGCCGGCGAACAAGCCGGAACCGGGGGAGATCCGCGAATGCAACCGGTTTCTGGCGGCCGAACTGGCAGCGCTGCCGGAACACGCCAGCATCCTGGCACTGGGCCAGATCGCGCACCAGGCGGTGCTGCGCGCGCAGGGCCTCAAGCTCAAGGACTACCCGTTCGGCCACGCCAGCGACTATCGCCTGCCCGACGGCCGGCGCCTGGTCGGCAGCTACCACTGCTCCCGCTACAATACCCAGACGCGCCGCCTCACCCCCGAGATGTTCGCGGCGGTGTTCGAGAAAATTCAAGCGAAGGACTGACCATGCCTGTCGTCACCATCAAGCTCGCCGGCACGCTGACCCGCGAGCAGAAGCAGAAAGTCGCCGAGGAAATCACCGCCACGCTGGAGCGCCATGCGGGCAAGCCGGCGTCGTACACCACCATCGCCTTCGAGGAGCTGCCGGACGAGAACTGGGCCATTGCGGGCAAGCTGCTCGACGAGGATGCATAAGCCCCCTTGAGCGCCGTCAGCAAAGAATTCCTCGTCTCGCTGCCCACCCTGCCAGGCGTCTACCGCATGACCGATGCGGCGGGAACCGTGTTGTACGTCGGCAAGGCAAAAGATCTGAAGAAGCGCGTCACCAGCTACTTCCAGAAAACCGACCAGAGCCCGCGCATCCGCCTGATGCTGAAGAGCGTCGACCACATCGACACCACGGTGACGCGCACCGAGGCGGAAGCGCTGCTGCTGGAAAACAACCTGATCAAGGGGCTGAAGCCGCGCTTCAACATCCTGTTCCGCGACGACAAGTCCTACCCCTACCTGCTGCTGACCGGACACCGCTTTCCGCGCCTGGCCTATTTTCGCGGCACGCCGAAAAAGCATGACCAGACGTTCGGCCCCTACCCCAATTCCTTCGCGGTGCGCGAGAGTATCCAGCTGTTGCAGAAAGTGTTCCAGCTGCGCACCTGCGAGGACACGGTGTTCACCAACCGCTCGCGTCCCTGCCTGCTGCATCAGATCAAGCGCTGCAGCGCGCCCTGCGTCAAGCGCATCACGCCGGAAGCCTACGCGCGCGACGTCAGTGCGGCCGCGCAGTTGCTGCACGGCGAGGCGAGCGCGCTGACCGAACTGATCACCGAACAGATGAACGCTGCCGCGGCTGCGCTCGATTTCGAGACCGCCGCCCTGCTGCGCGACCGCCTGCGCATGCTGGCGACGGTGCGCGAAAAGCAGTTCGTCGACACCACCGGCGGCGAGGCCGATGCCGACGTGGTGGCGGTGGCCGAGGCCGGCGGGGTGATCGCGGTCAACCTGACCATGATCCGCGGCGGCCGCCATCTCGGCGACCGCAGCTTCTTCCCGCAGCATGGCGAAGGCGCGACGCCGGCCGAAGCGCTGGAGGCCTTCATCGGCCAGCATTACCTCGACCACCCGATCCCGGCGCGCATCCTGATCAGCGAAGCGATCGAGACCGACGCGCTGGAAGCGCTGCTATCCGAACAGGCCGGCAAGAAGGTTAGCCTGCTGCACCGCGTCACCGGCGAGCGAAAAGTCTGGATCGGCATGGCGCAGGCCAACGCGCGCCTGTCAGCCGCGCGCCGCAGCGCCGACCGCGCCAACCAGTCGCAGCGGTTTGCCGCGCTGCGTGACACGCTCGGCCTGCCGGCGCTCAACCGCATCGAATGCTTCGACATCTCGCACACCATGGGCGAAGCCACCATCGCCTCATGCGTCGTCTACGAAGGCGACGACCTGAAGAAATCCGACTACCGCCGTTACAACATCACGGGCATCACGCCGGGCGACGACTACGCCGCGATGCGCGCCGCGCTCACCAAGCGCTTTCGCAAGAGCGTCGAGGAAAACGGCGTGCTGCCCGACCTGCTCTTGATCGATGGCGGCAAAGGGCAGATTTCGAGCGCGGTCGAGGCGATGGCCGAGCTTGGCCTGAGCGATGTTTTGCTGCTCGGCGTCGCCAAGGGCGAGGCGCGCAAGCCAGGCCTGGAGACGCTGATCTTCGCCGACGGCCGCGAACTGAAGCTCGCCAAGGACCACCCCGGCTTTCACCTGATCCAGCAGGTGCGCGACGAGGCCCACCGCTTCGCCATCACCGGCCACCGCGCAAAACGCGGCAAGGCCCGCGTGCAGTCGACCCTGGAAGACATCGCCGGGATCGGCCCCAAACGCCGCAAACAGCTGCTGGAACACTTCGGCGGCCTGCAGGGCGTGCGTGACGCCGGCGTCGATGCGCTTGCCACGGTGAACGGTATCAGCCGAGAATTGGCGGAAACCATCTACAACGCGCTCCATTAATCAACAATGCCCCTCAATCTCCCCAACCTGCTCACCTGGCTGCGCATCCTCTTCATCCCCCTGATGGCGGGGGTGTTCTACCTGCCAGACGGCTGGGTGACGGCACGCGAAGCCAACCTGCTGGCCGCGGCGTTTTTCGGGGTGGCGGCGTTGACCGACTGGCTCGATGGCTATCTGGCGCGCGCGCTCGGTCAGACCTCGGCCTTCGGCGCCTTTCTCGACCCGGTGGCCGACAAGCTGATGGTCGCCGCCGCGCTGATCGTACTGATTGATCTCGACCGCGTGTCACCGCTCATCGGGCTCATCATCATCGGCCGTGAAATCACCATCTCGGCCTTGCGCGAGTGGATGGCGATGGCCGGAAAATCAGCCAGCGTCACCGTATCCTTCGTCGGCAAGCTGAAAACCACGGTGCAGATGATCGCCATCGTGCTGCTGCTGTATTTCGACCCGCTCGCCGGCCTGCCCATTGCAGGCATCGGCACGCTGCTGATCTGGGTCGCCGCCCTGCTCACCCTGGTGTCGATGGCGTATTACCTGGTGATGGCCTCGCGCGCCCTGCAAAAAACTTCATGAATATTGTTGACAGGGAAAAGCGGAATCCCCATAATGCGCAGCCTTCAACGCGGGAATAGCTCAGCTGGTAGAGCGCAACCTTGCCAAGGTTGAGGTCGGGAGTTCGAGCCTCCTTTCCCGCTCCAGCATTCTGGGGAAAACAGATGGTCTAGACCGGACGTTTTCCCCTTTTCGTTTAAAGTGGTTTACCGCAATGGCGCGATAGCAAAGCGGTTATGCACCGGATTGCAAATCCGTGTAGGTCGGTTCGACTCCGGCTCGCGCCTCCAGACTTTTGATCAGCCGTCCGCTTTGCCCGGATGGTGAAATTGGTAGACACAAGGGACTTAAAATCCCTCGCCAGCGATGGCGTACCGGTTCGATTCCGGTTCCGGGCACCATCCTTGTCTTTCAGTCCGTCGGCCCGAGTGGTATAATTCCGGCGCTTGATTACTAACACAATGGGCAGTTTGCCCATTTTTTATTTGTGTCGCGCCGCGACACAACTATGGATTTTATGGATTTTCGATGATGGATTTGCCCGCCCGCCTGGAGCCTGTGCTTGCCGAACTCGGTTACGAGTTGGTGACGCTTGAGCGCGCCGGACGCGGGCTGTTGCGGATATTTATCGACAAACCCGAAGGCATCACGATTGAAGACTGCGCCAAGGTGAGCAATCACCTGAGCCACCTGTTCGCCGTCGAGAACATCGACTACGACAGGCTGGAAGTGTCCTCGCCCGGCATCGACCGGCCACTGGTCAGGCCGCAGGACTATGTGCGCTTCGCCGGCGAGCAGGTGATGCTGAAGCTGCGGGTGCCGATGGACAACCGGCGCCGCCTCGGCGGTCAGCTGGTCGGGCTGGAAGAAAACGTGGTGAAATTGATCGTCGATGGCACGGAAGTGTCGGTTGATTTAAGAAATGTGGACGCTGCCCGCCTGAACCCCAAGGTTTAGGCGGGCTGGAGGGAATGATGAGTCGTGAATTGTTAATGCTGGCCGATGCGCTGGCGCGCGAAAAGAACGTGGACCAGGAGGTGGTGTTCGAAGCACTTGAGCAGGCACTCGCCTCCGCCACCAAAAAGCGCTTCAAGGAAGAGGCCGACGTGCGCGTATCGATCGACCGCGAAACCGGCGAATACGAATCTTTCCGCCGCTGGCAGGTCGTGTCCGAGGCCGACCTCGAATCCGAGGGTCACCAGATCCTGCTGATCGACGCCCAGGACAAGCACCCCGACATCGAAATCGGCGACTACATCGAAGAGCCGCTGGAGAACATCGAGTTCGGCCGCATCGGCGCACAGGCGGCCAAGCAGGTCATCCTGCAGAAGATCCGCGACGCCGAGCGCGAGCAAATCATCAGCGACTTCCTCGACCGCAAGGAACACCTCGTCAACGGCGTGGTCAAACGCATCGACCGCGGCAATGCCGTCATCGAATCCGGCCGCATCGAAGGCTTCCTGCACCGCGACCAGATGATCCCGCGCGAAAACCTGCGCGTCGGCGACCGCGTCCGCGCCTACCTGCTGCGCATCGACCGCGGCGCCCGCGGCCCGCAGGTGGTGCTGTCGCGCACCGCGCCCGAATTCATCATGAAGCTGTTCGAACTGGAAGTGCCGGAAATCGAGGAAGGCCTGCTTGAAATCAAGGCGGCCGCCCGCGACCCCGGCCTGCGCGCCAAGATCGCGGTGGTCTCGCACGACCCGCGCATCGACCCGATCGGCACCTGCATCGGCATGCGCGGTTCGCGCGTCACCTCGGTGACCAACGAACTGGCGGGCGAGCGCGTCGACATCATCCACTGGTCGGCTGACCCCGCGCAGTACGTCATCAATGCGCTGGCGCCCGCCGAAGTCAGCTCCATCGTGGTCGACGAGGACAAGCACAGCATGGACGTGGTGGTGGACGAGGAACAGCTGGCGATGGCCATCGGCCGTGGCGGCCAGAACGTGCGCCTCGCGTCCGAGCTGACCGGCTGGGAACTCAACATCATGTCGCGCGAAGTGGCAGAAGAAAAACAGTCGAGCGAAAGCGGCAAGACCCTCGCGCTGTTCGTCGAAAAACTGGACGTGGACGCGGAAGTCGCCCAGATCCTGGTCGACGAAGGCTTCTCCACGCTGGAAGAAGTCGCCTACGTGCCGTTGAACGAAATGCTCGAGATCGAGGCGTTCGACGAAGACCTGGTCAACGAATTGCGCAACCGTGCGCGCAACGCATTGCTGACCGCAGCCATCGTCGGCGAAGAGCAGGTCGAGGCCTCCGCCGGCGACCTGCTGTCGCTCGAAGGCATGGACGCAGAAACCGCACGCACGCTTGCCGGCAAGGGCATCCACACCACCGAGGACCTGGCGGAACTGGCAGTCGATGAACTGACTGAAATCTCCGCCATGGATGCCGAACGCGCCAAACAATTGATCATGGCCGCACGCGCGCCCTGGTTCGCCCAAGGCTGATACGCCAAGAGGACTGCATGAACGTAGAACAATTTGCCCAGGAACTGAAACTTCCGCCCCATCTGTTGCTTGAACAGTTGAAGGCGGCAGGCGTCAGCAAGAATGATGTCGTCGATCCCGTCACCGAAGCGGATAAAGCGCATTTGCTCGACTATCTGCGCAAAATGCACGGCGGTGGCGCCGAGGCTGGAAAAACCAAGATCACCATCACGCGCAAGCAGACCGGTGAAATCCGCAAAACGGACAGCACAGGCAAGTCGCGCACCATTCAGGTGGAAGTGCGCAAGTCACGCACCTACGTCAAGCGCGATGCCGCTGCGCTGGCGACCGAAGCCCAGCCCGTGGTGGGGCCTGTACCAGTAGTCGAAGCCGCTCCGCTGATCGAGGAACAGGTTCAGCCGGTCGTTGAAGCCGAGATTGAAGCGCCTATCGCCGAGCCGGTTGCTGCGAAACCTGCCAAGGCCAAGGCTGCGGAAATCGAGCCGGTCGCTGCCGCTGCCGAACCTGCTGCGATTGAACCCGTCGTCGCCGAACCCGTTGCGGTAGAACCGGCTGTCACCGCTGAAGCCGCGCCCGCGCCGCTCGAGGAGGCTGTGGAACCCGCAGCAGAAGCCGCCCCGGCGGTGAAGAAAACCACCCGCATCAAAAAAGCCTCAATCCTGAACGAAGCCGAAGTCAAGGTGCGCGCAGAAGAAACGCGCCGCCACCTGGCACTGCAGGAACGCCAGGCCTCGGACGCCAAGGCCCGCATCGAACGCGAGGCTTTGCGCAAGCAGGCGGAAGCCGCGCGCGAAGCCGCCAAGATTGCGGCAGCGGAAAAAGCCGCCGCACCGCCCGCGCCCGCCGCACCCACCGCAAAAACCCTGCACAAGCCCGACAAGCCGGCTGCCGCCAAAGGTGCCAAAGGTCCGGACAAGAAAGCTGGCGGCACCTGGAAAGAGGATGCGGCAAAGCGCAAGGGCGGACTCAAGACCCGCGGCGGCGCTGCGCCCGATGCCGGCTGGCGTGGCCGTAAGGGCAAATCCAGATCCGGCCAAGAGGAAACCACCTTCGTGGCGCCGACCGAGCCGATCGTGCGTGAGGTGCTGGTGCCCGAAACCATCACCGTGGCCGAACTTGCCCACAAGATGTCGGTGAAGGCAGCCGAGGTCATCAAGGCCCTGATGAAACTGGGCAGCATGGTGACCATCAACCAGGTGCTCGACCAGGAAACCGCGATCATCCTGGTTGAGGAAATGGGCCATATCGCCAAGCCTGCCGCGCTCGATACCCCGGAAGCCTACATCGACACCGGCTTTACCGGCGAAGTCCTCATGCGCCCCCGCCCACCAGTGGTCACGGTGATGGGCCACGTCGACCACGGCAAAACCTCGCTGCTCGACACCATCCGGCGCACCCGGGTGGCCAGCGGCGAAGCCGGCGGCATCACCCAGCACATCGGCGCCTATCACGTCGAAACCGAGAAAGGCGTCATCACCTTCCTCGACACCCCGGGCCACGAAGCGTTTACCGCCATGCGGGCACGCGGCGCCAAGGCGACCGATATCGTGGTGCTGGTGGTGGCGGCGGACGACGGCGTGATGCCGCAGACCATCGAAGCCATCCACCACGCCAAGGCAGCAGGCGTGCCGCTGGTGGTGGCCATCAACAAGATCGACAAGCCCGACGCCAGCCCCGAGCGCATCCGCCAGGAGCTCGTCGCGCAGGGTGTCACCCCCGAGGAATGGGGCGGCGACACGCAGTTCATCGAAGTATCGGCCAAGGCCAATACCAACATCGATGGCCTGCTCGACGCCATCCTGCTGCAGGCCGAAGTACTGGAATTGCAGGCAGCCGCAGAAGGACCGGCCAAGGGCCTCGTCATCGAGGCGCGCCTGGACAAGGGCAAGGGCCCGGTCACCACGCTGCTGGTGCAATCCGGCACCCTGCGCCGCGGCGACATGGTGCTGGCCGGCCAGGCTTTCGGCCGCGTCCGCGCCATGCTCGACGAGTCGGGCAAGGTCGTCACCGAAGCCGGCCCCTCGATCCCGGTTGAAATCCAGGGTCTGTCCGACGTGCCGCGTGCCGGCGAGGACATGATGGTGCTGCCCGACGAGCGCAAGGCGCGCGAAATCGCGCTGTTCCGTCAGGGCAAGTTCCGCGACGTGCAACTCGCCAAAAAGCAGGCTGCCAAGCTGGAGTCGATGTTCGGGCAGATGGGTGCAGGCGAAGTCCAGCAACTGCCCATCATCCTCAAGGCCGACATGCAGGGTTCTTACGAAGGCCTGGCGCACGCGCTGACCAAGCTGTCGACCGACGAGGTCAAGGTCAACATCATCCACAGCGCGGTGGGCGCGATCACCGAGTCAGACGTCAACCTCGCGCTCGCCTCCAAGGCGGTGCTGATCGGCTTCAACGTGCGTGCCGATGCGGCCGCACGCAAGCTGGCCGAATCCAGCGGCGTGGATATCCGCTACTACAACATCATTTACGAAGCAGTGGATGAGGTGAAGGCCGCGCTGTCCGGCATGCTGGCCCCCGAAAAGCGGGAAAGCGTCATCGGCAGCGTGGAAGTCCGCCAGGTCTTCCACGTCTCCAAGGTCGGCACCATCGCCGGCTGCTACGTTCTGGACGGCATGATCAAACGCAACGCCGGCATCCGCGTGCTGCGCAACAACGTGGTGATCCATGAGGGCGAGCTCGATTCGCTCAAGCGCTTCAAGGATGACGTCAAGGAAGTCAAGGCCAACTTCGAGTGCGGCCTGTCCATCAAGAACTTCAACGACATCCAGGAAGGTGATTTGCTCGAAGTGTTCGAGGTCGTGGAATTCGCGCGTAGCCTGTAATGCCGAAGGATTTCCCGCGCGCCCGTCGGGTCGCCGACCAGATCCAGCGCGAACTGCCGGAGTTGATCCGGCAGGAAGTGAAGGATCCGCGCGTCGGCATGCTGACCATCACCGAGGTGGAGGTCAACCGCGACATGGAGTTTGCCAAGGTCTACTTCACCACCCTGGGCGGCGAAGCCGAGCACGCCGCCTGCCTGCTGGGCCTGCAACGCGCCAGCGGCTTTCTGCGGACGCAGTTGTCGCGCCGCATGCAGCTGCGCGTGGTGCCCAAACTCAGCTTCGTGTACGACCGCTCGGTCGAACGCGGCATTGAGCTCAGCCAGCTGATCGAAGCCGCCGTCGCCGAAGACGCCAAACACCCGAAAGACGAGTGAACCAGCCCGCCAGCCCGTCTCCCCAGCCCTCTCCCGGAGGGAACGGGGGCAAGCGAACGCGCGAGCCGATCGATGGCGTGCTGCTGCTGAACAAGCCGGTCGGCATCACCTCCAACGCCGCGCTGCAGAAAGCCAAGTGGCTGCTCAATGCCAAAAAGGCAGGCCACACCGGCACCCTCGATCCTTTTGCCGATGGCCTTTTGCCGCTGTGCTTCGGCGAGGCCACCAAGTTTTCCGCCTACCTGCTCGAGGCCGACAAGTACTATCGCGCGGTACTGCAACTCGGCGTCACCACCACGACGGGCGACCCGGAAGGCGAGGTGCTCGACACCCGCGAAGTCACGGTGAGCCACGCCGACATCAGCGCCGTGCTGCCCCGCTTCACCGGCGAAATCGGGCAGATCCCGCCCATGCACTCGGCGCTCAAGCATCAGGGGCGCCCACTCTACGAATACGCCCGCGCCGGCATCGAAATCGAGCGCCCGCCGCGCAAGGTGACGATCCGCGCGCTTGAACTCATCGAATGCGATCCGCCGCGCGTGGTGCTCGACGTGCAATGCAGCGCCGGCACCTACATCCGCACCCTGGCGCAGGACATCGGCGCCGTGCTCGGCTGCGGCGCCCACCTCACCGCGCTGACGCGCATGACGGCTGGCGGGTTCTCCCTGGGCCAGGCGCACACGCTCACCGACCTTGAAGCGCTCGATGCAGGCCAGCGCCGCGCCCTGCTGCTGCCCGCAGACTGCCTGGTCGCCCATCTGCCCGCCATCCAGCTTGACGCCGCCGACGCCGCGGCCCTGTGCCAGGGTCGCAGCGTGCCGCACCCGGCTGAACATCAGGGGCTGACACGCATGTACACCTCCGCCCAGGTTTTCATCGGTCTGGCCGATGCCGATGCCGGCCAACTGCTCCCCCGCCGCCTGATTGCCACCCAACGAACTTGAGTTAACCCCCCCATTCGGGGTAAAATCGCCGGTTTCCCAGAACGTGTCCCGCTCAGCCGCAGGCCACGCGATTTAAAAGGAGTACACCATGGCTGTCACCGTCGCTCAAAAAGCTGAAATCGTCCAGAATTACCAACGCGCCGCCGCCGACACCGGCTCGCCCGAAGTGCAGGTTGCCCTGCTGACGGCCCGCATCAACGACCTGACCGGCCACTTCAAGGCCAATATGAAGGACCACCACTCGCGTCGTGGTCTGCTGAAGATGGTGAGCCGCCGCCGCAAGCTGCTGGACTACCTGAAGCGCACCAACCTCGAAAGTTACAAGGGCCTGATCGAACGCCTCAGTCTGCGTAAGTAAGTCCGGCAAACCCACTGTGATGATCCAGCACCCTGCTGCACCGGCACAGTGGAAGGGGCGTGTTGCCCCCTGAATTTTTCACGCCCCGCTCATGCGGGGCGTTTTTGCTTTGAAAGGAACTCGTATGAGCGCTATCAAAAAAACGTTTACCTACGGCCGCCACCTGGTCACCCTGGAAACCGGCGAAATCGCCCGCCAGGCCTCCGGCGCAGTCTTGATCAACATGGACGACACCGTGGTGCTGGTCACCGTGGTCGCCAAGAACGAAGTCAAGCCCGGCCAGGATTTCTTTCCGCTGACCGTCGATTACCAGGAAAAAACCTATGCCGCGGGCCGCATCCCCGGCGGCTTCCTCAAGCGTGAAAGCCGCGCGTCCGAGGGCGAAACGCTGATTTGCCGCCTGATCGACCGTCCGATCCGCCCACTCTTCCCCGAAGGCTTCTTCAACGAAGTGCAGATCATCGCCACGGTAATCTCGTCCAACCCCGAAGTCAGCGCCGACATTCCCGCGCTGATCGGTGCCTCCGCCGCGCTGTCGCTGTCCGGCCTGCCGTTCGACGGCCCGGTGGGCGCGGCGCGCGTCGGCTTCATCAACGGTGAATACGTGCTCAACCCGACCAACACCGAGTTGAAGGACTCGGCGCTGAATCTGGTCGTCGCCGGCACCGAATCGGCCGTGCTGATGGTCGAATCCGAAGCGATGGAACTGCCGGAAGACATCATGCTGGGCGCGGTCGTATTCGGCCACCAGCAGATGCAGGGCGCGATCAACGCGATCAACGAGCTGACCGACGAAGCCGGCGCCGACGCGTGGGACTGGCAGCCGGTCGCCGAAGACACCGCGATGGTGGAACGCCTGAAGGCCCTGGCTGAAGACGGCCTGCAGCAGGCCTACAACATCAAGGAAAAGCAGGCGCGCATGGCCGCGATCGACGACGTGCGCAGCAAGGCCTTTGCCGAAGTCATCACCGGCGACATGGACACCGTCACCGTCAATGCGGTGAAAGACGCCTTCCACCGGCTGGAAGCCGGCGTGGTGCGCAATCGCATCCTGTCCGGCCAGCCGCGCATCGACGGCCGCGACACCCGCACCGTGCGTCCGATCACCATCCGCACCGGCGTGCTGCCGCGCACCCATGGCTCCGCCCTGTTCACCCGCGGCGAAACCCAGGCGCTGGTCGTCACCACCCTGGGCACCGGACGCGACGAGCAGACGATCGATGCGCTCGAAGGCTCCTACTCCGACCGCTTCATGCTGCAATACAACATGCCGCCCTACGCCACCGGCGAAACCGGTCGCGTCGGGGCACCCAAGCGCCGCGAAATCGGCCACGGGCGGCTCGCCAAGCGCGCGCTGCTGGCGGTGCTGCCAAGCAAGGAAGAGTTCGGCTACACCATGCGCGTGGTCTCGGAAGTCACCGAATCCAACGGCTCCTCGTCGATGGCCTCGGTGTGCGGGGGCTGCCTGTCGCTGATGGATGCTGGCGCACCGCTGAAGGCGCACGTCGCCGGCATCGCCATGGGCCTGATCAAGGAAGGCAACCGCTTCGCCGTACTGACCGATATCCTCGGTGACGAGGACCACCTGGGCGACATGGACTTCAAGGTGGCGGGCACCGAAAAGGGCGTGACCGCGCTGCAGATGGACATCAAGATCACCGGGATCACGACGGAAATCATGCAGGCCGCGCTGACGCAGGCCAAGGAAGGCCGCCTGCACATCCTCGACATCATGAAGTCATCGGTGTCGGCCACCCACGAGATGTCGGCTTACGCGCCGCGCATCATCGCGATGAAGATCAACCCGGAAAAAATCCGCGACGTCATCGGCAAGGGCGGCGCTGTCATCCGCGCGCTGACCGAGGAAACCGGCACCCAGATCGACATCCAGGAAGACGGCAGCGTGAAGATCGCCTGCACCAGCATGGAAGCCGGCGAACTCGCCAAGAAGCGCATCGAGGAAATCACCGCCGAAGTCGAAGTCGGCAAGGTCTACGAAGGCCCCGTCATCAAGCTGCTGGACTTCGGCGCGATCATCAACGTGCTGCCGGGCCGCGACGGCCTGCTGCACATTTCACAGATCGCCCATGAGCGCGTCAACGCCATCGGCGATTACCTGAAGGAAGGCCAGGTCGTGAAGGTGATGATTCTGGAGGCGGACGAAAAAGGCCGCCTGCGGCTGTCGATGAAGGCCCTGCTGGAAGCACCCGCCCCGGCGCCCGCCCCGGCGCCGGGCAACGAGGAAGAAGCCAGCTAAGCCGGCAGCGTCCCTTTGGCCGGTGGAACGCTGCCGGCCCCAATAAAAAACGCGCCTGCCGGCGCGTTTTTTATTGGTCCGATCGGCCCGGCAGTCAGACCGCTTCGCCCAGGAATGCCTGCCACCAGCGCTTGCGCTGGCCGGTCACCACGCCATTCATTTCGAGTTCGCGCGGCGGCATGCGGCTCATCACCCAACCCGGCAGCACCGACGATTTCGTCGAACTGGAACCGCACGAGCTGCCGAGGTGATTGGGATCATAGATCTTGATGAAATTGGGCGCATCGAGGTTGTCGGCGTAAACAATCGCGCAGTAATCCTCGTGATGCTCGCGCCGCAGCAGTTCATCCAGTACGCTCATGAACTGCTGCACCTTGTCGGCAGCGGAAGGTTCTTGCGGCACCTGCTGACCGACCGCATACAGATACCAGCCGGCCCCGGCATCCACCTTATCCCAGAATACTGTCAGCTGATCCCAGCGCATCACGCTGTAAAGCAATCCATTGAAACTACGGTCAAATTCGCTGGTGTCGGTCATGTGCGCTTTGCGGGTGGGCTGAATGGGCAAGCTGACTGGGCCGGCTTATTTGAAGACCTGGCGTGCCAGGTTCATTTGGCGACCTGACGTTCGCGAATTTCATCGAGCGTCTTGCAGTCGATGCACATCGTTGCAGTCGGACGCGCCTGCAGGCGATCGAGGCCGATTTCGATGCCGCAGGATTCGCAATAGCCGTAGTCGCCACTGTCGATATTGGCGATGGTCTCGTTGATTTTCTTGATCAGCTTGCGCTCGCGATCGCGGTTGCGCAGCTCGAGCGCCATGTCCGATTCCTGGGTGGCGCGGTCATTGGGATCGGCAAACACCGTCTGCTCGTCCTGCATGGAATGCAGGGTGCTGTCGATGTCCTGCGACAATTCGGCTTTCCAGGCTTCGAGCATTTTTCGAAAATGCCCGAGCTGTTTTGCATTCATGTATTCTTCGCCTTTTTTTGCCTTGTAAGGCTCGAAGCGCATCAAAGTTTCAGCCATCTTGTTCTCTTTGAAGTTAGTGTAATCAGGGCTTGACCCAACCTGACTTAATATCAGAATCGCTTAACTATCGCAACCCACATGACACTACACGCCCTACTCTTCGACGTTGACGGCACCCTGGCCGACACCGAGCGCGACGGCCACCGGCCCGCTTTCAATCAAGCCTTTGCCGACGCTGGCCTCGACTGGCACTGGGACGCCGCCCTCTACGGCAAACTGCTCGCCGTGACCGGCGGCAAGGAACGGATCAAGCACTACATCGACCAGTTTCGGCCGGACTACAAAAAGCCGGCCAACTTCGACGAACGGGTGGCGGAACTCCACCAGGCCAAGACCCGGCACTTCGCGACGCTCGCCGCGCGCGGCGGCATCCCCATGCGGCCCGGGGTCAAGCGGCTGCTGATCGAGGCACGCGCGGCCGGATTGCGGCTGGCGATCGCCACCACCACCACCCCGGAAAACGTCACCGTGCTGCTGGAACACAGCCTCGGCTCAGGCAGCCAGGACTGGTTCGAGGTCATCGCGGCGGGCGACATCGTACCGGCCAAGAAACCCGCTTCCGACATTTACCATCTCGCGCTGGAAAAAATGGGACTGGAACCCGCCGTTTGCCTGGCATTCGAGGATTCGGAGAACGGCCTGCGCGCGAGCCTGGGCGCCGGCCTGAAAACGCTGGTGACGGTCAACGACTACACGCTGGACCACGACTTCACCGGCGCTGCGGTCGTGCTGTCCGATCTCGGTGAACCTGACGCACCCAACCGGCTGCTGGCCGGCCCCGATCTCGGCCAGCCCTTCGTCGACGTGGCCTACCTCAGAACGCTGCACGCGAACTGAATTTATCCGTGAAGGACGCGAAGGCTCACGAAGAACGTGTTTTTCCCTTCGCGTTTCTTCGCGGATAAAAAAACCGTTCAGGGGTTGTGCATCAACGCCGCTTCGAGCGTGTTCTCCAGCAGCGTCGCCACGGTCATCGGCCCCACCCCACCGGGCACCGGTGTGATCCAGCTGGCGCGCTCCATCGCGGATTCGAAATCGACGTCACCGACCAGTTTTCCATCGGGCAGGCGGTTGATGCCGACGTCGATCACGATCGCGCCTTCGCGTATCCAGTCGCCCGGGATCATGCGCGGCTTGCCCACCCCCACCACCAGAATTTCGGCAGACCGCACGAAACTTTCCAGATCGCGCGTGGCGCTGTGGCACACGGTAATGGTGCAGCCCGCCAGCAGCAGTTCCAGGCTCATCGGCCGGCCGACGATGTTGGACGCGCCGACCATCACCGCATTCTTGCCGCGCAGTTCCTCGTTGGTCGCGCGCAAAAGCGTCATGATGCCGCGCGGGGTGGAGGGCCTGAGCGTCGGCATTTTCACCGCCAGGCGGCCGATGTTGTAGGGGTGGAAGCCGTCGACGTCCTTGTCCGGCCGGATGCGCTCGATCACCGTCTCCGTATCGATGTGCACCGGCAGCGGCAGTTGCACCAGGATGCCGTCGATGGCCGGGTCGGCGTTCAGCGTGTCGATCAGCGCGAGGAGTTCGTCCTGGGGGGTGGTGGTCGGCAGGTCGTGAGAGACGCTGGTGACGGCGGCGCGTTCGCAGGCGCGCTTTTTGTTGCGCACGTACACGGCTGAGGCAGGATCGCCGCCGACCAGGATCACCGCCAGGCCAGGGCGACGCTTGCCCTGCGCCTCGCGTTCGGCCACCTTGTCGTGGATCACTGCGAGGATGGTGTCGGCCATGGCCTTGCCGTCTAGAATTCGTGCGCTCATCAAGGCAACCCTGAAGCAAAAGCGTGATTTTCCCGGAACCCCTCATCCGACTCAAGCAAAAATTGACCCGGCCAATTCGGCCATGTATAGTCTCGCTTCTCCGAATTCGGCTGTAACGAATAAACAGGATTTCGGGGTGTAGCGCAGCCCGGTAGCGCGCCTGCTTTGGGAGCAGGATGTCAGGAGTTCGAATCCCCTCACCCCGACCACCCCCAATTGTTGTCCCAAGGTTGTCCCAAGTAAGAATAGCGCCCGATGAGTGTCTCTGCCCGTAGCTCAACTGGATAGAGCACCAGCCTTCTAAGCTGGGGGTTACAGGTTCGATTCCTGTCGGGCAGACCAAGTTTTTCCGTTGTTGGCATTTTCAACGACATCAATGGTGGACGTAGCTCAGTTGGTAGAGTCCAGGATTGTGATTCCTGTTGTCGTGGGTTCGAGCCCCATCGTCCACCCCATCTATTGGCACGAAATGAAAAAGCCCGCGCAAGCGGGCTTTTTCATTTCGTGTGCACACATGATGTTCATGATGTTCGCCTTCAATCGCGAATCTCGCCGTCGACATACAGCCAGCGCCCGTCCGCGCGCTCGAAGCGGCTGGTTTCGTGCAGCCTGAATGCGCGTCCATTGAGCTTGTAGCGCGCGATGAATTCCACCGTGGCATGGCCTTCGCCCAGAGGCGTGTGCGCCTTCACTGCCAGCCCCAGCCACTGCGGACGCGGCGTGGCGTCGAGTCCGATGGCAGCGGGACGGGTAGCGGGATGCCAGGTCGCCCGGAGATAATCCTCCAGCCCCAGCACATAGGCGCTGTAGCGCGAGCGCATCAGGCGCTCGGCATCCGGCGCAATCTCGCCGGCATGAAACCTCCCGCAGCAGGCCTCAAGTTTGCGCCCCGATCCGCACGGACAGATCGCGCCATTCATGGCTTTTTCGCCGGGCAACGCAGCTTGGGCTGGATGTGCGGCCACACGGCATCGAGCATACGGGGCTGCGCCTTCTCGTTCGGGTGGATGCCGTCGGCCTGCATCATGCCGGGCGCAATGGCCACGTCGCAGACGAAACACGGCACGCGAATGATGCTTTCCTCGCGCGCCACGTCGACATACAGCTTCGCCACGGCGTCGGCATACGGCTTGCCGTAATTGGGCAGCACCGGCGCTTCGAGCAAGGCCACCCAGGCGCCCGCCGCCTTGGCCTGGCGGATCATCGTGACCAGGTTCTGCCGGATCACCGCCGGCGGCGTGCCGCGCAGGGCATCGTTGCCGCCGAGCGCGATCAGCACGCCTTGCGGATGGTGCCTGTCAAGCGCAGGTTGCAGGCGCTGCAGGCCGTTCTGCGTGGTGTCGCCGCTCACGCTGGCATTGATCACGCGCCACTTATTTTTTGGCGGCGGTGCGGCCTTTTTCAGGCGCGCATCGAGCAGATCCACCCAGCTTTTTCCGGCGGCAAGGCCGTAACCGGAACTCAGGCTGTCGCCGACAATCAACACAGTGCACGAGCCGGCCAGCGCCCAGCCCGGCATCCAGCACAGCAGCAACAGCACCCATACGCGATAATTCATTCACTCACCTTAATCTGACCATTCTTTAATGACGCCTTCTGACAGCACCCAGTTCCCTGCTGAATCAACCAGTGCATTGCAATCACACGGCGTCGTCATCGCCCGCGCCCTGTCGCAGCGCGTAACCACCGCCGACGGCGAGCTCGCCATCCTGAGTGAAATCGAGCTCGCGGTCAAAGCCGGCGAAACGCTCGCCATCACCGGCGCCTCCGGCTCCGGCAAGTCGACGCTGCTGGGTTTGCTGGCAGGGCTCGACCAGCCGTCGGCGGGCGAAATCATGCTGCTTGGCCAGCGTCTGGGCGATCTCGACGAGGATGCACGCGCCCGGCTGCGCGCCGGCCGTATCGGCTTTGTATTCCAATCGTTCCAGCTGTTGCCCGCGCTCAGCGCGCTGGAAAACATCCTTTTGCCGCTGGAACTGGCCGGCCGCGCCGACGCGCGCGAGCGCGCGGCCTACTGGCTCGACCGCGTCGGCCTGGCCGCGCGCGCCGCGCACACGCCGCGCCAGTTGTCCGGCGGCGAGCAGCAGCGCGTCGCCCTCGCGCGCGCCTTCGCCACCGACCCCGAAATCGTGTTCGCCGACGAGCCGACCGGCAACCTCGACGCCGACACCGGCGCGCGCATCATCGAACTCCTGTTCGAGCTGAACGCCTCTGCCCACACCACCCTGATCCTGGTCACCCACGACGAAGCACTGGCGGCGCGCTGCCAGCGCCGGCTGCATCTGGTCGCCGGCCAGATGCGCGAGGCGGCCCTCGCATGACTTTCGCGAGGCTTGGCCTGTGGCTGCTGCGCCGCGAACGCGCCAGCGGCGAATGGCGGGTGCTGCTGCTGGCGCTGATCATCGGCGTCGGCAGCGTGTCCACCACCGGCTTTCTCGGCGACCGCATCAAGCGCGCGATGAGCGAGCAGGGCGCCAGTTTTCTCGGCGCCGACCTGATGGTCACCAGCCCACGCCCGATCGAGGACTGGCCTGTCCCCGCCGTTGAACGCGGCGCGCCCGCAAGCAGGCCGCTTGCCACCAGCCGGGCGCTCGAATTCGCCAGCATGGTGAGCCGTGGCGACGCCTTCCAGCTCGCCACGCTGCGCGCAGTCGATGCCGACTACCCGTTGCGCGGCGTGGTGCGCATCGCTGACCGTCCCTTCGAGCCCGGCGCCGCGCGTCCGGCGCAACCGCCGCCTGGCGCGATTTACGTCGAGCCGTCGCTGCTGCCGCTGCTGTCGGCCAGCGTCGGCGACAGCGTGCGGATCGGCGAAGCCAGCTTCCGCATCGCCGGCATCGTGGCCGAAGAGCCGGGCCAGCTCGGCGGCGTGTTCGGCCTCGCCCCGCGCGTGTTCCTGCGCGCCGATGAGGTCGAAACCACCCGCGTGCTGCAGCCAGGCAGCCGCCTCACCTACCTCTACCAGTTTGCCGGCGAACCCGAACAACTCGCCGCTTTCAGTGCGGCACTGAAACCCGCACTCGACAGCACCCAGCGCCTCATCGGCTCGCGCGAAGGCGTCGAAACGCTGCGCGGCGCCTTCGTCAACGCCGACCGCTACATCCAGCTCACCGCATTGATCAGCCTCTTGCTGTCGGTGGCGGCGATCGCCATCGCCGCCCACCACCATGCGCTGCGCCATTACAACCAGGCGGCGCTCTTGCGCTGCTTCGGTGCCACCACCGCGCAGTTGCGCACGCTCTATGCCGTCCAGCTGCTGACGCTGGGTCTGCTGGGCAGCCTCGCCGGCGTGGTGATTGGCGCCCTGACGCAGCAGGCGCTGGCGGGCCTGGTCCTGCCGGGCACGGTCACCCGTCTACCGTCGCTGGCCCTGGCGCCGGTGGGCATCGCCATCGCCAGTGGCTTGCTGGCACTGGCGAGCGCCAGCTTGCCCGCGCTGATGCGCCTGATCCGCGTGCCGCCGCTGCGCGTACTGCGGCGCGACCTGCCGCCGCTGCCGGTGGCTGCCTGGCTGAGCGCAGCCATCAGCGGATCGGCATTGCTGTTCCTGATCGCCTGGTATGCGGGCGACGCCAGGCTGGTCGGCGTCTTCGTCGGCGCGCTGGCCGCGCTGGTCGGGCTGCTCGCCCTGCTGGCGCGGCTGGCGTTGCTGGCCGGCGGCGGCATCCAGCGCATGTCGCACGGCCCGCTGCGATTCGGCCTCGCGCAAATGCTGCGCCACCGTTTCGACAGCACCCTGCAGCTCGGCGCCTTCACCCTGGCGCTGTTCCTGGTAGCCCTGCTGGCGCTGGTGCGCAGCGACCTCGTCGCCAACTGGCAGCAGCAACTGCCGCCGCAAGCGCCCAACTATTTTCTGGTGAATATCGCGCCGCAGCAGCAGGCCGCGGTTGCCGCGTACCTGTCGCAGCACCGCCTCAAGGCCTCCGCGCTCTACCCCATGGTGCGCGGCCGCCTGGTCAGCAAGAACGGCACGCCCATCGCCGAGACGCTGCCCGAGGACGCGCGCGACGCCAACGCCCTGCGGCGCGAGCTCAATCTCACCTGGACCGCCACCCTGCCGGCCAACAACGCCGTGCTGGCCGGCCGCTGGCACGGTGACCGTCCTTCCGCAGCACCCGTAAAGGGCACGCCGGTGGGTGCCCCGCTGCTCAGCAGCGACCCTTCCGCAGCACCCGTAAAGGGCACGCCGGTGGGTGCCCCGCCGCTCAGCAGCGACCCTTCCGCAGCACCCGTAAAGGGCACGCCGGTGGGTGCCCCGCTGCTCAGCAGCGACCCTTCCGCAGAGATCTCGGTCGAATCCGGCATGGCCGAGCGCCTGAATCTGGCCGTCGGCGACCAGCTCGGTTTCCGGATCGGCGACCAGACAATCGCCGCGCGCATCAGCAGCATCCGCAGCGTGAAATGGGACTCGATGCAGCCCAACTTCTTCGTCATCTTCGCCCCCGGCCAGCTCGACGCCCTGCCCGCCAGTTTCATCGCCAGCGTCTACGTGCCACCGGACGCGACCGCCGTTCTGCCCGGCTTCGTCAAGTCCTTCCCCGGCATCACTGTGCTCGCGCTCGACAAGCTCATCGCCAACATCGAAGCTGTATTCGCGCAGATCATCGGCGCCATCCAGTTGCTGTTGGGATTCCTGCTTGCCACCGGCATGGCCGTCGTCGTCGCCACGCTCCTGGCCAGCCTCGACGCCCGCCAGCAGGAAGCCGTGCTGTTGCGCACCCTGGGCGCCCAGCGCGCCTATCTGGCGAAGGGATTGTGGAGCGAATTTATCGCCCTGGGATTGCTGGCCGGCCTGCTTGCCAGCGCCTGCGCCGAACTCGCCATGGCGTTGATCGCTGACCGCCTGTTCGACCTGCCGTTGCGCCTGCATGCCTGGTTGTGGCTTGTACTGCCGATGGCCGGCGCGCTTCTGGTAGGCATCAGCGGCTGGCTTACCACGCGGCACATCACCCGTGTGCCGCCGATGCAGTCGATACGCGAACTGGGTTAAATTCGGGTTGTTGGCTGATGCTCGCCATCTCCGGCAAAGGGTATTGGCATCCACCCCCATTGTTTGTTATCGCGCTTCGTTTCGCCAGTAGAAGTAGCGCGTAGTCAACCGGTTGTCGTCGACCCTGACTTGCTGAACCCGGTTTATCCCTTCGGCCTCGGCGCTAATCCTCGGCGCTAATTTTGTAGCGCCCGGGCGCAAGCCTGGTGAAGAACCACGGGGAACCACGGGCCATCCGACACGGCTTCAAGAATTTTCCGGCCCTTCATATCCGCAATCGAAAGTTTGACGTCCGCGAGATAGGCCCCTGTTCCCTTCTCGGAAAAAACAAGTTTCAGGTTGTAATCGCCAGCCACTCGTTCAGCGCTTGACGCTCGTCCAAACCGAATCCGCCGCTGACATAGGTCACCCCGCCTTGGGTCACCGGTTGAAGAACCGGCGTGCCTGAATCAGCTGCACCGGCAAACAGCGGGGCAGCCAAAGCCAGGGCCAGTATCCAATGTGCCAAGTTTTTGAGCGTCATCATTACCTCCTGTTGTGATTTCCGCAAGGAAATGGGGCCAACCCCGCGTCCAGCTGGATTCATGGTTTCTTGGCAGTAGCGGTGGACGAAATGTTTTTCCGGCTGCCGAAACCGTCCACGAACTGCGCGAAGTGGCAATCCTGAAACATATGCAGATATCGGATCGCCGCACGTCATTCGCCACGAGAAGCACGCTCCGCATCAATCAGCGTGTCCCTGAAAAATGACGTTTTTCCAACCCAAAACCGGCGAGCAGGCGCCAGAAAGCAGCCGCCGCATCAGCTCGCCCATATTGATTTTTCAGGTCAGACTTTACCTATCAATGCATTGATTTCTGCTTCTGCATCAAACCAGTCCTGCACTTCGTACCCTGCGGCAAAACCGCGTTTCTCGGCACGATGATAGGCTGCGGTCGCAATCCAGCGCTGACGTTCCTCCTGCGACGGCGCGGTGGGCGTCTTGACTCCCGTCTTCGCGGCAGGCGCTTTCTTCTTGATCACCGCTCCGGGCTTGGTCGTCGCGGCTTTTCGTGAAACGGGCGTATTTGCGGCCTTGGGGGCTGTCACGGCCTTCTTGGGCTTGACTGCTTCCGTAACGGCAGCGGATTTCTTTGTGGTTCGCTTGCTTGTTGCGGCTTTTTCCACGGATGGCACGGCAGCGGATTTTCCAACGCTGGCGGGCTTCTTCGAAGCGGTGTTTGACGCCTTGGGCGCTGTCGTGGCCTTTTTGGGAGCTGTCGCGGTTTTCTTGGGTTTGACCGCTTCCGTAACGGCAGCAGCCTTCTTTGTGGTTCGCTTGCTTGTTGCGGCTTTCTCTACTGGCATGATGTTCCTTCCTGATGAAAAATACGAAATGACGTTGCGGTCAAGGAGGCGATGATGATGGAAAGTTTCCCTTCACGCCACCAGCCTAAGTAGTAGTCGATACCAGCCCGGCAGTCCACTTTCCGCTCAGACCCATGACGCGTTCCAACAATCATTCAAACGCGGCCTGATCGGCCCTGACTGCAATTCACCTGCCCAAAGGGGCCGCAATGGGCTGCGGCACCTGGCCGGTTTGGATTCATCACCGATGCACGCGCCCTGTCGCCGGCTGCAAATCGGCACTCAGCGCCTCACGCTCGTCGAACACGAAACAGTCGCCACGGTAATGCGCGCCACCGACCTCTTCGAAATATTTGAGGATGCCGCCTTCGAGCTGGTAGACATGTTCGATGCCGATCGCCTTCATGTGGATGGCGGCTTTTTCGCACCGGATGCCACCGGTACAGAACGACACGACCGTATTACCGGAATATTCGTCGCGTCGATCGGCCAGAAGGAGCGGAAATTCGCTGAAAACACCCATGCCGTAATCGACGGCATTCTCAAAGGTTCCGGCGGCGACTTCGTAGTCGTTGCGGGTATCGAGCATCACCACCGGACGGCCCGCATCGTCGCTGCCGCGATCCAGCCATTGCTTAAGCGAAACGGCCGTCACTGACGGCGCGCGTCCGTCTTCCGGGCGTATCAGCGGGTGTTTCATGGTGATAATTTCCTTCTTCAACCGCACCCGCATTTTCCTGAATGGCGGCTCGGCGGAAAGACTCTCCTTGGGCTGCAGGTCGGCGAAGCGCGGGTCGCCGCGAAGCAAGGCAACGATGATATCGATCGCCTCGCGCGAACCGGCCAGAAACACATTGATGCCCTCTGGCGCGAGCAGGATGGTGCCCATCAGGCCGAGCGACTTGCAGCGCGCGGCAAGGTCGGCACGCAAGTTTTCACGATCGACAATGGATACGAATTTGTAGCAGGAAATGTTGACAACGGACACGGCAAAAACCCTTTCGGCAAGTCGGTATTATACGAAGCGGCTCTGCCATGCCGAAGGTTTTTGATAATCTTCGCCCTTCTCACGCGATTACCCGACCATGAACGAACACGTGCAAACAGCAAACCCCCTTCGGCACACCGCGACTGCCGCCGCATGAAACGCGCCCACCCAGCTGCCCCCGGCGCACCGAAAGCCACCTATACCGATCCGCTGGCGGAGATATTGCGCCCCGGCCAGTCGATCGAGCTGCTGAAAGAACTGCACATCCTGACGCGCGACGGCAAGCTCAACCAGGACAGCCGCCGCAAGCTGAAGCAGGTGTATCACCTGTGCAATTTCATCGAGCCGCTGCTGGATGATGTCCTCGGCCGGCAGGACACGCTGACCCTGGCCGACCACGGCGCGGGCAAGTCATATCTGGGCTTCATCCTGTATGACCTGTTCCTGAGAGACCGCCCAGGCAGCCATATTTTCGGCATCGAAACGCGCGACGAACTGGTGACCCGCTCGCGCGAACTGGCGGCGCGGCTGGGTTTTGCGCGCATGTCCTTTCTCAGCGCGACGGTGGCCGAATCGATCACCACCGACGCCCTGCCCGCGCGTATCGACATCGTCACCGCGCTGCACGCCTGCAACACCGCGACCGACGATGCGATCCAGTTCGCGCTGGCCAAACAGGCGCGCCACATCGTGCTGGTGCCGTGCTGCCAGGCCGAGGTCGCGGCCGTCCTGCGCCGCCACAAGAACGAGTCGTTCGGCAAAACCCCGCTATCGGAAATCTGGCGCCACCCGATCCACACCCGCGAATTCGGCAGTCAGCTCACCAACGTGCTGCGCTGCCTGCAGCTCGAATCGCACGGCTACCAGGTCACCGTGACCGAGCTGGTCGGCTGGGAGCATTCGATGAAGAACGAACTCATCATCGCCACCCGTACCGGTGAGCCGCGCCGCAATGCGCGCGAGCGCCTGCGGCGGATCCTGCAGGAACTCAATCTGCAGGAACTCGAAGGACGCTTTCTCGGCCCACAGTCGTCCTGAAAAAAGCCTATGCTTCAAGCCAGCGTGTGTTTTGACTGGATTGCACGATGCGCTTGCGTGCCCTGTCGTTTCTTCTCCCCGCACTGATTGCACTGATTCTGCTCGCCGCACTGGCAGGCTGCGCCACGCCGCAATACCAGACGACGGTCCGCCTGATTCCGCCGACCGATGCGCAGGGCCGGGCTTGCGTGGCGGACTGCGAAGCCCGCAAGACCGCGTGTCAGGCCGAGTGCCAGGCCCGTTTTGAGGCCTGCGTAAAGAACATCGAACCCCAGGTGGAGGCGCGCTATACGGAAGCGCTGAAGCAGTACGAGCTCGATCTGAGGCAGTATGCCGCCGCGCTGCGCCACTATGAAATGCAGCTGCGTTTCGACTGGATGCACAGCTATCCCTATCCCTTCCGTCATCCCTTTTGGTGGGATCCATGGCCGGGGCTGTATTTTCCGCCGCCGTATCGTGAGCCGGTGATGCCGACGCGCGACAGCGTGCGGACGCAGCTTGTCGCCAGGCACTGTCAGGCAGACTGCGGTTGCCTGCCCGCTTACGACGCCTGTTTTGTCGGTTGCGGCGGTCAGCGGGTGAGCGAAACGGTGTGCGTCAAGAACTGTCCGCCGGACAATAAAACCGGGATTGCCCAATAGACAAAACGGCGTCATTCCAGCGAAGGCCGGAATGACCGGCTAATGGATTATTGGGGGCAAAGCCTCAGCGGGCGGATTGCAGACGCAGCAATTTCACCGGCACGCTTTCGGTCTCGCTGTTGAGCCAGATATCACCGTCCTGCACCATGCATTGCAGACGCATGCCGCGGGCGGCCAGCGCGGCCAGTGCCTGGGTGGTGTCGGCCGGAAGTTGCAGCACGGTCAGATGGGAAAAGCGCGTCAGCTTGCTGGCGATCTGCTTCCACCACACCTCACACCCGCTGCCGTAACACAGCACCACGACCTGTTCGGCGCGGCTGCAGGCACGGCGAATGCGCGCTTCGTCGGGCTGGCCGAGGTCGATCCACAGCTTGATCTCGCCGGTCAGGCGCTTCACCCAGACTTCCGGCTCGTCGACGTTGAACAATCCCTTGGTGAAGGCGATGCCCTCCTGCGCGTAAACCGCATAGGCCAGCACCCGTGCCATCATGCGCTCGTCGGTTTCGGAGGGATGGCGCGCGATGGTCAGCGCATGGTCGGCGTAGTAATGCCGGTCCATGTCGGCAATCTGCAGGTCGGCTTTATAGATGGTGGCTTTAAGCGCCATGGGGATTCACACTCGAAACTCACGAACAAAAAAAACCCCGGCGAACCGGGGTTTTTCACATCAGGTCGTAAAGATTACGACACGACCTGGATGTTCGAAGCTTGCTTGCCCTTGGGGCCAGTCGTCACTTCAAAGCTGACGCGCTGGTTTTCCTGCAGGGACTTGAAGCCGTTGGAGTTGATTGCGGAGAAATGCGCGAAAAGGTCCTCGCCGCCGTTATCCGGGGTGATGAAACCAAAACCTTTTGCATCGTTGAACCACTTAACAGTACCCGTTTCCATCTTTTGTTTCCTATCTATCTAAAAAAAATTGGGCGACATGCCCTATCGATCGAATTTCAAGGAAAACGCTTACCAGAGGTACCGCAATTTAAAGCTTGAATCCAACAGATGCCCGTATTAATAACACAAAAACAGAGCGTGTCCAACTATTTTTTCAATCCCTCTGAAAGCGCACGCAATATCAGGGTGTCTCCGCGCTGGGTGAACTCCAGGTGCTTCAGCACGCTCATGCCCAGCAGCACCTGGTCACCGCCCATGCCGGGGTTGAGGCTGGCGGGTACGCCGCGCAGATCGAACGGCCCGAACGCCAGCGCATCCACCCGTGTGGCGCGGGTGGTGACCGTGCCGTTGGCGGTGACCGACTGCTGCCGCGCACCCGCCTTGAGTCCCAGTTCTTCCGCCAGATGCGCCGGCACCGACACCAGCGTGGCGCCGGTGTCGAGCAGGAAGGTGACGGGCTGGCCGTTGATCGTGCCGGGAAAGAAATAATGGCCGTTGCGGCTGCGTTTCAGCACCAGTTCGCTGCCCGGCGCGATCTGCAACTGCTGGTTGGGGTGGTTGCGCGCCTGCAGGGTGTTTTCGAAGTAGAAATACAGCAGGCCCAGCAGCAGCAGGCTGGCGACCAGCGCCATGCCGCGGCCGAGCGGGCGGTAGGGGTTGTGGGTGGAATCAGCTTGTTTTGAGTTCACGGCGGGTGAGACAGATCAGGCGACGCATCGTTCAGCGCGCCAGGCACGCCGGGTGGCCAAGCCTGATTCAAATCCCACGCACGGGGGAAGCAGCGTGCGCGCGCCCAACCTGCAGCAAGCGCACGCCAGGCTCAGGCGACGTGTCAGGCGACGTGAGACATCCGCGGCTGGGTGAAGTGGCAATGCGGCGCGTCGCCGAACGCCTCGCGCAGGAAGCGGGTTTCGATATGCAGCAGGCGTTCGTGGTCGCCGGCTTCCAGGTAGATGTCCGGCTGCGCCATCAGCGCGTCGTCCCATGCCATTTCCACCCCCCACGCATTCGGCAGCCCCGGCACCACGCCGGGTTCACACTCGGGGAACAGGCGGTTCACGCTGGCCTCGTCGGCCAGGCTGAATTCGACGCCGGCATCCTGCCTCAATTTGCCGAACTGGATTTCCTGGTCGGCGGGAATCATCGCCACCATCTGGCAATCCATGCCGTCGAGCAGCACCCCCTTGGCGACCCGATCAAGGGCCACCCCGGCCGCGCGCGCGGTTTCGGCGCTGGTGTGCGAGTGCGGATGCGCCACGAGGTCAAACGGAATCATGTGCTCGTCGAGAAAACGTTCCATGCGATGCAGTGCTTTCATGATCGGCTCCTTGCAAGACGATTGGATGATTCTCGATATAGATCACCCCGCTACCGCCTGCCATATCAAACCGCTGGATTGCCGCGCGTCCTCTGGGTGCAATGACGAATCAATAATCAGCGTTTCCTCAGCGCCGATGCGGATGCTCGCCCGCGCGAAAATGACGCCGTGGCCCCTTGGGGTGCTCCTGCATCTGGCAGGCGCGGCGGAACGCCAGCAGGGCGTCCTGCGCATGCCCCAGCACGCTGCCATGGGGATAGTGCCCTGCCGCGTTCGGCTCGCCCGCCGCAACGCCGGTCAGCAGTTCGATGCCTTCGGCCACCCGATCCGCGGCATGAATATGGAAGCGCCCGCCGGCGACGGCGTCGACCAGCCGCGGCGACAGCATCAGGTGGCGGCGATTGCGCGCGGGGATCAGCGCGCCCTGGCTGCCGTCGAGGCCGGCGGCCTCGCACACGCGGAACCAGCCCTCGATCTTTTCGTTGATGCCGCCCACCGGCAGCACCTCCCCGTGCTGGTTGAGCGCGCCGGTGACGGCGATGCCCTGCTTCAGCGGCAGGCCCGACAGCGCCGACAGCAGCGCATAGAGCTCGGCGCAGGAGGCGGAATCGCCTTCCACGCCGTGATACTGCTGCTCGAAAACGATCGAGGCATTGAGCGAGAGCGGCGCCAGGTGAGCAAACAGCGCGGACAGGTAGTTCTGCAGGATGAACACGCCCTTGTCGTGGATCGGGCCGGACAGTTCGACCTCGCGCTCGATGTTGAGCAGGCCGTCCTCGCCCGCATAGGCGTGCGCGGACAGCCGCACCGGCAGGCCGAAGCGGTAATCGCCCAGATCGATCTGGCTGAGGCCGTTGAGCTGGCCCAGCCGCTCGCCGGTCAGCGCGATCATCAGATCGCCCTCGGCGATTTCCTCGCGCAGGCGCTGCTCGGGGTAATCGTGCCGCCCGGCATGCGCCGCCAGCGCCGCCTCGACATCGTCCACCGTCACCAGACCCGGCCCCCGCGCACGGCAGATCGCGGCGCTTTCCATCACCATCGCCTCGGTGCGGGCGAAAATCGCACTCTCGCGCGCCTGGTCGCCGACTTCGCGGTGCGACTCCTCGAGCAGGCGCGCCACCGCCGCCGCCGAAAAATGCGGCAAGCCGAACTCGCGGCAGGCATGGGCGACGAAAATCGCCGAGGCGCGGCGGCTGTCGGCGCTGGCGACGAAACTGTCGGCGAAATCCACCTTGGCGCGGAAGTGGCGGGCGAATTCCGGCGCCGCCTCCTGCAGCTCGTAATACTGGTCGCGCGAGCCGACCAGCACCAGCTTGACCTCGACGTCGACCGCCTCCGGCACCAGCGATACCGCCGCGATCGGCGAGAACGACACGCCCGGCTCCTCGATCTGCAGCCGGCCGCTGCGCAAAAATCGCCGCAACTGCTCCCACACCAGCGGGTCGGCCAGCACGTCGCGCAGGTGCAGCATCAGAAAGCCGCCGTGCGCCTGCAGCAGGCTGCCGGCGCGGATGCGCGAAAAGTCGGTCATCAGCACGTCGTTCTCGGACTGGTATTCGATGCTGCCGAACAGCGCGCGGAACAACGGGTTGTCCTCGACGATCACCGGCGCGCCGGTCAGCCCGCCGTTGTCGACCACCAGGTTGACGCGGTAGCGCGCCAGCACCATTTGCAGCGTTTCCAGCCGGTCCTCGTCCTCCTCCCTGCCGCTGAACAGTTCCAGGTTGTCGTACACGTCCCGCTCCAGCGCGTCGAGCCAGGCGTTGAGCTTGGCGGCGTCCTTGATCTGCTTTTTCAGGCCGGCGCGGATCGCCTGCAGTTCGCGCTCGACCAGTGGCTTCACCACCTGCCGCCGCAGCGCCACCAGCGCCTCGTTCATCGCGCGCTCCAGCGGCTGGGTTTTCTCGATATAGCGGGTGATCTCGGCACGCAGTTCCTCCTCGGCCTGCTCCACCTCGGCGCGGCGCGCCTTCGGCAGCGCCAGCACCTCGTCCTCGGTGAGCGCCTGTCCCTTCTTGCCGACCAGGGTGAACACCATGCGCCCTTCCTCGCGATGCAGCAAAAAGCTGCGCGCCTCGGCAAACGCCACCAGCTCGGCATAGTGCCGCGCCACGTCCTGCTTCCACGCGGCCTCGATGCGATCGCTCTCGGCCTTGTAGTCCTGTCCTTCCAGCCGCTGCGGGATGTCGATTTGCAGCGTCTTTACCGCCTGCGCCAGCGACTGGCGCAGCAGCCGGCCCTCGCCGGCCGGCAGGCGCAACGCCAGCGGCCGCTCGGGCGCGTCGAAGTTGTGCAGGTAGCACAGATCGGGCGGCACCCGCCTGTTTGCCGCCGCCTCGTGCATCGCCTGCTTGAGCAGCGAGGAACGCCCGCTGCCGACTTCGCCCAGCACGAACAGGTTGTAGTTGGGCTGGTCCATCCCCAGGCCGAAACGCGCGGCCGCCTCGGCGCGCGCCTGGCCGATCCACGGCAGCGGCTCCTCGATCAATTCCGAGGTGTCCGAAAACCCAAGCGACGCGGGGTCGAGGGTCAGGCGAAGGTCGGCGGGGGACAGGGTGGCAATCGGCATGGTGTGGAGGGCGACTCTTAGTGGTTATAGGATGATTGCGCAAGACCGGCTGACCGGCCTGATTCATGGCGGCAGCAGGTCGGCCCACTGCGACTGGCTTTGCAGATAGCGTTCGCGCAGGCTTGCCGCATTCTCGCGCAGCAGCTCGGCGGGCACGGCCAGCGCCCGCATCAGTGCGGGCTCGACACGGTCGACCGCCACACTGCGCGGCATCGCGTCCGGCTCCCAGGTTTCGGCGAAGGCGGCGCGTTTGTCAGGGCGCAGGCCCTGCTGCGGCGGCATCAGGCTGACCCGCGGCAGGCCGTAGGCCAGCGCGACGATGCGGCCATGCAGACTGCTGCACACCACGCCGCGGCTGGCGGCGATGAGGGCGCAGATGTCCCACAGATGCAGCGACGGAAACAACCGCGCCGCGCCGGGCGGCAGTCGGCGCAGCAGCTTTCCGGCCAGCGCCGGATCGTCGTGCCACGGCGCCGTGCCGGCGCAGAACAGCGCCAGCCCCAGGCCGGTCGCGGCAGCCACTTTCGACAGACCCTGCGCCAGCGCATCCAGGCTGGCATCGTCGGCAAAATCCGCGCTGAACTGGCACGCCAGATAGCCCCGCGGAAAAGCGTCCAAAACGGCTTGAAGCGCGCCCTGCTGCTGGTGCCGCCGTATCACCTCGCCGAAGCACTGTGCCACCATCACCGCCGGGTCGGGACACAGCGGCGCGGCGATCCCCTCCGCGCGCAATGCAGCCTGCGTGACTTGATCGCGCACGCTGAGCCAGTCCGCCTGCACGAGCGCCGCCTTCACCTCGCCCCGCTCAGCGGCCGACAGGCCATTCCACTCCACGCCGCCGACGGCGTTGAAGATCAGCTTGCCGCGCGGCGCCAGCGCATCGCGCCCCACGACATAGGGCATGCTTCGCGAGGTGCCGAGCTGGCGGGTCGCCCACGCCGCGGCCGCGGCCGGGTCGTCGCCGTAACGCGAAATGGCTGCAGCCGCCGCGGCCGGATCGAGCAGCATGACGGCCGCTTGCCAGGCGGTGCAGGTCAGCAGCTCGCCGCCGGCGTGGATCAGCCCGGCAGGCCTTCGAAGCCCAGCCAGCGCGCTCACCCTGTGTCCGCCCAAAGCCCGCAGGTCGCGCGCCGCCAGCCCGGCGAACGCGAATTCCCGCCCCGGCAGCAGCGTCCCCAGCAGATGCGGAAACAGCAGGTCGCCGAAGTTGTGGCGGTCAAAGGCGCCGAACAGGACCGGCGGGGCGTGAGCATTCATTGTCTGCCAAGCGTAACAGCGGCCCGGTATGCAATCGTCATTCCGGCGCAGGGCCCGCTGCCCGGAAAGTTTTGGGGTGTTGATAAAAGCGTTGCAGGACAGGGCTGCGCGGGTTAAAACCCTGAGCCAACCCGGCAACCGAGCCTGCACCTATTCAGGATAAGCCAACTTCACGCAATCGTGGACGCCCTGCCGCGCGGCAATGGGGGGCTGGTTTCAATCGCTGCGCGCCCCTGGCACAGCCCGCCATGGATTATTTGGGATAATCCAGGGTAAAAACAAGCGGGAGAGACCTGTAGGAGGGCCGCCCTCGGCCCGA
>JBAQND010000114.1:0-1911 GCA_049303455.1 Thiobacillus sp.
GCCTATGCAACAGGTGCATATTCGTACCAAGAAATTGCGGCGTATTTCGGGGTGCATTTCACAACAGTCGGAAGAATTGTGAGAAGGGGCGAGTGATGTGCATCTTTGCTAGACCTGACCCCGAAGCCTTTGCTAGACCTGACCCCGAAGCCTTTGCGTACAGGTCAAGCTTGACCGTACTCCAGGAATGCGAGGCGACGAGATCGGTGAAGTAGTCGGTGAGTTGCGCTGCGGTCAGCGCGTCAATCCGATGATCGAAGTAGTCACCGATGCGGCGGATGGCGCGAGAGTATGCCTCGATGGTCTTGGGTTGCAGGCCTTTGAGTTTGAGGTGTTTGAGATGCGTCTGGTATTGCCGCTCAAAGTGATCGGCGGTGGGGGTCTTCATGCTGGTTTGTCCTCACGAAATATTGCAGAATCAACCCCTCGGTATTGAGGGGATGAAGGTGCAGAATAATTCGCGACGCCACAGCAGGCGATTCCTCCGCGTAGCGGCTTCGTCCAACCCATCATTCCACCGGACGCTGCGCGATAAAGCCGCGCAGCGCCGGTGAATTCAAACGTTAGGTTTCGGAGGAAAGGTTATGGAGAAGTCTGAGATTCGGTTTTCTAAAGAGCTTCGTGACTATGTCCTGTCCTCTCTTCGAGAACCGGAGGTGCTGAAGCGTTTGAGAAAAGAAACAGATAGCGATCCAAACGCCATAATGCAGATACCACCCGAGCAAGGGCAGTTCATGTCATTTCTCGTGAAAGTCTTGGGCGCCAAGAAAACACTGGAGATCGGCACTTATACCGGGTACAGCACGCTATGCGTTGCCTTGGCCTTGCCGAAGGATGGTCGGGTAGTGGCGTGTGACATAAACGACAACTGGGCCAGCGTCGGAAGAAAGTACTGGAAAGAGGCTGGCGTGGAGCAGAAGATTGATTTTCGGTTGGGGCCGGCACTCCGCACGCTTGAAGCCCTTATTGAATCTGGCGAGGCGGGTAGTTTCGACTTTGCGTTCATCGACGCAGACAAAGGAAACTACGACCAATATTACGAAAGATCCATTTCTCTGCTTCGGCCTGGCGGAATCATTGCACTCGACAATGTTCTCCTGTTCGGGTCGGTGGTTGATCCAGACGTCCTTGATGCCGATCTCAGGTCGAGGATCAGTGATTCAGATATCGACGCAATGCGGAAACTGAACGAGAAGGTCAGGGACGACCCTCGCGTTGAGGGAACTATGCTTCCCATCGCGGATGGTCTGACGCTGGTGCGCAAGCTATGAATCTATCAGCGCCGAAACCTAACGAATAAGGTTAGATCGTGCGCAGCCACGATCTGAACCGTTTGTTGGACGAGCCCGGTCCTGAGGGTGATCGAGCCTCACAGAAAATATCTTTTTGGAAACCGCCCCGGTTGAGCCTTGACCCCAAGGCCATGCTTTTAATTGCCCGTTTCATCAGTGCCATTGCGGCAACCGATGCCTGATTTGGGGGCTGAGGGGCTGATTGCAGACGGGGGTCAGGTCTAGCTAAGTAGCACTTCGCATCATGTCGCGCCCCATTCGCATAGAGTTTCCTGACGCCCTCAGTAAACCAGACGGGGGTCAGGTCCGGACACTCGATGCATAAACAAATATGGCGTGGAATTTCCACGCCATATTGTTTTCCTGATTTGAAACCCGGCCAGGCGTTTCTGCGTCTGTTTCCGGCCATCGAGGCAATGGCCGGGGGCCGGTTTGTTTTATTTATCGGTCAGTTTCTTGATCACCCCGGCGGCCCATTCGCGGCCGCCCAGTCCGAACGCCAGCGCAAGCGCCAGGCCGATCGCGCCGAAGCCGATCTGGAAGGCGGCGGTCAGCAGGGTGGTGCCGATCGCCAGCTGTTCCAGCGCCACGAACACCACGAAGATGATGGTCGCGTATT
>JBAQND010000115.1:0-8920 GCA_049303455.1 Thiobacillus sp.
ATAAATATCGAAACATGAAACGGCGTCTTTTTCCGCATGGCGGCGTTGCTCGTCGTTGCCATAGAGCCCGCCATGTCGCCTCCTCGCGCCTTGCCCCGCGAAAAAATCCATCCGTTTCATTTGCTCCGCTATTTCTGGTTCACGACACTAGTCCCTCCTCGACAAAGCGTTTCTTGACCCGGTCAACCTTGCGCATGCTGATCCGCGGGATGTTCGCTACGTCCTCTCCACGGCTACGATGTTCGTTGAACGCTCCCTCGTCGCAGTTCAACAGAATCAGCGCACAGAATCAGCGCATTGATTACCTTCTGGGACGGGTGGCAGCCTTTACGCGTAATGGCCTCCAGATCCTCTCTTTCTTCCGCCAGCACTTCCGCCAGCAGCGTCACTTTGTAAAGCTTCATGGGGAAACCCCTACATCTTGAAAAAGGAAAAAGATGGTAGGGGTCTAGCGTAAAACATGCGGCATATTGTGTGTGACATGGCACTGGCAGCGGGCTGCAATAACGCTAACCCTACTGCGCCCGGCACAGCGCCAGGGCCTTTTGATAATGCCTGCAGGCTTCGCCAGGCTGGTCGCTCTGCGTTTTGAGTTCGGCCATGCGGATGTGGCCTTCCGCACTCGGCGCGATGGCGAGGCTGGCTTCGAGATAGCTTTGCGCCTTGCCCCACAGTTGCTGCACGCTGCACAGCTGCGCCAGCGTCAGCAGCAGCTGCGCGTCGCGCGGATGCGCGTGCAGCCATTTCTCGGCCTGCTCGATCTGCCGCGTCGGACTGCTGCCGCGCGCCTCGCCATACAAGGCCACCAGGTCTTCGTGCCACTCGCGGGCGAGCGCGGCCTCCAGCACGTCGAGCGCGGTGTCGTGGCCGCCGCGCTGCATGAAGGCACGCGCGGCCGCGCGCGCCACCCAGGGGTCGGCCTTGAAATCGGCCGGGATCTTCTTCCAGTACTCCAGCAAGCCGCGGTCGTCCTCGGCGCGACGCTTGAGGTTTTCAGCATAGGCGATGCGTCGGTTCTGCATGGCAATGCCGGGTTCCAGCGCGTCGCCGCGCACCAGCACGTCAAGCAGACGGTCGACCTCGTCCCACTGTTCCGTCATCTGGCACGCCTTGAGTTCGAGCCGCAGCAGGGTCGTGTGCTGCGGCGCAATCTGCTTGGCCCGATTGATTGCCACCCGCGCGGCCGCCGCATCCTTGGCGTCGAGGCAGGTCTCGGCCTCGAACAGCCGCGCGGCCAACTCGGCGCCGTGTTCGGTGGCCGCCTGAAGGTGACGCTCGCGCTGCGGCACGGCACGCAACGCCTGCGCCGCACGCGCCGCCAGCACGCGTGCCAGGCCCACGCGAACGTCATCGCCCTGCCACTGCCCCAGCGATTGCTCGGCGTCCTGGTGACGGTATTCGGTATACGCCTTGAGGCCGCCGACAAAGTTTTCGTCCCGCTTTTTGGCGGCACGGCGCTCGCGCTGCGCGCGCACGATGCTGGGCAAATTGAGGGTGAGCAAGGCCAGCCGCAGCAGCATGACCCCGCCCACCACCAGACCAACCACCACCAGCACAAAGCTGATAAAGGAAATCTCCATCCGCCACGGCGGATACACCAGCACCACATAGCCGGGATCGTAGCGCCCAGCCATCGCCAGCGCGACGGCCAGCACCACAACAATGATCAGCGAGATCAGCCAGCGCATCAGTGCTCTCCCTTGTACGCTTCGAGCGCGGCGAGGCTGGCATCGATCCCGGGCAATTTCTGGGCGATCTGCAGGCCGGACAGGCGCTCGATCTCCTTCAGCGCAGCGGCGACGCCGGCGTCGCGCGTATTGAAGTAGCGCTTCAGCAACGTCGACACCGCGCGCAAATCGGCCGCGAACGCCGTCTGGTCCTGCGACAGCAGCGCCAGCCGCGCCGACAGCAGGCGCAGGCGCAGATTCTCGCGCAGGAAATAGGCCTGCTCGGGCGGCAGCAACACGGCCTCGTTGCCATCGATGCGGCGGATCTGTGCCAGGCGCTTCAGTTCGGCCCACAGCTCCTGGCCGATATCGGTGGCCCGGCCGCCCGTGCGCGGCGCCTGCGCGGCTTCGGACACCTGCGCGCTGGCCAGCGGCCAGCTGGCATGGCGCGCCACCAGCGCTTCGATGCGCGCGCTCGCCCCGACTTCGTCGATCGAGGGCACGGCGCGCAGATTAGCCAGGTCGGCCGCAATCGCACGGCGCAGCGCGGTGAACTGCGGCTTGTTCAGTCGCTGCAGGCGGGTGTCGGCGCCTTCCAGCGCGATGATCGCCGCCTTGACGTTGCCTGCCAGCTGCAACTGCTGGGCGGCGGTGAGCAGCACCTGCTCGATCTCAGCCAGCGTCCACTGGTCGCGCCCCTGCGCCATCTCCTTGTACAGGCTTTCCAGCGCGAGCTGCTGTTGCTGCGACGTGGCCATCTGGCTTTCGATGCGCGCGACCTTCTCGCTGACCTGCCGCATGGCGTCGTCGGCGTTTCTCGCCAGCAGGCGAGCTTCGCTGACAGCCGTTCCGGACTCGGCAAGCCGCCGCCCCAGCTCGGTCTTCAGGTCGCGAATGCGCTCGCGGCTGTCGGACCACGACCAGGCCGCGGCCGCCATCGCCAGCGTGGCGATCAACAGCGCGACCAGCGCCACCGCCGAGATAGGGGGGCGCGCACCCGCCTGAGCGGGCGCGACGACAGCCTGCGGGGCGGGCGATGGAGCGGATGTTTCGGGGGCGTCATTCATGGGTTGTTCCTGAACCAGTTAACCAGACCGTCTACCAGGCTGTCATCGCCACCTGGGGTGGCGATGACGCGTGCAATACCAAAGCGGCGGGCCGCCTCGGCGATTTTCTCATGCGGGGCGAAAAGCGGGGTAGTTGCCAGCAGCGGCATGCCCGCCTCGCCCAGCAGCGCCGCCAGATTGTGCAGCGTCTCCGCGCTGGTGACGGTCACCGCATCGATGCCGCCCGCCTGCCAGCGCGCCCGCAGCGGCGCGGCATCCGCCAACGGCCGCACGCGCCGGTAGCACTCCATGAACGTCACCTGCGCGCCGCGCGCGGTGAGCATGTCGGCCAGCAGCGCACGGCCGCCGACGCCGCGCACGATCACGACGCGTTTGCCCGCCACCGCATTCAATTGCGGCAGCGCCAGCAGCGCTTCGCTGTCCTGTCCGTCCGGCGTGATGACGCCGCCGACACCCAGCGCCTGCAGGGCGCGCGCGGTGCCGGGTCCGACGGCGAATACTTCGACGGCCTGAGGCAACGTGCCGCCCGCGCGGATTGCGGCCATGCCGAATTGTGCCGCATTGGGGCTGATGAAAATCGCGATGTCGGCCTCTGCCAGCCGCGCCAGCGGCTTGCTGAGCGTATCCAGCGGCAGCGCCTCGATATCGAGCGCCGGAAATTCGAACGCTTCGCCGCCCGCCGCGCGGATCGCCTGCACCAGTGCCGCCGCCTGCCGGGCCGGCCGCGTCACCAGCACCGTGCGGCCGGCCAGCGGCAGGGTCATGCGGGTGGCAGGGCGTCGAGAATGGCGCGCGCGCCCTGCGCCAGCAGCTTGTCGGCCAGCGCCTGGCCGACCGCTTCAGGATCGGCCATATCCCCTTCGGCGTGGTCATGGATGAAGCTGCTGCCGTCCGGATTCGCCACGAAGCCGTTCAGCACCAGCCGGCCGTCCTCAAGCACCGCGTGCGCGCCCAGCGGCACCTGGCAGCTGCCGCCGAGCACGCGGCTGACCTGGCGTTCGGCGCGCACACAGGCGGCGGTCTCGGGGTGGTTGAGCGCGGCGAGCATGGCCGCCACTTCGCTGTTGCTGCTGCGGATTTCGATGCCGAGCGCGCCCTGGCCGGCGGCGGGAATGCTGTCTTCCACACTCAATAAGCTTTTGATGCGGTCGCCCAGGCCAAGCCGCTTGAGGCCGGCGGCGGCCAGCAAAATAGCGTCGAACTGGCCTTCGTCGAGCTTTTTCAGGCGGGTGCCGACGTTGCCGCGCAGCGGCTTCACCCTCAGGTGCGGGTAACGCGCGCGCAGCTGCGCTTCGCGGCGCAGGCTGGAGGTGCCAACCACGCCGCCGGGCGGCAGGTCGGACAGGCGCGCGTACTGGTTCGACACGAAGGCGTCGCGCGGGTCCTCGCGCGCGCCGATCACCGCCAGTGCGAACCCGGGCGGCAGCTCCATCGGCACGTCCTTCATCGAATGCACCGCCAGGTCGGCCTGACCGGCTTCCAGCGCCACTTCAAGCTCCTTGACGAACAGGCCCTTGCCGCCAATTTTGGACAGCGTGACGTCGAGAATCTGGTCGCCGCGCGTAGTCATGCCCAGGATGTTCACCGTGTGGCCGGGGTGCAGTGCGGCGAGGCGGTCGCGGATATGCTCCGCCTGCCACATGGCAAGGGCACTTTCACGGGAAGCGATGGTCAATATGGGCATGGCGGTAGAAATGGACTGTTTGATTTGGCGAAGGATGACGCGACACTCGTGACCATGACGTATCCGCATCCACCTGGAGGAACGACAAATATGCTGGAGGAACGACAAATATGATGCGAATGATTGCAACTTGGGCCCTGATTTTAGCATGGGGGTTGGCGCTGACCGGCCCCGCACGCGCGACGGACAGCCTGGTCCAGGCGAAGGATTTACACGCCGACGCGCGCACGGCCGCCCAGCGCCAGGTGCCCATCATGGTGCTGTTCACCAGTCCCGCCTGCCCGTATTGCGAGCGCGCCAAGCGCGAATATCTGGTGCCGATGCACATGGACTCGAGCTACCACGGCCGCGTCGTCATCCGCGAAGTCAGCATCGATTCCACTGCCAGGCTGATCGGGTTCGATGGCAAACCCACCACCGAGGGCGCGTTCGCCCGCGCCAACAAGGTATCCGTCGTGCCCACCGTCATGGTGTTCGACCCCCGCGGCGCGGCGACCAGCGAGGCCATCGTCGGCCTGCTGATCGCGGACTACTATTTCGGTTACCTGGAGGCGGCCATCGACGAAGGCATGCGCAAAGTGCGCAGCAGCAAGATCAGCCTCAAGTCCCCCCGCTAATTCTGCTGCGCATGAAACCGCGCGGGGCGCTAGAATTCCTGCCATGCAGGGAGCGCCCTTATGAAAACCCTATTGGCCGACGACCACCCGCTGATGCGCGAGGGGGTACGGCAGGTCTTGTCGCAACTGACACCGCCGGTCGAGATCATCGACGCCCACGATTACCCCAGCCTGTTTGCGCAGGCCGCCCAGCACGCCGACCTCGACCTGGCGCTGGTGGACCTGAACATGCCGGGTTTCGCCGGGATGCAGGGGATCACGCAGTTCCGCGGCCGCTTTCCCGACATTCCGCTGGTGGTTTTATCCGCGTCCGAATCGACGCATGACATGCGCAGCGCGCTGGAAGCCGGGGCGCTCGGCTTCATCCCCAAGGCCGCCTCCACCACGGTGATGCTGGCCGCGCTGCGGCAGGTACTGGCGGGCAACCTCTACGTGCCGGCCAGCCTGGGCGACAACCAGAGCGACCCGCATCCAGCCCCGCCCGCGGCCCTTACCGCCCTGCCGCACAGCGGACTGACAGCGCGCCAGCTTGAAGTCGCGCGCCTGCTGGCACAAGGCTGTGCCAACAAGGCCATCGCCGGCATGCTGGTCATGTCGGAAAGCACGGTGAAAGTTCACATTGCCGCGATCTTTCGTGTCTTTGGCGTCACCAACCGCACCGAAGCCGTGCTCGAGATCCAGCGGTTGATGCAGAAACCGTAAGCGCCCCCATGCGCGCCCTGTTCGACCGGCTATCACCTTCCAGCATCCGCAGCCGCATGCTGCTGGTTGCACTGCTGCCCGCCGTGCTGATCGAGTTCGGCTTGGTGGCCTATTTCACCTCGCAAACGCTCGCCGCCGCCGAAGACGCCATGCAGGCGCGTGCCGCCCACGCCGCCCGGCATCTGGCCGACACCCTGCCGTACGCGCTGGTCAGCGGCGACACCGCGCAGATGAATGCGCTGCTCAAAACCGAGACCGACACCAACCGACTGTCCTATGCCCGCGCCACCGATGCCGGCGGGCGGCTGCTCGCCAGCACCGGCGACACCCTGCACGCAGCCGTTCTGGCCGACCATCACCGGCAACGCATCGAGATTCGCCCGCCCACAGCCGACGCTGCCCGCGTCGTGCCCGTCGACGGCCCCCTGGGGCGCGCGGAAGTCGGCGTATCGCGTGACCAGATCAGCAGCCTCCAGCGCAACACGCTGATCCACGCAGCCCTGCTGGTGCTGGCGGCACTGCTGCTGACCGGCGCGCTGGCATGGCGCCTGTCCAGGCACCTGGCCGGGCAGCTGCGGTATGTCGGGCAGGTGGTGGGGCGGCTCGCGAGCCACGACCTCACGGCACGCGCGCAATTGGCGCCGGCGGGCGAGGTCGGCACGCTGGCCGCAGGGGTGAACACCATGGCCGAGGCCCTGCAGGCGCATCGCGGCGAACTGGAACAGCGCATCCGCGAGGCCACCGCCCACCTCGCCGCAAAAAAGGACATGGCCGAGCGCGCCCATCACGCCAGGTCGCGTTTTTTTGCCGCCGCCAGCCACGACCTGCGGCAGCCACTGCACGCGCTGTCGCTGTTTGTCGCCGCGCTGAAGGCGCGCAACCAGCCGACCGAAGCACAAACCCTGATTGAAAACATCGAAGCCTCCACCGTGGCATTGGAACTGCTGTTCAACGCGCTGCTGGATATTTCGCGGCTGGATGCAGGCGCCATCGAAGTTCATCCGGTGCACTTCCCGCTGCAGAAGATGCTGTGCGACCTCGAACAGCAGTTCGGTGCGGTGGCGGCAGAGCGGCGCCTGCGGCTGCGCTTTCGCCCCTGCGACATCACGCTTTACAGCGACCCGCTGCTGATTGAGCGCATCATGGTCAACCTGATCGCCAACGCCATCCGCTATACCGACGACGGCGGCGTGCTGGTCGCCTGCCGCCGCCGCGGCCGCATGGTGCGCCTCAGCGTGATAGACACGGGGCGCGGCATCCCGCCGGATCAGCAGGAAAGCGTGTTCCACGAATTCGTCCAGCTGCACAACCCGGCGCACGACCGTAGCAAGGGCCTGGGACTCGGGCTCGCCATCGTGTCGTGCCTGACACGGCTGCTCGGGCACCGGGTGAATTTGCGCTCGCGCCCGGACCACGGCTCGATGTTCAGCATCGACGTGCCGTGCGGCGACGCCAGCCTGATCCGGCCGCCCGCGCCCGCCTGCGCGCCGGGGCCGATTCCGGCCGACGCCCTGGTGCTGCTGGTCGACGACGAAAGCGCGATCCTGCGCGGCATGGCCGAACTGTTCGACAACTGGAACATCGACCTCGTCACCGCCCGCAGCGCAAACGAAGCCGTGCAATGGCTCGACAGCCTCGGCCGCGTGCCCGACGTGATCGTGTCGGATTTCCGCCTGCCAGACGACACCGACGGCATCGAAGTCATCACCCGCCTGCGGCAGAAATTCGGCCGCGACATTCCGGCCATCCTGGTCACTGGCGACACTACCCCCGACACCATCCTGCGCATCAGCCAGGCCGGCTTCCCTCTGCTGCACAAGCCGCTGCGTCCCGCCAAGCTGCGCGCCCGGCTCACCCACCTGATCCTGCAGGCGCGCGCCGCTGCCATGGGATAATAATGTCCGGGTGAGGCGTGAGGGGTGAGGGGTTAAAGAGCCGGATAGCGGCGGCCCCTTCCTCCTGCCCTCACCCCTTACCCCTCACCCCTCACGCCTCACCAAAAAAAACCATGCACCTCCACATCCTCGGCATCTGCGGCACCTTCATGGGCGGGCTCGCCGCCATTGCCCGCAACGCGGGCCACACCGTCACCGGTTGCGACGCCAACGTCTACCCGCCGATGTCCGACCAGTTGCGCGCCCTCGGCATCGAACTGACCGAGGGCTGGGACGCCAGCCAGGCCAACATCGGCGCCGACATCTTCGTCGTCGGCAACGTCGTCACCCGCGGCAACCCGCTGATGGAAGCCATCCTCGAGCGCGGCCTGCCCTACACGTCCGGCCCGCAGTGGCTGGCCGACAACGTGCTGCGGGACAAATGGGTATTGGCGGTGGCCGGCACCCACGGCAAGACCACCACTGCTGCCATGCTGGCGTGGATCCTCGACGACGCGCGCATGCGCCCCGGTTTTTTGATCGGTGGCATCCCGCAGAACTTCGGCCTGTCCGCACGCCTCACCGACAGCCCCTTCTTCGTCATCGAGGCCGACGAATACGACACCGCCTTCTTCGACAAACGCTCCAAGTTCGTCCACTACCGCCCGCGCAGCGTCATCCTCAACAACCTCGAATACGACCACGCCGACATCTTCCCCGACCTCGCCGCCATCGAAACCCAGTTCCACCATCTGGTGCGCACCGTCCCCGGCAACGGCCTCATCGTGTCCAACGGCGCCGACGCCAACCTCGACCGCGTGCTCGAGCGCGGCCTGTGGACCCCGGTCGAGCGCTTCGGCGGCTTGAGCGGCTGGACCGCGGGCGAGCCCGACGCGAACGGCCACTTCGACGTCTTCTTCGACGGCGCATTGCAGGGCCGCGTGAAGTGGACGCTGATGGGTGGGCACAACCGCATGAACGCCCTCGCCTCGATTGCCGCCGCGCGTCACGCCGGCGTACCCGCCGCCGTCGCGATCGATGCGCTGTCCCGCTTCGAAAACGTCAAGCGCCGCATGGAAATCCGCGGCGCCGTCCACGACATCACCGTCTACGACGACTTCGCCCACCATCCCACCGCGATCACCACCACCGTCGAAGGCCTGCGCCGCAAGGTCGGGAAAGCGCGCATCCTCGCCGTGCTGGAGCCGCGCTCCAACACCATGAAGCTCGGCGTCATGAAAGCCGCGCTGCCCGACAGCCTCGCCTTTGCCGACCTCGTCTACTGCTACGGCGCCAACCTCGGCTGGGA
>JBAQND010000116.1:0-21087 GCA_049303455.1 Thiobacillus sp.
TCGGAGTCCTTTAGGGCATACGATTCCACCCGGGCTTCAGCCCGTAGTGGATCGGAGTCCTTTAGGGCATACGATTCCACCCGGGCTTCAGCCCGTAGTGGATCGGAGTCCTTTAGGGCATACGTCCGGCGGCGGGTTCGAGCGTCTCGCTCGCCTGTATGCGGCGCAGGCGGCGCAATCGGCACTGCACAGCCACTTCCGCCAGGCAAGCGGGGCCGGTCAGGTGTTTGCCCTGCTGCAGGATGCTTTGCGCGCCCTGTTCGGGATTGAACACGCCTGCCTGTTCGCCCCCGCCGGCGACGGCAGCCTGCAGATGACGCAACTGATTCCCGCGGCCGCCGGCCTCTCCGCGCTGGCGATTCCGCCCGACGACGCCCATTCAGCGCTGCCGCGCGCGCTGGCGCGCAACGCCCCTCAGCAGTTCGAGCGCGGCGAGACGGACGCGGCACTGGTCGACGAACAGATCGCCCGCCTGCTCGGCGTGGCGCGCTTTATTTGCCAGTCGCTGGCGTTGAGCGATGGCCGGACGGGCGTGCTGGTGGCGGGCGATGCCTTGCCCGGCCTCGGGGCGTTGCCGTTGTGGCGGTTCACCCTGGCCGAATGCGCCGAGGCCTTGATGCCGCTTCCGTTGGCGATGCCCGCCCCGGCTGGGCCGATCCACACGGCGCCAGCCGCGCCGAGCGATGACATTCCACGTGATCGGGTACGACGCGCCATTCATGAAGTGGCCAACCCGCTCACCATCATGCGCAATTACCTCAACCTGCTGTCCGATCGCCTGGGCGCGGATTCGGCGGTGCAGCGCGATCTTGGCATCATCAGCGATGAAATCGAGCGGGTGGCGCGCATCGTGCGCGGCATCACCACGGTCGAGGAAAACGCGCCGCCTGCCGCGGCACTCGAACTGGTGTCGGTCAACAGCGTTGTCTCGGAACTGGTGCGAATGTCGCTCGGTACCCTGTTCGCGCCGAACAAGGTCAACGTGCAGATCGACCTCAACCCCGACGTGCCGCCGCTGCCGCTGCAGAAGGACCTGCTGAAGCAGGTGCTGTTCAACCTCGCCAAGAATGCGGTCGAGGCCATGCACGCCGGCGGCCATCTCAAATTCACCACGCGCCTGGCCGACGTGGATGGCCTGCGCCAGGTCGAAATCGAAGTAGCCGACACCGGCCCCGGCCTGCCGGCAGCGGTGGCGTCACACCTGTTCGAGCCGGTGGTCAGCGAGAAGGGCGGCGATCACGCCGGGCTCGGCCTGACCATCAGCCGCAGCCTGGTCGAGCGCATGAGCGGCCACCTCAGCTGCACCAGCACGCCGCAAGGCACCCATTTTTTGATTCGCCTGCCGACCCTGCAAAACAGAGAGGCCTCGCTCGACAACACGCTACGGGTCAATGTAACCCGTATTTAAGGAGAACTTCGTGTCAGACAACGCCATCCAACTCGCGCCACATTACAGTGCGGTCAGCAGCTTCCCGCTTCGCCAGCGTCTTCTGGTGGTGGACGACGAGGTGCTGATTCTGGAAGGCCTGACGCGCCTGCTGGCCACCCGCGATTACGACGTGGTGACCGCCAACGGCGGCTGCGAGGCCCTGATCGCCATTGGCAAGCAGCAGTTCGATGCCATCCTGCTGGATTTGGGCATGCCCGACCTCAGCGGCAGCGAGGTGCTGCGTTTCGTGTCCGATCGTGGCGTCGACACCCCGGTAATCGTGGTGTCCGGCGACAGCACCATCGATGCGGCGATCCGCGCGCTGCGCGGCGGCGCCGCCGACTTCGTGCGCAAACCGTATGAACCGGAAGAACTGCTGCGCCGCATCGAGAACACGCTGACGCGACGGCGGCTGGAAAAGGAAAACAACCACATCCTGCAGCGCCTGCAGCAGTCGGAAAAATGGCATCGTTTCCTGGTCAACAGTTCGCCCGATTTCATCTACACCCTGGACTGCGAAGGCCGCTTCACCTTCGTCAACGACCGCGTCGAAAGCCTGCTCGGTTACAGCAGCGAGGAATTGCTGGGCCAGCATTACAGCCTGGTGATCCACGAAGACGACATCGCGCGCGCCGAGCATATCTTCAACGAACGTCGCGCCGGTGACCGCAGTGCGCGCAACATCGAGATCCATCTCAAGTGCAATCCCGGGATGCGCCGCCCGCGCCTGATGAACGGCCGCTGCAAGTCGGTCGAGCTCACCGCCACCGGCATGTACGACGAGGACGCCAGCCCGTTCGAGCAGCGCTTCATCGGCAGCTACGGCGTCGCCAAGGACATCACCGAGCGCAAGCAGGCCGAGGAAACCGTGCACTACCAGGCCTACCACGACCTGCTCACCGGGCTGCCCAACCGCGCGCTGTTCCGCGACCATCTCGGCCTCATGCTGGCGCAGGCCCGCCGCACCCAGCAGCCGCTGGCGGTGCTGAGCCTCGACCTCGATCACTTCAAGGTCATCAACGACTCGCTCGGCCACGCCATCGGTGACGAGTTGCTGCTCGCCGTCGGGGCGCGGCTGCGCCAGTGTTTGCGCGAAGGCGACACCCTGGCGCGCCTGGGTGGCGACGAATTCGCCGTATTGCTGCCCACCCTGGTGTCGCGCAGCGACGTCGACCACATCTGCCGCAAGATCATTCAGGTGCTGTCCAGGCCGGTGTACGTCAAGGGCCACGAAATCTACGTCTCGGTCAGCATCGGCGCCTGCGTCGCGCCGGAAGACGGCGACATGATCGACAGCCTCATCCGCCAGGCTGAAATCGCCATGTACCGAGCCAAATCGCAGGGCCGCAGCCGTTTGCAGTTCTGGGAAGCCGGCATGCAGGCGCCCTATTCCGAACGCATGCAAATCGAGGTCGACCTGCGCCGGGCGCTGGCGCGTAATGAATTCATGCTGTTCTATCAGCCGCAGGTCGACACCGCCACCGGCGAAGTGCGCGGGTTCGAAGCCCTGCTGCGCTGGTGGCATCCGCAGCGCGGATTGCTGACACCCGCCGACTTTATCCCGGTGGCCGAAGAGTGCGGCGTCATCGTTCCCATCGGCGACTGGGTGCTGCGCCAGGCCGGCGCGCAGATGGCGGAGTGGCGCCATGCCGGGTTGCCGCCGGTGCGGCTGTCGGTCAACATTTCAGCCCGCCAGCTTGAAAGCAGCGACTTTGTCGACAGTGTCATGCGCGCCGTTCAGATTTATTCGCTGGACGGCAATCTGCTGGAGCTGGAAATCACCGAAACCCTCCTGATGCGGGATTTCGAGGCCAATGCGATCAAGCTCGGACGCCTCTCCGTTGCCGGCATCCGGATCGCCATCGACGATTTCGGTACCGGCTACAGCTCGTTCAAGTACCTGTCGCGCTTCCCCATCCACACCCTCAAGATCGACCAGTCGTTCGTGCAGGAGCTCGACCGCGAAGAGAACATGTCCATCGTCAACGCCATGATCGCCATGGGGCGCGGCATGAATCTCAACGTGATCGCCGAAGGCGTCGAGACCGAATCCCAGCGCGCGCGCCTGCAGCAGATGCAATGCCATGAGGTGCAGGGCTATTACTACAGCCCTCCGGTTTCCAGTCAGGCAGCCACCGCCCTGTTGGGCCGGCATGCGCGCGGCTTCGAGCAGCATGGCAGCGGGTGGCGGGTTAGCCTGGCGTGATCAGTCGCCGCGCAGTGCGGCCTTGAACTGCCGCCGCCGCCGATGCAGGGTCGGCTCGGTGTAGCCGTTCGGCGCACGCCGGCCATGGAAAATCATGTCCTGCGCGGCCTGGAAAGCCAGGCTGATGTAGTGCGGCGCCATATTGACGTATTGGGGGTCGCCCGCATTTTGCTGGTCCACCAGGCGCGCCATGCGCTTGAGCGCCTCCATCACCTGGACTTCGCTGATCACGGCGTGATGCAGCCAGTTGGCGATGTGCTGGCTGGCGATGCGTAGCGTCGCCCGGTCTTCCATCAGGCCGACGTTGTCGAGGTCCGGCACCTTGGACGCCCCCATGCCCTGGTCGATCCAGCGCACCACATAGCCGAGCAGCCCCTGGATATTGTTGTCGAGTTCCTGCTGGATATCCTCGGCCGACCAGGCTGGCTTCGTCACCACGGGAATCGCCAGCAGGTCGTCGAGCGAGGCGCGCACGCGCGAGCGCAGCGCCTGCTGGCGGGCGAACACGTCGACCCGGTGATAGTGAATGGCATGCAGGGTGGCGGCGGTGGGCGAAGGCACCCAGGCGCAACTGGCGCCCGCTTCGGGATGGGCCTGCTTGTTCGCCATCATGTCGGCCATGCGGTCGGGCAGGGTCCACATGCCCTTGCCGATCTGTGCGCGGCCCGCGAGCCCGCAGGCCAGCCCGATGTCGACGTTCCAGTTTTCGTAGGCGCGCAACCAGGCGGCGGATTTCATCTCGCCCTTGCGCAACACGGCGCCGGCCTCCATCGAGGTGTGGATCTCGTCGCCGGTGCGGTCGAGGAAGCCGGTGTTGATGAAGATCAACCGCTCGCGCGCGGCGCGGATGCAGGCCTTGAGGTTGAGCGTGGTGCGCCGCTCCTCGTCCATGACGCCAAGCTTCAGGGTGTTTTTCGGCAGGTCCAGCACGTCTTCGATGCGCGCGAACACATCCACGGTGAAAGCGACTTCGTCGGGGCCGTGCTGCTTGGGTTTGACGAGGTAGACGCTGCCTTCGCGACTGTTGCGCAGAGGGTTTGCGCCCTTGAGGTCGTGCAGCGCGCAGTAGCTGGTGATCAGCCCGTCGAGCAGACCCTCGAACACCTCGTTGCCCGCCTCGTCCAGCACCGCGTCGGTGGTCATCAGGTGGCCGACGGTGCGGACCAGCATCAGGCTGCGACCGGGAATCTCGAAGTCGCGGCCCTCGGGCGCGCGGTAGCGGCGGTCCGGCTTGAGGCTGCGGGTCAGCGTCTTGCCGCCCTTGTCGAAGCTGCTGGTGAGTTCGCCCTTCATCAGGCCCAGCCAGTTGCGGTAGACCTTCACCTTGTCGCCGGCGTCCACAGCGGCCACCGAATCTTCGCAGTCCATGATGGTGGTGATCGCCGCTTCCAGAAAAATGTCGCGGATGCCGGTGGGATGCAGTTCGTGGATGGGGTGGTCGGTGTTGAAATGAATCTCGATGTGCAGGCCGTGGTGCACCAGCAGCAGCGAACTGATTGCCCCGGATTTCTCCTGATATCCCTTGAATTGCCCGGGGTCGCGCAGCCCGGCATGCGCCCCGCTCGACAGCGTCACCGCGAGTTGCCCCGCCTTGACCGTATAGGCGATGGCATCGATGTAGCTTCCCTCGCGCAAGGGCGCGGCCTCGTCGAGGAAAGCCTTGGCGTAGGCAATGACTTTGGCGCCGCGCCGCGGATTGAACGCGCCCTTCTGCTCGGCGCCGTCTTCCCCGGAGATGACGTCGGTGCCGTAAAGGGCGTCGAACAGGCTGCCCCAGCGCGCATTGGCGGCATTCAGCGCGTAGCGGGCATTGTTCAGAGGCACCACCAGCTGCGGGCCGGCGATGCGGGCGATTTCGGCGTCGACATGGCCGGTGACGATGGCGAAGTCCTCGCCCTCCGGCAGCAGGTAGCCGATGTCGACCAGGTGCTGCCTGTAGGCGACGGCGTCGTGCGGCTGGCCCCGGCGCTCGAGGTGCCAGGCGTCGATGCGCGCCTGCAGCTCATCGCGCCGCGCCAGCAGGGCGCGGTTGCGCGGGGTCAGTTCGCGCAGCAGGTCGGCGAAACCCCGCCACACGCGGTCGCTGGAGATGCCGGTGCCCGGCGCGATCTCGTCGTGCGCCAGATCGTAAAGCGGCTGGGCGATCGAGAGGCCGGCGATTGTGACGCGTGCGCTCATGGCTCGATCCTCTCAGGTGACGACGTTGCTGGGCTTGCCGGCCACAAAGGTCTCGATGTTGTCGACCAGCTGGTCGGCGAGCGTCTGCATCGCCTCGCGGCTGGACCAGGCGACGTGCGGCGTGAGGATGAAGTTCGGCAGGTCGAGGTCGAGCAGCGGGCTGCCTTCGCGCGGCGGCTCCACCGCCAGCACGTCGAAGCCGGCGCCGCCGATGCGCCCCGCCTTCAGCGCCTCGACCAGCGCGGCTTCGTCCACCAGATTGCCGCGCGCGGTGTTGATCAGAATGGCGGTGGGCTTCATCAGGCCGAACTCGCGCGTGGATATCATGTGCCGCGTCTCGGCCGTCAGCGGGATGTGCAGCGAGATCACGTCGGCCGCCTGAATCACGCTGTCGAATGGCGTGTGGCCTTCACGGATCGTTGCCGCGTGCTTGTGTTCGGCAACCAGCACCCGCATGCCGAAAGCCTCGGCAATTATCTGCATGCCGTGGCCGAGCGAGCCGTAGCCGACCAGCCCGAGCGTGCTGCCGTAGAGGTCGTTCACCGGGCGGGTGAACAGGCAGAACTGGTCGGCTTTCTGCCACAGCCCTGCGCGTACGTCCTCGCGCCAGCCCAGCAGGTTGCGGCGCAGCGCCAGCATCAGCATGAAGGCGTGCTCGGGAACGGTGTGCACCGCATAGCTGCGGATGTTGGACACGACGATGCCGTGCGCACGACAGTAGGCGAGATCGATGATATCGGTGCCCGTGGCGGACACCGCGATCATTTTCACGCTCGGGGCCTGCGCCAGGATGTCGGCGGAGAGTTTGACCTTGTTGACGATGACGATGTCGGCACCCTGGATGCGTGCGACGACGTCCTCGGGCCGGGTCTGGTCGTGATTGATCCAGTCGTGCGCGAAGGCCGGCGCGCGCAGGTCGGCGATCAGGCTCGCGCGGTCGAGGAAGACGATGGTGCGTTTCATGGGTAAAAACCTTTTCTGTCCGCGAAGGACGCGAAGGGCCGCGGAAAAAACTAACGCTCCATGCCCGATTCGCGCTCGACGATCTTCATCACCGCCGCCGAATCCAGCTCGGCGCCGCCGGTGCCCATCAGCGCGTTGAGATGCTGCATCACCAGCGCCGCCCCTGGCAGCGACAGCCCGAGTTCCTTCGCGGTCTGCATCACGATGTTGATGTCCTTCTGGTGCAGTTTCGTCTTGAAGCCGGGCGTGTAGTCGTTGTCGAGCATGCGCTTGCCGTGCACTTCGAGGATGCGGCTGCCGGCAAAGCCGCCCATCAGCGCGTCGCGCACGCGGGCAGGGTCGACGCCGTTCTTGCGCGCGAAGGTGAGCGCCTCGGCGACGCCCTCGATGGTCACCGCCACCACGATCTGGTTGCAGGCCTTGGCCACCTGACCGGCGCCGTTGTCGCCGACCAGCACGATGTTCTTGCCCAGCGCCTCGAACACCGGCATCGCGCGCGCGAATACTTCCGGCTTGCCGCCGACCATGATCGACAGCGTGGCGCTGATCGCGCCGACCTCGCCGCCGGACACCGGCGCATCCAGCATATCGATGCCGCGCGCCAGCAGCTTCGCGGCCATGTGGCGCGTGGCCATAGGCGAGATGGTGCTCATGTCGACCACCACCGAGCCGGACCGGGCGCCATGGGTCACGCCGTTGTCGCCGAAGATGACCTGCTCGACGTCGGGCGTGTCCGACACCATGACGATAATGATGTCGGCCCGCGCGGCCGCTTCCGCGATCGACGCGCATCCGGCGCAGCCCGCCTCCAAAGGCGGGGTCATGGTTTCCGGCCGGCGGCCGTGCACGAATACCGTGTGGCCGGCCTTCTGCAGATTGATGGCCATGGGCTTGCCCATGATGCCCATGCCGATGAATGCAATGTTCATCGCTTCTCCTCCGTTGAATGCAAACAAAGCCGCCGCAAGGGACGCCTTGCCGGCGCCCGCTTACTTGTACATCACCGACGGCAGCCACATCCCGATCTGCGGCCACATATAGAGCAGGAACATGGCCAGCACCTGAATCCCCATGAAGGGCAACATGCCGGCGAAGATCTGGTTCAGCGTCACATGCGGCGGCGACACGCCCTTCAGATAAAACGCCGCCATCGCTACCGGCGGCGAGAGGAAGGCAGTTTGCAGGTTCAGCGCCACCATCAGGCCGAAGAACAGCGGGTCGATATTGAAGTGCGCCAGCAGCGGGATGAAGATCGGCATGAAGATGACGATGATCTCCGTCCATTCCAGCGGCCAGCCCAGGATGAAAATGATGGCCTGCGACAGCAGCATGAACTGGAGCGGCGTGAGGTTCATCGACAGCACCCAGTGCTCGACCAGTCCCTGTCCGCCCAGCAGCGCAAAGGCCGCCGAGAAAATGCTCGACCCCACGAACAGCCAGCACACCATGGCCGAAGTCTTGGCCGTGAGGAAGGCGGATTCCCTCACCGTCGGCAGAATTTGCACCTGGCGCACCGCGAGCACGCACCACACGCCGATGGCGACCATCGACAGCCAACCCAGCCAATCCGGCGGCGCGGTCTGGAGCATTCCCGCTTTGAACAGCAGGAACCACACGACGGATGCGGCAAAGGCCAGCCACAGCGGTATCCAGGTCGGCAGCAGCTTGTGCCGTACTTCCCGGCTTTTGCCCAGCGCCATGTACATCGCCGCCAACACGAAGCCGCCGAAGGAGCCAATTGCCGCCGCTTCCGTCGGCGTGGCCAGGCCGAACACGATGCTGCCGAGCACCGCCAGAATCATCACCGCCAGCGGGAAGAACGACGTCAGCAGCATCTTGAAGATTTCCAGCCGCGCAAAGCTGAACAAGGCATAGATCACCGCCAGCACCGCGACGCCGCCGGCCAGCACTTTCCAGTAGGTCGAGGGGGTGGGCAGACGCGCCTCGGCGGCGGGCGAAGGCGGCGCCTCAATCGACGGCGCCGTGGCTTGCGCAGCGGGCGCGGTCGGTTCCTGCAGGTCGGCGGCGCCCGCTTCGGCCGGGGGTTTCTCCAGGCTTTCGGGGGCGGCTTCAGGCGGCGGTTCCCGCACGCCCTCCGCCATCGGTTCGGGCGGCGGCTCCTCTATGCCTTCGGCTCGGGGCGCGTCCGAATCGGCCGCTTCCGTCGGGTCGCTGCTGACCATGCCCATCTCCTGCAAGCCGGAGAAGTCGGTCTCCTTGTCGGCCCGGGTAATGCTGTTCCAGGCGAGCCCCATGATGACGGCGAACACGATGGCCGGCAGCAGCACGGTGAAGAGTTCGCGCGCGATGCGGTTCTTGGACGCGCCGGCACCGTCCCGCGTCAGCGCGGCGCGGAACAGCGCAGGCAGCGCCCGGTTGCCGAAGCGGGAGGCGATGCCGGCGGCGTGCGCGGGCAGTTTCACCTGGCGCTCGCTCTCCGGCAGCGGCGGCGCCCAATCCGGCTTCAGCTTCGCCACGATCATCACATAAGCCACGTAGAGCAACGCGAGCATGAGGCCAGGGAAGAAGGCGCCGGCATAGAGCTTCACCACCGATACGCCGGCGGTGGCGCCATAGACGATGAGCAACACCGAGGGCGGAATGAGAATGCCCAGGCAGCCGCCGGCGGTGATGACGCCGGCCGACAGCTTGACGTTGTAGCCGGCGCGCAGCATGGCCGGCAACGCCAGCAGGCCCATCAGCGTGACCACCGCGCCGACGATGCCGGTGGCGGTGGCGAAGATGGCGCAGGTCACCAGGGTGGCCACGGCCAGCGAACCGGGGATGCGCGCCAGGGCGAGATGCAGGCTCTTGAACAGCTTCTCGATCAGGTTGGCGCGCTCGACCAGATAGCCCATGAACACGAACAGCGGGATTGAAATCAGCACGTCGTTGGTCATCACGCCGTAGGTGCGCTGCACCATCAGGTCCAGCGTCTGCCGCACCGCAATGTCCGGATTGACGCTGCTGTAAGCGAGCCACCCGAAAACCATGCCCATGCCCATGAGCGTGAAGGCGGTGGGGAAGCCCAACATGATCATCACCACCACCAGCGCCAGCATGAGCAGACCCAGGTGGCCGCTGGTGAGGTTTCCCCAGGGCATGAAGATGGCGATGGCGGCGAGCATGATTGCCATCAGCGCGAACCCGAAGCGCAGTTCCTTCTTCATGGCTTCGGCTCCTGCTGCACGACATACTGGTCGAGCTGGGCGATGTCTTCGTCCTTCACATGAACCATTTCCTTGAGCTTGTCCACATCCACTTCTTCCACGTCCTCGACGCGGGAAGGCCACGCGCCGTCGCGCAGACATACCACGCAGCGCAGGATTTCGATGATGCCCTGCATCAGCAGGAAGAACCCGGCGAGCGGTATGACGAATTTGAAGGGGTACAAGGGCAACGGATCGGGGCTGAAGGTTTTTTCGTGTATCGCCAGCGATTCATTGGCATAGATCCAGCCGGCATAGGTCAACGCAAAAATGCCCGGCAGGAAGAACACCACATACAGAACCAGGTCGATGGAAGCCTGGGTACGCGGCTTGAAGAAACCGTAGAGCACATCGCCGCGCACATGGCCGCCATGCGCCAGGGTGTAGGCGCCGGCAAACATGAACAGGGTTCCGTAAAGCATGATCTGCACATCCTGCGCCCAGGGGTGGGGCGTGTTGAGGATATAGCGCGAGAACACTTCCCAGGAAATCAGAAACGTCAGTCCAACAATAGCCCAGGAAAAAAACCGGCCGACGAAAGTGCTCACCTTATCGATAAAGAGCAGCAATTTCTGCATGAACGAACCCTTGCAAGACACAAAAATGGCCGTTCGGCTTGCACCGGACGGCCACGGCTAAGCTAGGTCGCGTTCAACCCTTCTTCTTGCTGAAGAAGTGGTTGTAGGCCATCTTGTAATCGACGTTGGTGTCGTTCTGCCAGCGCACCGCGCGGCCGGCGAAAGCGCGCATGGATTCCAGCACTTTCTTGAAGGCCGGGTTCTCCGCGCTCTTGGCGGCCATGATCTTGTCCCAGGCCTGGAGCTGCTTGCGCAGAATGGCATCGGGCGTCTTGTAGAACTTGACCCCCTTCTTGGTGCTCATGTCGATGTAGTCCTTGGAGTAGCGGTCGATCGCCTTCCAGGACATGTCGGCAGACGACGCCTCGATGGCGTGCTTGATGATGGACTTGTGCTCGGCGTTGAGCGCATCGTATTTTTTCTTGTTGAACAGGATCTCGAACTGTTCGCTGGGCTGGTGGAAGCTTTGCAGCATGCAGACCTTGGCCACATCTGGGAAACCGAGCAGGTTGTCGCTCGACGCATTGTTGAATTCCGCCGCATCGAGCAGGCCACGATCCATCGCCGGCACGATCTCGCCGCCGGGCAGCGGATTCACCGCGGCGCCCAGGTCCTTGTACATGTCCACCGCTAGACCCACGGTGCGGAACTTGAGGCCTTTCATCTGCTCGGCATTGGTGATGGGCTTCTTGAACCAGCCGAAGGGCTGGGTCGGCATCGGGCCGTAGAGCATCGACACCACGTCCATGTTCATGCTCTTGTAAATTTCAGCCAGCAGTTCCTTGCCGCCGCCGTAATAGTGCCAGGCCAGCAACATGTTGGGGTCCATGCCGAAAGCCGGACCGGAGCCCCACAGCGCCACCGCAGTGTTCTTGCCGTACCAGTAGGCGATCACCCCATGGCCGCCATCCAGGGTGCCCTTGCTGACCGCGTCGAGCAGGTCGAAAGCCTTGACCACAGCACCCGCCGGCAACACTTCGATCTTGAGCTCCTTGCCCGACATGGCATTGACCTTGTTGGCGAAATCCACTGCATATTCGTGAAAGATGTCCTTCGCCGGCCAGGTGCTCTGGAAGCGCAGGCTGACCGGCGCCGCGGCCTTCGCGATCGAGGGGAAACCAAACGTTGCCGCGCCGGCCGCGGTGGCGGCGGCTGCGCCGAGGAACGTTCTGCGGCTCAGTTTGGCGTCGGGTTGCGCGGGCGGTTTGCTGTCTTTCTTGCTCATGGCTGTCTCCTTTGTTTTGATCGTGGGAAAAGCAGCTTTACATTAGTACAATTTATCTATTGCATCAAATTATTAAATTCTACTGTTCTACTTTTGCTACAGGAGGATCGCGTCTGGATCGGATGCGACCGACGGCATCGGAAACGCCGACGCGTATGTTGTCGAGGCTGAAAGGGGACGGCGGGGGATATGCCGCGGGGCAGGAAGGTGCATCGCCCGCCGCGGTCTGCTGGTGAGTTGGGCGGACCATGCGTTGGCGGGATTTGTGCGTCTGTGCGGCGGATGATTCTCAGTGATTTTTGCTGGCGCAATCACACCGGAGCCACACAAAAGAAAACGGCCTCCGGTGGAAAACCACGGGAAGCCGCTCGAATTTTGGTGGCCAGGAGTGGAATCGAACCACCGACACGCGGATTTTCAATCCGCTGCTCTACCGACTGAGCTACCTGGCCAAAAGAGGGCGCAATTTAACCGGTTTGCCCCCTCGCCGTCAAGGAAAGCCGTGCTGCCCGGTTCAGCATGCCAATCCATGCAGGCCGCACAGATGGCGTTTGACGATCGCCAGCGAGACCCACAACCAGAACAGCAGGAAGAAGGTGAGAAACGGCACGTGGGCGTCGAGGATGAAGCGCGGGGTGACGAAACGCACGGCGCGCACCGCCGGGCTGGCGACGATACGCAGCGTGCGGTAAAAAATGTTGTCCTCGCGATACTTGCCGGCCAGCAGCGCCAGCACCCCTTGCCCGAGCAGGGCAAAGCCGGCGACCTCGACCAGGGTGCGCAGAATCAAAACCAGCAGAATGTCGAGCGGCATGGCGAGTGTTCCTGAAGCGAATGAATGATTTTAACGCGGCTTGCAAGCTTGGCGCCGGCCCGTGACAATGCGGCCTGACTTGAGTGGGTGCGCGGATGATGGATTATGACCGAGTGCGGCATGGCCTGCGGGGCTTGTTTTTCAATATGCTGGGCCGCACGGAGCGCGCGCTGGCGGCCTACCAGGACAGCCATCGGGCGGATCCCGCTCATGTCCCGACGCTGCGCACGCTGGCCTGGCTGGAGGCGAAGCAGGAACGCTGGGCCACGGCGGAAGCGTGGTTCGAACGCGCGATCGAGATCGCGCCGGACGACGCTCCGACCTGGTTCAATCTCGGCTATGTGCGCGATAGGGGCGGCATGGACGAGGCAGCGGTCGCGGCCATGCAGCGGGCGACCGAGCTGAATCCGAACAACGATCGTGCCTGGTATGGGCTGGGGATGCTGCACGCGCGGCATGGCCGCCATGCCGAAGCCGCAGCGGCGCTGACCGAGGCGGGCCGGCTGCAGCCGATGAACGGGCTGGCTTGGTATGCGCTGGGAATGGCTTGGCAGCATTGCAACGCGCCGGACAAGGTGGCGGCGGTGATCGAGCACACGCTGACGCACGACCCGCAAATTGCGCAGCGGCTGATTCGCGACACCCGGCGCAGCGACTATGTGCATCGGCTGGGTTGAATGCAGTTGTAGGGCGCGCATGGTGGCGCCCGGATGGATGTCCCGGCTTGAACAATCCGGCGTAAAAAAGCCAGCCCCCTGAGGCTGGCTTTTTTGTTGCGCGCCTGGGGCGCGCTTGTTGCAACGGTCAGGCGCGGGTCTCGATGTCGTTCACCAGGCTCGGATAGCGCACGTGGTCGACCAGCTGCTGGATTTCCAGGCTGGGCGCACGCGAGATCAGCGAGCCGATGATGACGCCGAGAAAGCCGATCGGCATGCCGAAGGCGCCAGCGGCGATCGGCTTGATGGCGAACCACTCGTTGGCGGCGACACCGCCGAAGAACGGGTAGGTGATCACCATGTAGTACATGCACACGGCCAGACCGGCCAGCATGCCGACCACCGCACCGAGGTAGTTGGCGCGCTTCCAGAACACGCCGAGCACCAGCGCCGGGAAGAACGCCGAGGCCGCCAGCGAGAACGCGGCGCCGACCAGGAACAGGATGTCACCCGGTTTCAGCGAGGCGGTGTACGCGGCGAAGACGGCGACCACCAGCAGCAGGCTCCTGGAGATGGCCAGACGACGGATGGTCGAGGCCTTCGGGTCGATCATCTTGTAGTAGACGTCGTGTGACAGCGCGTTGGCGATGGTCAGCAAGAGGCCGTCGGCGGTCGACAGCGCGGCCGCCAGGCCGCCGGCCGCCACCATGCCCGAGATCACGTAGGGCAGGCCTGCGATCTCCGGCGTCGCCAGCACGATGAGGTCGCCGCCGATGGTGATCTCGGCGAGCTGCACGATGCCGTCCAGGTTGATGTCGACGATCTTCATCAGGGTCGCGTCCACCGCCTGCCAGTTCGCCACCCAGGCGGGCAGCGACGCGAATGGCAGGCCGACCACGTCGTTGTAGACCGTGAACTTGACCAGCACCGCCAGCGCGGGCGCGGTGAAATACAAGAGGAAGATGAACAGCAGCGACCAGAACACCGACTTGCGCGCCTCACGCACCGACGGCGTGGTGTAGTAGCGCATCAGGATGTGCGGCAGCGAGGCGGTGCCGACCATCAGGCACAGCACCAGCGCGATGAAGTTGCGGCGCTTGATGTTGGACGCCTCCTGATCCGCGGCTTGCGCGGCGGCGATTTCCGCGGCGCTGGCGTCGGGATTGCTCCTCAGCAGATCCGCCTCCGCGCCCTTGCCCGAGAAGGCCTCCGCATGCGCCGAAACCGGGGCGGTCTTGGCCTTGGCGCCGTCTGCCGATTTCTTCCATGATGCCTTGAGCGCGTCGGGGGTGGCCGGGAAGTCGGCGGGACTGCCGGCTTCGGCGCGCTGGGCTTCGACAAAGGCGTCGCCGTTGCCGGCAGCCACGGCTTCGTCGAGCGCCGCGATCCTGGCCTCGAACGACGTCTGCTGCGCCTTGTAGGCCGCACGCGCCGAGGCTTCGGCTGCGCCCTTGGCGGTCTCGGGGTTGTTGAACTCGTTTTCCAGCTGCGTGACCTGCTGCAGCACCTGACCGTAGGCGACCTGCGGAACCGGGTTGCCTGTGTGAACCACCGACAGCCAGACCACCGGGATCATGTAGGCGATGAGCAGGATGATGTACTGCGCCACCTGGGTCCAGGTCACCGCGCGCATGCCGCCGAGGAAGGAACACACCAGGATGCCGGCGAGGCCGACGAACACGCCGATCTGGAATTCCAGGCCGGTGAGGCGTGCGGTGATGATGCCGACACCGTAGATCTGCGCGACCACGTAAGTGAAGGAGCAGATGATGGCGGCGATCACGCCGATGGTGCGCGGCAGGTTGCCGCCGTAGCGCGAACCGAGGAAGTCCGGAATGGTGAACTGGCCGAACTTGCGCAAGTAGGGCGCGAGTAACAGCGCCACCAGCACATAGCCGCCGGTCCAGCCCATCACGAAGGCGAGGCCGTCAAAGCCAGCCAGGTACAGGGTGCCTGCCATGCCGATAAAGGACGCGGCCGACATCCAGTCGGCGCCGGTCGCCATGCCGTTGAACAGGGCGGGTACCCGGCGGCCTGCGACGTAGTATTCCGACACGTCGGCAGTTCTCGACATGATGCCGATGCCGGCATACAGCGAGATGGTGGCGGCGAGGAAGATGTAGCCAACCCACCGGGGAGGAAGGCCCATCTGCTCCAGGATCGCGAGCACGATGACGAAGGCGATGAAGCCGCCAGTGTAGAAGGTGTAGTACTTTTTGAGCTGCTGGAAGAACTGGCTCTGGGTCGTTGTGGTCATGTTATTCCTCTCCCTCTTGCACGCCGTATTCATTGTCCAGCTGGTTCATGCGACGGGCGTAAAACCAGATGATCAGGACATAAATGATCAGTGAACCCTGGGCGGCCATGTAGAAGGCAAAAGGGAAGCCCATGATGACGATTTCATTGAGCTGGGGGGCGAAAAAAATGACGACGAACGTCGCCACGAACCAGATGGCTAACAGGACTGCGGTGATCCGCAGATTCTTGCGCCAGTACTCCTGATGTCTCTCCGACAACTGCATGGCAATTCCTCCGTGAGCGTGAGTGGGGGACGCGCTTGCTTTATTGATCAATGTTGCGCGTGCGCGGAGTTTAAGGACTTGTTATTCAGCCGACAAACAGATTAGTAAGCGCTAATGTACCGATAGCCAGCGCCGGGCGCGCAGCAGGCCGCGCAGTTGCTGCGCGGTGTCGAGCTTGTTGCGCCGCGCCGCCTGCAGCAGCACCAGCCATAACTCGGCGGTGGCGTAGGCGTCGGCCAGTGCGCCATGGCGTGCGTATACGGCGATGCCGAAATGCGCCAGCCAGTCGTCGAGGTGGCGGCAGTGCGGCGCGGCGTCGGGGAACAGCAGCGGCGCCACCACCGCCGCGTCGAACCACAGTGCGTCAATCGACAGGCCCAGCTGTTCGCGCGCGGCGCGCTGCAAAACCGTCTGGTCGAATGCCGCGTGGAAGGCGACGCGCGGCGCACCCTGGGCAAACTCCAGCCAATCGAGCAATGCCGTGTGCGGCGCCTGCCCGGCGCGCTGTTCGCTGCCGCTGATGCCATGGATTAGGATGTTGGCGGCAGCGGTCGACTGCAATTGCGTGAGCCCCACTTCCAGGCTGGCATCGAGTGCGATGCGGCCGTGTTCGATTGCCACCGCACCGATCGCCAGCAGCGCATCGCGCTGCGCGTCCAGCCCGCCGGTCTCTGTGTCGACCACGCACCAGCGCATGTCGGCAAGCGGCCGCTTGAGGTCGACCTTTTGCCGGACCAGCGCCGCGCAGCGTGCCCTGCTGGCGGCGTCCAGGGCGGGCAGCGAGCGTTTTGCAAACGGCCAGATCACAGCTGGTAATCCAGCGCCAGCCGCGCCTGCACCTTGCGCGCCTGGCGCAGGGCTTCCTTCAGGATGCGGCGGTCGAGCGGGTTCAGCGTGTCGGGGTCGAGATGGTTGTCCGGCGCGATGCCGGTGCGCTGCTGCTCATGCTGGTGGCGCAGCCGCAGCAGTTGCAGGAAGTGAAACGCGCGGTTCCAGTCGGCCAGTTCGGCATCGGGAATATGCAGCGCGCGCGCGGCCGCGCGCAGCCGCTTGGCGGTGTTGGTCTGCGCGCTGCCGGCCGCCAGCGCGTAAATGCGCGCCGCGTCGACAAATGGCGTGGCGCCGTTGAGCTTGAGGTCGAGCGTGTGCGGGTGGGCATTGTCGTCCGACAGCACGAAGTCGCGCACCAGTCCCAGCGGCGGGCGGTTGCGCAGGGCGTTGCCCGCCATCTGGTGCAGGAAGCGCGGATTCTTCTGCGCGGCGCCGTTGAGCCAGGCGCGCAGGTCGAGCGCCAGCGACGCATCACCGGTCAGCGGACGAAAGTCGAAAAAGATGCTGGCGTGCAGCAGCGCGTCAGGGCTGCCATGGTCGATCCATTGCGTGAACTGCTGCCGCCAGTCGGCCGCCGACAGGCACCACTTCGGATTGCTCGCCATGATGTCGCCGCGGCACAGCGGGAAGCCGCAGGCGTCGAGCCGGCGGTTTACGCGCAGCGCAAACGCCAGCAGCGCATCGCGCCGGGCGTCGTTCACCTCGGCGAAAATCAGTGCGTTGTCCTGGTCGGTGGCGAGCGTCTGCTCCATGCGGCCTTCCGATCCCAGCGCCAGCCAGCACCAGCGCAGTCCGACGAGCGCGTCATCGGCTTCGCTTTCAAGCGTGATGATGCGCTCGGTCAGGCGGTCGTTGAGGCTGGAAATGATCGCGGTGAGGTTTTCCGCGTCCATCCCCTGCGCCAGCAGGCTATGCGCCAGGTCGCCGATGTCGAGTGCCAGCGCGGGCAGGTGGCTGGGGGCTTCGCTGCGCGCAATGGCCGAGGTGATGCCTTCCACCGACAGGCGGCGCAGCGCGAAGATGTCCTTTTCAGACACCACGCCGACCAGTTTCCCTTCCTTGACCAGCGGAATGTGGTGGATGGCCTGGCGCGCCATCAGCACCAGCGCATCGGCCGCCGGTGCCTCGACGGGCAGGGTCGCAGGATCCGGCGTCATCACCGCCGAAATCGGGGTGGCCAGCGGCACTCCGGCCAGGGTCACGCGCGCCAGCACATCCTTCAGGGTGAGAATGCCGAGCGGGTGCCCGGCGGCGTCGGTGACCACCACCGAGCCCACGCGCGCGGCCTCCATCGCCGCCAGCGCATCGGCCAATGGGGTATCGGGCAGCACGCTCAGGGGGGGGCGCCGGATCAGGCTGGCCAGCGGGCGCGCAAAGCGGCTTTCGTCGTCGAGCGCCAGCGCGTATTCCGATTGCACCGCGCGCTGCGATTCCTCCAGCAGGCTGGCGATGCGGCGCGTGCAGAAATCATGAAATTCGGGGCTTTTTGCCAGCAGCGCATGGAAATCGGCGGCGGGCAGCAGGTAGCAGAAGGTATCGGTTGCCGCGATATAGCGGTTGGCCGCGCCGCGCCCGGCCAGCAGCGCCCCCAGCGGAAACATCTCGCCCGTTGCCAGTTGCAGCACCGTCTGCCCCTCGGCGGTGGCGCCGGCCACGGTGCCCTGCTTGACGATGAACAGCACATCGGGCGGCGTGTCGGCAGGCGGCAGCAATACCGCGTCGCGCGCAAAATAGGCGACCGACAGACGCCGCACCAGCCATAGCAGCTCGTCTTCCGACATCGCCGAAAAGGGTGCCTGCCGCTGCAATGCGTCGAGGGTTGCGCGGTGCAGACTGTTGGCGAGCGGAATGATATGAGTCATGGGCGGATGTCGTGACAGCGCGGATTTTTACAATTTACCGCGCATCCTCAATCGTGTGCAAAAATTGCCGGCCCGACCGGGTTCGGCCGCCCCGGCCAGCCCCGAAACTAAAGCCTCATTGCCAGGTCAGTCACAGACAGACCTGACCGCACCTCTACTCATGACCCAGACCAAAAAATCCAATCCGCTGCTCGAACTCCTGATCAACATCGTCATTCCGTCCATCATCCTGATGAAGTTCAGCGGGGAGCAGGACCTGGGCGTCGTGGGCGGACTGCTGGTGGCGCTGGCGTTTCCGCTAGGCTGGGGGGCGTTCGAGTTGATCGGGCGCGGCAAGGTCAATCTTTTCTCCGTGCTGGGCCTGGTCAGCATCCTGCTCACCGGCGGCATCGGCCTGCTGCAGCTCGACACCCAGTGGCTGGCGGTGAAGGAAGCCGCGATCCCCGCGCTGATCGGCGTGGCTGTGCTGGTGTCCACCCGCACCCGCTACCCGCTGGTGAAAACCCTGCTCTACAACCCGACCCTGATCGACGTGGCGCGGGTGCAGCAGCATCTCGAGGCGCGCGGCACGGCGCGGGACTTCGAGGCGCGCCTGCAGAATGCCACCTACATGCTGGGCGGCACCTTCTTCTTCTCCGCGGCAATGAACTATTTTCTGGCCACCTGGATCGTCACCAGCCCGGCCGGCAGCGAGGCGTTCAACGCCGAGCTCGGGCGTCTGACCCTGATGAGCTATCCGATGATCGCCCTGCCGTCGATGCTGATGATGATGGGCGCGCTTTACTACCTTGCGCGGGCGACGCGCGAACTGGCTGGGCTGAAGCTGAGTGAAACGCTGAATACCGGGGATGCCCAGCAGCCATCCTGAACGGCTGCGGGGCGTGTTTGGACGTGCCTCATCGTTCATCGGTCAAGCCACAAAAAAGCCCCGCGTCACGCGGGGCTTTTTTGTGGCTTGACCAGCCGGGTCCAGGACGCTGCCCGCAAGCGGGAGCGCCCTGGTTGAACAGCATCCTTACATCATGCCGCCCATGCCGCCCATGCCGCCCATCCCACCCATGTCGCCACCACCCATCGCGGCAGACTGTTTGTCTTCCGGCAGGTCGGCAATCATGCAGTCGGTGGTCAGCATCAGGCCGGAGATCGACGCAGCGTTCTGCAGCGCGATGCGGGTGACCTTGGTCGGGTCGAGCACGCCCATCGCCATCATGTCGCCGTATTCGCCGGTGCCGGCGTTGTAGCCAAAGTTGCCCTTGCCTTCCAGCACCTTGTTGACGACGACCGAGGGCTCTTCGCCGCAGTTCTTGACGATCTGGCGCAGCGGCTCCTCGATGGCGCGCAGCACGATCTTCACACCGGCATCCTGGTCGTGGTTGTCGCCCTTCACCTTGGCCGCAGCAGCCTTGGCGCGCAGCAGCGCGACGCCGCCGCCGGGAACGACGCCTTCCTCAACGGCGGCACGGGTGGCGTGCAGCGCGTCCTCGACACGGGCCTTCTTCTCTTTCATCTCGACTTCGGTCGCGGCGCCCACCTTGATGATGGCGACGCCGCCGGCCAGCTTGGCCTTGCGCTCCTGCAGCTTCTCTTTGTCGTAGTCGGAAGTGACTTCCTCGATCTGCTTGTTGATCTGGCTGATGCGGCCCTTGATCGCGTCAGCATTGCCGGCGCCGTCGATGATGGTGGTGTTTTCCTTGCCGATCTCGATGCGCTTGGCGCGGCCCAACTCCTCCAGCGTGGCCTTTTCCAGCGACAGGCCGACTTCCTCGGCGATCACGGTGCCGCCGGTGAGGATGGCCATGTCTTCCAGCATCGCCTTGCGACGGTCGCCGAAGCCCGGTGCCTTGACGGCGCAGGTCTTCAGAATGCCGCGGATGTTGTTCACCACCAGGGTGGCGAGCGCTTCGCCGTCGACGTCTTCGGCGACGATCATCAGCGGTTTGCCGGCCTTGGCCACCTGCTCCAGAATGGGCAGCAGGTCGCGGATGTTGGAGATCTTCTTGTCGAACAGCAGGATGAAGGGATCTTCCAGGATCGTCATCTGCTTGTCGGGGTTGTTGATGAAGTAGGGCGAGAGGTAGCCGCGGTCGAACTGCATGCCCTCGACGACGTCGAGCTCGTTATCCAGACCCGAGCTGTCTTCAACCGTGATGACGCCTTCCTTGCCGACCTTGTCCATCGCGGCGGCGATGATGTCGCCGATCGAGGAATCGGAGTTGGCGGAGATGGAGCCGACCTGGGCGATTTCCTTGCTGCTGGTGCAGGGCACCGAAATTTTCTTCAGTTCAGCGACGATTGCGATCACGGCCTTGTCGATGCCGCGCTTGAGGTCCATCGGGTTCATGCCGGCAGCGACGTATTTCATGCCTTCGTTGACGATGGACTGCGCCAGCACGGTCGCCGTGGTGGTGCCGTCACCGGCGACGTCGGAGGTCTTGGAAGCGACTTCCTTGACCATCTGCGCGCCCATGTTCTCCAGCTTGTCCTTCAATTCGATTTCCTTGGCGACCGACACGCCATCCTTGGTCACGGTGGGGGCGCCGTAGGAACGGTCGAGCACCACGTTGCGGCCTTTCGGGCCCAGGGTCACCTTGACGGCGTCAGCCAGGATGTTGAC
>JBAQND010000117.1:0-7660 GCA_049303455.1 Thiobacillus sp.
GGGCGTGAGCGCCGCCACGCGGTCCTGCATGGCGCGGATGGCGCCCGCCGTCCAGCGCAGGTGCGTGGTGTCGAATGGAATGTGGGTGGACAGCAGACGCAGCTGCGTCACGTCCGCTGCCAGGCGCCGCTGATCGACCGTCAATGCGCGCGGGTCGGCCTCCTGGCCGCTGCCGCCGGGCTGCACCAGGTCGGTCAGCCAGCGGCGCGCGTCGCCCAGCGTGCGGTCCAGCAGCCCGAGCACGCTGGGCGCCAGCCCCTGGGGCAGTACCAGGCTGTGCACGAGCGTGGCGCAGAGGATGCCCAGGCCGATCTCCTCCACGCGCGCCACGGCGGTGTCGAACACCTGCAGCGGCGTCTCCACCGACGGAAAACCGATCAGCGCCGCCGTGTAGCCGGCCAGCATGAAGGCGTAGGAGCGCGGCGTGCGGTCCAGCAGCGAGATGTACAGGCACCCGCCCACCCACAGCGCCAGGGTCAGCGTGAGCAGCTCGGGCGCGTTGGACAGCAGGGGCACCAGCAGCACCGTGGCCGTGCTGCCGATGAGCGTGCCGACGAAGCGGAACAGCGCCTTGGAGCGCACCGCCCCCGCCAGCGGGTGCGCCACCACATAGGCCGTCATCAGCGCCCAGAACGGGCGCGGCAGGCCGGCGCGGCTGGCCAGGTACATGGCCAGCATCGCCGCGGCGAAGCTTTTGAGCGAAAAGACGATTTCCGCGCGCGTGAAGCGCGGCAACGTGGGCAGCAGCATGACGTCAACGGGTCGGCAAGTCCACCGGCGCCTCGGCATACGGCGCCAGACCGGACACCGTGGCGCCCAGGCGCTGCTCCAGCACGGCGAACACGCGCAGGCAGGCGGCCACATCGGCATCGGCTACGCCGTCGTACAGCGTGGCGCGCAGGGCGAACAGCGCGGTCTCGATCTGCGCGCAGGCGGCGGCGCCGGCGTCCGTCAGGTGCAGGGTCTTGGCGCGGCGGTCCACGGCGTCCTCATGGCGCTCGACGAAGCCGGCCTCGACGAGCTGGTCAAGCGAGCGCACCAGCGACGGCGCCTCGATGCCCAGCACGTCGGCCAGCACCCCCTGGCGCATGCCGCCGCCCTGGCGGCCGATCATCACCAGCGGCCAAGCGAGCGCCTGCGACATCCCCACATGCGCCACCGCCTTGTCGGCCGCCGCACGGTAAGCGCGCTGCAGCACCGGCAGCGCAGTGGCCGCGGCCATGAGGGCGGATTCGCGGCTCAGTCCTTCGGGATAGGCAGACATGGTGACCATTCCAATAGTTAGCTTGCTATTGATTAAACCAGCTTTTGGCGAAGCGTGCTATTCCTGGTAGAAGTCATCGAGCAGTCGGACCTGAGCGCACTGACGCGCCAGTACGGCGGACGCGGCTCGGCCGCGCATCACCCGGCGGTGTTGCTGGGCTTGCTGATTTACGGCTATGCCGGCGGCGTGCATTCCAGCCGCAAGATCGAGCGTGCGACCTATGACTCGATGGCGTTTCGGTTTGTGGCGGCCAACACGCACCCGGACCATGACACGCTGGCCATGTTTCGGCGGCGGTTTCTCAAGGAAGTTGAGAAGCTGTTCGTGCAGGTGCTGGTGCTGGCGCGCGAGATGAAGCTGCTCAAGCTCGGGCACATTGCGCTGCCTCGAGATGGCGGCGCACCATGGCGGCAACCTCCTTCATCGTTCATCGGCTCGACCTTGGAGCGCATGACGCAGGTGCACCAGTGCTTGAGCATGTCGCGCACGACGTTGATCTGCTTGCGTTCGAGGATCTCGCGCAACTGCTCCTTGTAGACCCAGGCCCGCGCGGTGCGCACGGTGGTCATGCGGGCGATCAGCGCGTCCAGGTCCGCGGCGGCCTCGGGGCGCAGGCTGGCGCGGTCCTTCAGCAGCGACCAGCGCAGGCCCTTGAGGGACTTGTCTGCGCGCTGCTTGATGCGCCGCATCTTGTCCACCGCCGCGTTGACATGCCAGACGACGTGGAACTTGTCGAACGTGATGCGCACCAGCGCGAATGGGTGACGCCGATCGCGGCGGGCGCTTTCCTGCTTTCGGCCGTTACCGGTGTACTCATTTTCTTCCACGTCGACAGCGGTCTGAACAAGGTCGTGCATGAATGGCTCGGCTGGGTGCTGCTCGGCGGCGTGGCCCTGCATGTGATCGCGAATTTCAGCGGCTTCAGGCGGCACCTCGGCGCGCGCCGGGACAGGTTCTGATGGGCGTGTTCGCGCTCGTCCTGGGCCTCAGCTTCGTCGGCACGGGGGACCCCAGGACGAACCGCCGTTCGCGCCGCCCATCCGGGCGCTGTCGGCTGCGCCGCTGACGACGCTGGCCCAGGCGGCCGGGCTCAGCCCCGAAGCATTGCGCGAGCGCCTGGCGGAGGCGGGTCTTGAGCCATCGTCCGACCAGCAAAGCCTGAGCGACCTGACCGGCCCGGACATGCGCAGGCAGATGGAGGCGATGGGCCTGCTGTTTAGCCCGGCGAAGTGAGCGGGCGGTTCGTCGTCCTGTCATTTTGTCGAGGATCATGAAACCATTGCCCGCCGCCCCACTCTGAACGCCGTTGCGCCAACCGATACCTGATGACCTACGCATGAACGCATTCCATCCCGGACGTCCGCTGCTCGTGCTCGCGAGCGTTGCCCTTGCAGGATGCGCCGCGGTCGGTCCGGATTATGTGCCACCGGCCTCCGCGGTGCCGGCCGGCTGGCAACGGCTCGACGAGTCCGCCCGGCCGGTGGCGCGCGCCGAAGCCCCCGGCGAGCTCAGCCAGTGGTGGAACAATCTGAACGATCCGCTGCTCTCCGAACTGATCGACGAAGCGCTGCAGGCCAGCCCCGACCTGCGCAGTGCGCAGGCGCGGCTGCGTGAGGCGCGCGCCCGCCGTGTCGTGGCCGGCGCCGACCGCTTCCCGGGCGTGACCACGTCGGGCAGCGCCAGGCGCAGCCGGTCGAGCGAGGAAACCGGCAGCGGTTCCACGACCAATCTCTTCAGCGCGGGCCTCGATGCGAACTGGGAGGTCGACGTGTTCGGCGGCGTGCGGCGCGGCGTCGAGGCCGCCGAGGCCGATCTCGAATCGAGCCAGGCGAGCCTCGACAATACCCGGGTGTCGCTGCTGGCCGAAGTGGCGTTGAACTATGTCGGGGTGCGTGGCCTGCAGATCCGCCTCGGCATCGCCCGCGCCAATCTCGCCAGCCAGTCCGAGACGCTGCAGCTCACCGAGTGGCGTGCGCAGGCCGGATTGGTCAGCAGCCAGGACGTCGAGCAGGCGCGCAGCAACCGCGAACAGACCCGGGCGCAGATTCCCGCCCTGGAGATCAGCCTCGCCGAGACGGAACACACGCTGGACGTCCTGCTTGGCCGGGCGCCGGGAACGCTGCATGCGCGCCTTGCCGAAGCCGGCGGATTGCCGGCCGTTCCGGTGCAGATCGCGGTGGGCATCCCGGCCGACACCCTGCGCCAGCGCCCCGACGTGCGTGCCGCCGAGCGCACGCTGGCGGCGGAAACCGCGCGCGTGGGCGTGGCCGAAGCGGCGCGCTATCCTTCCTTCAATCTCTCGGGTTCGATCGGACTCGATGCGCTGACCCTGGGTGCGCTCGGCAACGGCAGTGCCGCCACGTCGTCGCTGCTCGCCGGCATCGGCGCCACCATTTTCGACGCCGGGCGTCTGCGCGCTCAGGTGGACATCCAGGACGCCGTCCGCGAGCGCGCGCTGGTCGGTTACGAACAGACCGTGCTCACGGCGCTGCAGGAGGTGGAGAACGCGCTGGTGTCCCTTGCCCGCACCCGCGAACGCGGCGATGCCCTGGGCAGCGCCGTCGAGTCCGCGCGCAACGCGGCGCAGCTGGCGCAGCAGCGCTACGGCGCCGGCCTGATCGATTTCCAGTCTGTGCTGGACACCCAGCGCAGCCTGCTGTCCTTCGAGGACAGCCTCGCCAGCACGCGCGCAGACGGCGTGCTGGCGCTCATCCGTTTGTACAAGGCGCTGGGTGGCGGCTGGTCGCAAGCGACCGCCGTCGGCCCGGCCGGCAAGGACACCCCATGAACAACGCCAGCACCCCGCAGGTCAAGCAGGGCTCGACCCTGAAAAATCTTCTCGACGCCAAGGGAGGCGGCGGCCTGTTTTCGGGTCGCTGGCCGTGGGCGATCGGCGCGCTGCTTGTCATTGCCGCCTTGCTCTGGCTGTTCCTGCGTTCCGGCGAAGAGGCTGCCGCACCGCGCTACGCGACCGAGGCGGCCACGGTCGGCAAGCTGGTGGTCAAGGTTGCCGCCACCGGCAATCTGCAGCCGACCAACACGGTGGATGTGGGCAGCGAACTCTCCGGCATCATCAACAAGGTCTACGTCGATGACAACGACGCGGTGAAGAAGGGCCAGGTGCTGGCACAACTGGATCTGTCCAAGCTGCAGGACGCGGTGGCGAAGTCGCGCGCCAGTCTCGCCGCGGCCGAGGCGCAGGTGCTGCAGGCGGAGGCCACGGTGGCGGAAGCGCGCGCCACGCTGTCGCGCTACCGGCAGGTGTCGCAGCTGTCCGGCGGCAAGGTGCCGTCGAAGACCGAGATGGACACCGCCGAAGCCAATCTGAAGCGAGCCGAAGCCAACGTCGCCAGCGCCCGCGCCAGTGTGACCCAGGCGCGCGCAACGCTGAAATCGGACGAAACCAACCTCGGCAAGGCCAGTATCCGCTCGCCCATTGATGGCGTGGTGCTGTCGCGCGAAGTGGACCCCGGTCAGACGGTGGCCGCCTCCTTCCAGGCGCCGGTCCTGTTCAAGCTGGCCGAGGATCTGACCAAGATGGAGCTGCAGGTCGATGTCGACGAGGCCGACGTCGGCCAGGTGAAGGCGGGCCAGAAGGCCACTTTCAGCGTCGACGCGTGGCCGGGCCGAGAGTACAGCGCCGTCATCACCCGGGTCGGTTATGGGTCGCAGGAATCGGAAGGCGTGATTTCCTACCTCACCGTGCTCGAGGTCGGCAACGACGATCTCAGCCTGCGACCCGGCATGACCGGTACCGCCGACATCATCACGCTCACGCGGGAGAACGCGCTGCTGGTGCCGAATGCGGCGCTGCGCTTCACGCCTCCGACCACTGACAACACCAAGAAGAAACCGGGCGGCAACGTGATGAGTACCCTGATGCCGCGCATGGCGAGACCGGAGAAGAAGGTCCAGGTGATGGGCAGCAGCAGCGGTGCGGCGCGCGTGTGGGTGCTGCAGGAGGGCCAGCCGGTCGCGATGGATGTGAAGGCCGGCGCCACCAACGGCCGCGTGACCGAGATCACCGGCGGGGAACTCAAGGCGGGCATGCAGGTGATCACCGAGGCCCTGAGCGCGCAGCCATGAGCGATTCGGCCCTCATCCGGCTGTCCGGCATCACCAAGACGTATGGCAGCGGGCAGGCCGCCTTTCAGGCGCTGAAGGGCATCGATCTCGCCATCGACGCCGGCGACTTCGTCGCCATCATGGGGCCCAGCGGTTCGGGCAAGTCCACCGCGATGAACATCCTCGGCTGCCTCGACATGCCCACCCGCGGCAGCTACGAATTCGAGGGCGTGAAGGTCGAGCAGCTGACGCGCAACCAGCGCGCGCTGCTCAGGCGCAACTATCTCGGCTTCGTGTTCCAGGGATTCAATCTGCTGTCCCGCACCACCGCGCTGGAGAATGTCGAGCTGCCGCTGATCTACCGCGGCGAGCCCGCCGCCACGCGCCATGCCGCGGCGCGCGACGCGCTGAGACAGGTCGGGCTCGAGGGCTGGGAGCACCACACGCCGGTCGAGCTGTCCGGCGGACAGCAGCAGCGCGTGGCGATTGCCCGCGCCATCGTCACCCGCCCCCACCTGCTGCTCGCCGACGAGCCCACCGGCAACCTCGACACCCGCACCGGCGAGGAGATCATGGAACTGATCGGCGCGCTCAACCGGGAGCATGGCATCACCGTGCTGATGGTCACCCATGAGCCCGACATGGCGGCGTACGCCAGGCGCGTCGTGCACTTCGTCGACGGCAGGGTCGACAGCGATCGCCGCAACGGGGAGGAGGCCTGATGCTGTGGAACACCCTGCTGCTCGCGCTGCGCTCCATCCGGCGCAACCTGATGCGCTCCTTCCTGACCATCCTCGGCATCGTCATCGGCGTGGCGGCCGTCATCACCATGGTCACCCTCGGCAATGGGGCGACCCGATCCGTGTCCGATCAGATTTCCAGCATGGGCAGCAACCTCCTGATGGTGATGCCGGGCCAGCGCTTCGGTCCGGGCGCCGACGCCGCCGCCCCGTTCAAGCCCGCTGACGTCGAGGCCGTCCGCAACCAGATCACCGGCGCCAGGCTGGTCGCGCCGGTCGTGACCAAGTCGGCGACTGCGGTGTACCAGGCCAACAACTGGTCCACCGTGGTCGCCGGCAGCACGAACGATTATTTCGAGGCCGGAAACTGGGAAATCGCCGCCGGCCGCAACTTCACCGAAGCCGAGGAGCGGTCCGGCAAGGCGGTGTGCGTGGTCGGCGATACCGTGCGCGAGAAGCTGTTCGGCCGTCAGAGCCCGGTGGGGAGCCAGATCCGCATCAAGCAGTTTTCCTGCGAGGTGATCGGCCTCCTGAAGGCCAAGGGCCAGTCGTCCATGGGTTCCGACCAGGACGACATCGTGGTGATGCCGCTGCGCACGGTGCAGCGCCGTCTCGCAGGCAGCCAGGACGTCGGGCGGCTGACGATCTCGGTGAAGCAGACCGCCTCGATCGACGCGGTCAAGGCACAGCTCAGCCTGCTGCTGCGGGAGCGGCGCAACATTGCCGAGAACGAAGACGACGACTTCCGCGTGATGGACACCCGGCAGATTGCCGAGACGCTCACCAGCACCACCAAGATACTCACCATGCTGCTCGGCGCTGTCGCCGCGGTAAGCCTCCTGGTCGGCGGCATCGGCATCATGAACATCATGCTGGTGTCGGTCACCGAGCGCACCCGCGAGATCGGGATCCGGCTTGCCATCGGCGCGCTGGAAAGGGAAGTGCTGCTGCAGTTCCTGATCGAGGCGGTGGTGCTTGCCAGCATCGGCGGACTCATCGGAATCGCCATCGCGACCGGGGCGTCCATCTTCCTCGCCGGCCTGATGAACGTGCCTTATCTCTTCGATCCCGGCATCAACCTGCTGTCCTTCTTCTTTTCCGCCGCCATCGGCGTGATCTTCGGCTACTTTCCGGCGCGCCGCGCGGCCGGCCTCAACCCGATCGACGCCTTGCGGCACGAGTGAGCGCCAGCGTCTTCCGCTGTCGGCCCACTGGCTAGAACACCCACGCCGCCACTTCCAGCAAGGCGCGCACCGCACCGCACCGGCCACGGCGAGCGCCACGCCGATGGAGAGCACGACCGAGTAAAGCGCTTCGCGCCGGCCAAGCAGCTTCAGCATCATGGCGAAGGTGGATACGCAAGGCACGTAGAAGGTCAGGAACACCAGGAAGGTGGCGATCTGCGTGGTGTCGAGCACGCCGGCCAGTTCCTGCGTGCCGAGCGCCTGGAACACCATCAGCAGCGACAGTTCCTTGCGCAGCACGCCGAACAGGATCGGCACGCCCAGCGCGACCGGCAGCCCCAGCCACCATCCCGTCACCGGCGCGAGCGCGAGATTGATCCAGTCGTCCATGCCGACATGGCCCAGCA
>JBAQND010000118.1:0-1508 GCA_049303455.1 Thiobacillus sp.
GGCGGCTTCGAGGTCAAGAAGGACGAGCTCGACTGGACGGCCATGGATGGCGCCACCCGCGCCGAGTTCACGGAGCTTTTCAAGAACACGGACACCCTCAAGGTGGACCCCAGCGCATTGGAGCGCCGCTTCACCATCCCCGAACGCAACCGGGCCATGGTGCGCGAATTCCGCCAGGTGCTGGAGAACGGCTACCTCGACCACAAGGGCGTGCTGCGCAAGCCGCTGCTCGGCAAGACCATCATCTTCGCCGTCTCCAAATGCCACGCCGCGACGCTGGCCGAGTTGCTGGATGCCGAGTTCGCCGACAAGAAGCCGACCCCAGAGGTGCGCTACGCCGACTATGTCGTGTCCGGCATGGGGCCGGAAGACACCGTGGACGGCATGACCAAGATCAAGCGCTTCAAGAAGGAGCCGTTCCCGCAGACTCTCGTGTCGGTGAACATGCTCGACACCGGCTTCGATTGCCCCGAGGTGGTCAACCTGGTCTTCGCCCGCTTCACCCGCTCCGCCATCCTGTATCAGCAGATGCGCGGACGCGGCACCCGCAAGTCGACCAACAAACCGATTTTCACCCTGTTCGACTTCGTTGGCGTGGCCGACTACCACGGCGACGACGCCGAGTTTGCCGAAGGCGGCATCGTGGTCGCCAAGCAGGCGCTCAAGAAAAAATACGAGCCGCGCCGCCTGCTCGCGCTCGACATCAACGACCACATCGACCCCATGACCCGCGAGTGGATCACGGTGGACGAGAACGGCAACATGGTTTTCCCCGAGGCCAGCGAGCAAAAGGCGGAGGAGCTGGGCGCCCGCTTCGAGGCCTGGCTGCTGCAACAGACGAACCTCAACCCCGAGAGGGAGCGCTGGCTGCGACTGCTGGGCAGCCAGATACGCGCCAACGCCGACACCCTCGACGAGGTCATGCCCGAGCATTTTGCTTTTCACCCTTTCCAGCAGCTTGGCGGGATAGCTCAAGCCGTTCGGGTTTTTGGAAGCGATGCGCATATGCGTTCCCTCATTCACAACCTGAACGAGTCCTTGTTCGCTAGTGAACAGTCAGACGACCAATCATCCCTACAGGCCCAGCGGCCGGGCGTGCAGTAGTGATGGTAATGAACGACGAAGAACTGTTGGCGGTTGTGTATCGCGTCAGGAACTTGATGATCTCCGTCTCAACCGGTGGGCCTCGTATTCAAGAAGTGAACGATCAGTTCCTCGCCGATGTTGACACGATGAATCGCGAACTTTCACATCGCCGTATCGATAGCCCTTTGCCCTACAGTGATCTATGGGTATGGCACGGAAAATGGTCGAGCGGCGACTTGCCGACTTATGCATCCAGGCGCATTTATGTCACCGAGCTATTCGAGCCGCTGATTCGCCAGATCAAGACCGGCAACTCGTCGGAATATGAGCCCACTGGCTGGGCTCGTGTAGACCGAACTGTTAGTGAACTCCGACGCAGACTGTCAGAAGCCAGCAATGAAGAACATTACCAAGCCATTGGT
>JBAQND010000119.1:0-4275 GCA_049303455.1 Thiobacillus sp.
TTCGACTTGGCCTGGCGCGCCTTGGGATTCTGCCGCACCCATTCGAGCTCCTGCTTGATCGTCTTGATGCGGCCGACTTCCTGTTTGGACTCGGTCTCCAGCCGCGCCTCCTTCTGCTCCAGCCAGCTGGTGTAGTTGCCCTTCCATGGAATGCCGTGGCCGCGGTCCAGTTCGAGAATCCACTCGGCGGCGTTGTCGAGGAAGTAGCGGTCGTGCGTCACCGCCACCACGGTGCCGGGGTAGCGCACCAGGAACTGCTCCAGCCAGTCGACCGATTCGGCGTCGAGGTGGTTGGTCGGCTCGTCCAGCAGCAGCATGTCGGGGTTGGACAACAGCAACTGGCACAGCGCGACGCGGCGCTTTTCGCCACCCGACAAATTGCCGACCACCGCATCCCACGGCGGCAAGCGCAGCGCATCGGCGGCGATTTCCATCTGCGTGTCGAGATCGGCGCCGGCGGTGGCGAGGATCGCCTCGCAGCGCGCCTGCTCCTCGGCCAGCGCATCGAAGTCGGCGTCGGGCTCGGCGTAGGCGGCGTAGATTTCATCGAGCCGGGCCCTGGCCCCGACGATTTCGCCCAGCCCGGCTTCCACCGCCTGCCGCACCGTGTGCGCCGGGTCGAGCTGCGGCTCCTGCGCCAGATAGCCGATGCGGATGCCTGGCATTGGGATCGCCTCGCCCTCGATGTCGCGGTCGACCCCCGCCATGATGCGGATCAGCGAGGACTTGCCGGAGCCGTTCTGGCCCAAGAGGCCGATTTTGGCGCCGGGGAAAAAGCTGAGGGAAATGTCTTTCAGAATCTGCCGCTTCGGCGGCACGATCTTGCCGACCCGGTTGAGGGAATAAACGTATTGCGCCATGAATCAAAATCCAGAAAAAGTTTATTGGGGGCGTTCGCCCGGGCAGGGGTTGAAGGCGCAGCCACGGGCCGGGTCGCGGTTGACGTAGCTGCCGTCGGGGCACAGCCTGACGTCGGCGGGACAGGCGATGCCGTCGTCCGGCATCGGCGGGGGCGGCGGCCCGACCGGCGAGGGCTTGCCGGCGGCCGGCTGCGCGGGAAGCGGGCTGCACGCGCCCAGCATCAGCAGCAACGACGCTGCGGCCAGCAGCCTGATCATGACAGCTCCCGCTCCAGCAGGGCATTCAGGCGGACGAAATCGAGCTCGCCCAGCTTCTGTTCGAGGATACGGCCGTCCTTGCCGATGATGAAGCTGGTGGGCGTGAGCTGCACGTTGCCGAAGGCGCGCGCGTGCGCGCCGTCGACGTCGAGCGCGACCGGAAACGGCAGCTGCCGCGTCTGCACAAAATTCAGCACGTAATTGGGCGGGTCGTAACTCATCGCCACTGCGATGATTTCGAAGCCGCGGTCGCGGTACAGCTTGTAGCTTTCGACCATGTCCGGCATTTCCTTGATGCAACCGGGGCACGAGGTCGCCCAGAAGTTGACCAGCACCACCTTGCCGCGCAGTTCATCGAGGACGATGGGCTTGCCTTCCAGCGTGGTGAAGGTGACCGCCGGCGCGCCGGGCCTGTCCATCACGGCATAGAAAAGCGCGCCGGCGATGGCGAGCACGGCGACAGCGATCAGAGCGGGCTTGGCGAATTTCATGCGGGTTCCACAGGGTTAAACGTCTTGATACGACCGCGCCAGCGTCACATAGTGCTGCGCGGAATAGCCGAAATAGGCGATTTCTTCCTCGGTCAGCGCCCGCACCAGCTTGGCGGGGCGCCCCAGGTACAGGTGGCCGGATTCGAGCACACGGCCCTCCGGCACCAGCGAGCCAGCACCCAGCAACACATGCTTTTGCACCACTGCGCGGTCGAGGATGATGCTGCCCATGCCGATCAGGCATTCGTCCCCGATGGTGCAGGCGTGCAGGATGACGGTGTGGCCGACGGTGACGCGCGCACCGATCAAGAGCGGCCCGCCCGCCGGGTTGGCCGGCGTCTTGTGCGACACGTGCAGCACGCTGTTGTCCTGGATGTTGCTCGCCTCGCCGATGGCAATCGAGTTGACGTCGCCGCGGATCACCGCGCCCGGCCATACCGAGGCGTCACGGCCGAGGCTGACTTCGCCGATCACCGTGGCGCGCGGATGCACCCAGGCGCCGGCGCCGAGGGTCGGCGCGACATCGTGATGCGGCGCCAGCGGCTGCGCGTAAACCTTGTCTGTCACGGGGTTGAAATTCCATTCACAACCCGAAAGTATAATTCTCTTGTCCCCATTCCGAATGCCGCCATGAATCCCCTGCTCGATTTTTCCGGTCTGCCCCGCTTCGCCGAATTCAAGCCCGAATACGTCACCCCCGCCATTGACCAACTGCTGGCTGAATGCCGCGCGGCGGTGACGCGCGCGGAAGCCGCCGACACGCCGGCCGAATGGGACGCCTTCGTCGCCCCGCTCGACGACGCCAACGAGAAGCTGGGCCGCGCCTGGGGCCAGGTGTCGCACCTGCACTCGGTGATGGACTCGCCCGAGCTGCGCGAGGCCTACAACGAAAACCTGCCCAAGATCACCATCTACTACGCCGAGCTGGGGCAGAACGAGGCGCTGTTCGCCAAGTTCAAGGCGCTCAAGGCCAGCGCCGGCTACGCCGCGCTGTCCGCCCCGCGCCAGAAAATCGTCGACAACGAGCTGCGCGACTTCCGCCTCGGCGGCGCCGAGCTGCCGGACGACAAGAAGGCCCGCTTCATGCGGGTGCAGGAAGAACTGGCGCAGCTGTCCGCCAAGTTCGAGGAGAACATCCTCGACGCCACCAACGAATTTGCGCTCACCCTCGACGACGCCGCGCAGCTGGCTGGCGTGCCGGACGACGTGCAGGCGATGATGAAGGCCGCCGCCGAAGCCGACGGAAAATCAGGCTTCAAGATCACCCTGCAGATGCCGTCCTACCTGCCGGTGATGCAGTACGCCGACAACCGCGCGCTGCGCGAGGAACTGTACCGCGCCTACGTCACCCGCGCCTCCGAATTCGGCAGGCCCGAGCTCGACAACACGCCGCTGATCGGCGGCATCCTCAGGCTGCGCCGCGAAGCCGCGGAACTGCTCGGATTCAAAAGCTACGCCGAGGTGTCACTGGCGGCCAAGATGGCCGACACCCCGGCCGAGGTGCTGACATTCCTCGACGAGCTCGGCGCCCGCGCCCGCCCCTATGCCGAAAAGGACTACGAAGAGCTGAAGGCCTTCGCCCGCGACGAACTCGGGTTGAGCGACCTGCAGGCGTGGGACACGACCTACGTGTCGGAAAAACTCAGCGTCGCCCGCTACAGCTTCTCCGACCAGGAAGTGAAGCAGTACTTCCCCGAGCCGCGCGTGCTGGCCGGCCTGTTCCGCCTGGTCGAGACGCTCTACGGCCTGCACGTGCGCGAGGACAGCGCGCCGGTGTGGCACCCGGACGTCAAGTTCTACACGCTGTACGACCGGGCCGGCCAGCGCGTCGGCCAGTTCTATCTCGACCTCTACGCGCGCGCCTCCAAGCGCGGCGGCGCCTGGATGGACGACGTCATCAGCCGCCGCAGGAAGGACGACGGCATCCAGACGCCGGTGGCCTATCTGAACTGCAACTTCTCCGGGCCGGTGGGCGACAAGCCCGCGCTGTTCACCCACGACGAGGTCATCACCCTGTTCCACGAGGCCGGCCACGGCCTGCACCACCTCTTGACGCAGATCGAGGAGCTGGGGGTGTCCGGCATCAACGGCGTCGAGTGGGACGCGGTCGAGCTGCCCTCCCAGTTCATGGAGAACTTCTGCTGGGAATGGGACGTGCTGAAGCACATGACCGCGCACGTGGAGACCGGCGATCCGCTGCCGCGCGCGCTGTTCGACAGGATGCTGGCGGCGAAGAACTTCCAGTCCGGCCTGCAGACGCTGCGCCAGATCGAGTTCGCCAGCTTCGACATGCACCTGCATGACGACTTCGACCCCAACGGCGGCCGCACCGCGCAGGACCTGATCGACGACATCCGCAAGAAAGTCGCGCTCATCATGCCGCCGGCCTACAACCGCTTTCCCAACAACTTCTCGCACATCTTCGCCGGCGGCTACGCGGCCGGCTACTACAGCTACAAGTGGGCCGAAGTGCTGTCGGCCGACGCCTACGCGCTGTTCGAGGACGAGGCCGAAGGCTACGGCGGGGTGCTGAACCCCGAGGTCGGCCACCGTTTCTGGAGCGAAATCCTGGCCCAGGGCGGTGCCCGCCCGGCGCTCGAATCGTTCAAGGCCTTCCGCGGCCGCGAGCCGACCCTCGACGCCCTGCTGCGGCACAACGGCATGGC
>JBAQND010000120.1:0-4100 GCA_049303455.1 Thiobacillus sp.
CGCGCTGGCCGCGGCCGACCGGCACCATGGCGTCGATCGACTTGAGGCCCGTCTGCACCGGCTGGTCGACCGATTTACGTTCGATCACCCCGGGCGCGATGCGCTCGATCGGCATGGTTTTTTCGGATGCGATGGGGCCCTTGCCGTCAATCGGCTGACCCAGGGAGTTCACCACACGGCCGAGCAGCCCACGGCCCACCGGCACTTCGAGAATGCGTCCGGTGCACTTGACGACATCGCCTTCTGTGATGTGCTCGTAGTCGCCCAGGATCACCGCGCCGACCGAGTCGCGCTCGAGGTTCAAGGCCACGCCGAAAGTGTTGCCCGGCATTTCGATCATCTCGCCCGACATCACGTCGGACAAACCATGAATGCGGACGATGCCGTCGGTGACGGAAACGATCGTACCCTGGGTGCGCAGCTCGCTCGATGCGCCGAGGTTTTCGATCTTGGCTTTAATCAGTTCGCTGATTTCGCTTGGATTCAATTGCATGTGTGTTCTCCGAACCGTGAGGTTCCGATAAAATGAGTTGGATGGGCCTGGCCGCGTCTTAAGCCCGCAGGGCAAAGGACATGCGCTGCAACCGCCCTTTCACCGAGCCGTCTATCACCTGGTCGCCGATGGCTATGATGGCCCCACCGATCAGTTCGGGGTCAGCTGCCACCCGCACGTTCACCGAGCGGCTGAACCGGGCCTTAAGCCCGGCAACCAGATCGTCGAGCTGCGCCGGCGTCAGTTCCTGCGCGCTGGTGATGGTCGCTTCGAGGGTGCCCTCGGCTTTCGCCTTCAGCGTCTCGAACTGCACGCCGATTTCCGGTAGCAGAGGCAAGCGGTCGTTTTCAGCCAGCACCTTGACGAAGTTGGCGCCGCGTTCGCCGAGATCACCGCCGGCCACGTCGATGATGAGGCCAGCCACACGCTCGGTCATAACCGTGGGGTCGCTGATCAAGCGCGCCACCTGGGCATCGGACACAATGGCCGCGAGCCTGGCGATGCGCGAAGACCAGCCAGCCAGGTCGTTTTCGTCCTGCGCCATGCGGAATATCGCCTCGGCGTAGGGACGTGCCAGGGTAGACAGTTCGCTCATGACTTAAAGCTCGGCTTTCAGCTGGCCCAGGAGGTCAGCATGCGTTTGCGCATTGACTTCGCGGCGCAGGATCTTTTCCGCACCGGCCACGGCCAGCGCCGCCACCTGTTCACGCAGGCTTTCGCGCGCACGGTTCATTTCCTGTCCAATATTGGCCTGGGCTGCGGCGAGCTGACGCTCGCCTTCTTCCTTGGCAGCCATTTTCGCTTCCTCGATGATCTGAGCCGAGCGCTTGTCTGCTTGGGCAATGACTTCGGCAGCCTGCGCCTTGGCTTCGCGCAGCGTGTCAGCCGCTTTTTTGGCCGCCAGCTCCAGCTCGTGCTTGCCGCGGTCGCCCGCGGCCAAGCCTTCGGCGATCTGCTTCTTGCGCGTTTCGAGCGCGTTCATGATCGGCGGCCACACAAACTTCATGGAGAACCACACGAAGAAAATGAACGTGACGGACTGGCCGATCAAAGTTGCGTTGAAATTCATATCCGCACCTTTTAATGACGGGGGTTAGAGAGGTTCTGCATCAACCCTAGAATTAACCGGCAACGGCGAACAGGATGTACATGGTCAGACCGACAGCGATCATCGGCACGGCATCGACCAAACCCATCACGATGAAGAACTGGGTACGCAGCAAGGGAACCAGTTCGGGCTGACGGGCAGCGCCTTCGAGAAAGCGGCCGCCGAGCAGGCCAATGCCAAGCGCTGCACCGATCGAAGCCATACCCATCATCAGGGCACCAGCGATGTACAACACGGCTTGAGTCATTTCCATTTTGTTTTACTCCTGAGTTAAAAATAAAGTTGAAGACAAGAAACTAGAATCGAAATCAGTGATGCTCGGCGTGCGCCATGTCCAGATACACAATGGTCAGCGTCATGAAGATGAAGGCCTGCAGCGTGATGATCAGGACGTGGAACACGGCCCACGCCCACTGCAGGACACCGCCGAAGGCGGCCAGGACCCAACCGCCGCCGAACATCAGCGCGATCAGAATGAAGATCATTTCCCCGGCGTACATGTTGCCGAACAAACGCAGGGAGAGCGAAATCGGTTTGGCGAGCAGACCCACGCCCTCAAGCACGAGGTTGAGCGGGAACAGCCACTTAGGGAAAGGCTGGAACGCCAGTTCGGAGAAAAAGCCGCCCGCGCCTTTCATCTTGACGCTGTAGTACAGCACCAGCGCAAAGATCGACAGCGACAGGCCGAAGGTCACGTTGGGGTCGGTCGACGGCACGACTTTCAGGTAGGGCACCCCTGCCAGGCTCGCGGCATAGGGCAGCCAGTCAACCGGGATGAGGTCCATCATGTTCATCAGGAAGACCCACAGGAACACGGTCATCGCCAGCGGTGCAACCAACGGATTTTGATGCGAGAAGGAACCGCGCACCGATCCGTCGATGAACTCGATGATCCACTCGACGAAGTTCTGCAGGCCGGTGGGCACGCCAACAGTGGCCTTTTTGGCCGCCAGGCGGAACAGAAACAGGAACAGGGCGCCAAGCGCGATCGAGAACAGCATGCTGTCGACGTTGATCGCCCAGAAGCCCATCGCGGCCGCCTCTTCGGCGCCATGGGCGATGCCCCAGGTGCCATCGGGGTGCTGGCCATAGGTCAGGTTCTGCAGGTGGTGCTTGATGTACTCGCCAGAGGAATGGTATTCCGAAGCCATAGTGATCAAATTCAATAAGTGGGTTTTGGATGGGCACGCGGCGCGCTCCCATTCAAAACCAACCTTGGCGAAATCCGTTGGATCAATACCTTGTGTTTTACTTGCTGCTGCTCGTCGCGGCGGCCAGCCAGCCGAGCTGGGCCAGCAGCAACCCCAGCATCAATGGCAGCGGCGCCAGCTTCAGCACCCCGAGGCCCACCATCAACAGCCCCACCAGCAGGAGCATCCGCTCAATTCCGGCACGGATGAACAACTTGAGCAAACGCTGCGGATCCCACTCAGGGTGCCGCATCGACTGCCGCTCGCGCCAAACCAGAACCGCACTGGCCGCGAGCACCACCAGTACGCCATACAACATGGCGAGCCCCGCATCAACCCCGCCAAACACCCCGCCGATCAGCGCGGCGAGGGGTGCGAGCCCCGCTTGCGCCAGGGCCACCCGGCGGGTGCAAGTGTGTGGGCCGGTGAACATTAGCCGCGGATGATACTGAATCAGTGCGCCCTATGCAATCATCAAACAGCTTGATGATGAATTTCGCTACATAGTGATGTTCTGTTTTTATTGGCGCGCCCCGGCAACGGCGCCTGGTCTTACAGCTGAATGCCCAGGCGCTGCAGCAAGCCCTGCAGCTCGTCCGCGCTGGCGAAATGCAGCGTCAGCCGGCCACCGCCCTTGCTGTTGGCCTGCACGTGGGCGGTCATCCCGAGCGCATCGGACAGCGCCTCTTCCAGGCGGATCACATCACGCGAGACGGCCTGTTTGGCCGGCGCGGCGACGGCGTCTTTCAGCCGCGCCACCCGGCGCTCGACTTCGCGCACCGACAGGCCGCGGGTTTCGATTTCGTGCGCCAACTCGCGCTGCGCGGCCGTGTGCAATGGCAGCAGCGCACGCGCGTGGCCCATCTCGATCAGGCCTGCGGTGAGCATGTCCTGCACCGGATGCGACAGATTGAGCAGGCGCAGCAGGTTGGACACCGCCGCGCGCGACTTGCCGAGCGCCTGCGCCACCGCGTCGTGCGTCATGCCGAATTCGTGAATCAGGCGCTGCATGCCGTGCGCCTCATCGATGGCGTTGAGGTCTTCGCGCTGGATGTTTTCGATCAGCGTCATCGCCGCCACCGCGTCGTCGCCGACCTCGCGCACCAGCACCGGCACTTCGTCGAGCCCCGCCATTTGCGCGGCGCGCCAGCGGCGTTCCCCGGCGATGATTTCGTGGCCACCCGCGACTTCACGCACCAGAATCGGCTGCATCAGGCCCTGCGCGCGAATGGAATCGGCCAGCTCCTGCAGCGACTCACTGTCCATCTGGGTGCGCGGCTGGTATTTGCCGGGCGCCAGTTGCGTCACG
>JBAQND010000121.1:0-7124 GCA_049303455.1 Thiobacillus sp.
TCGCCGCGCGGCAGCGCGTCGCCGGCAAAGCGCGGCTTGTAGTGGTCCTCGATGGCGAAGGCGATGTCCTCGGCCAGGCCGTCGTGCAGCGCGTAATAGCGCCCCATGATGCCCTGCAGCTCGGGAAACTCGCCGACCATGTCGGTCAGCAGGTCGGCCTTGGCCAGCAGCGCGGCCTGATCGGCTTTCAGCGCCAGCGCCTCGCCGCCGATCCGCTCGCCGATGGCACGGGCGATCGCCTGCACCCGGGTGACGCGCTCGCCCTGGGTGCCCAGCTTGTTGTGGTAGACGACCTTGGCCAGCCCCAGCACGCGCGAGTCGAGCGCCTTCTTGCGGTCCTGGTCGTAGAAGAACTTGGCGTCGGCAAGCCGCGGCCGGACCACGCGCTCGTTGCCGCCGATGACGGCAGACGCGTCGTCGGGCGAGATATTGGAAACGATGAGGAAGCGGTTGGTCAGCTTGCCCGCCGCATCCAGCAGCGGAAAGTATTTCTGGTTCGCCTTCATGGTCAGGATCAGGCATTCCTGCGGCACTTCAAGATAGGCTTCCTCGAACTGGCCGACCAGCACGTTCGGGCGTTCGACCAGCGCGGTCACCTCGTCCAGCAAGGCGTCGTCCTCGACCGGCGTCAAGCCCGAGGGCGCGGCCGCCGCCTGCAGCTGGCGGACGATCTCGGCACGGCGCTCGGCAAAGCTGGCGATCACCGCGCCCTCGTCCTTCAGTTGGCCAGCGTAGCTGTCGGCGCTCTGGATCACCACCGGACAGACGCGCGCCTCGAAGCGGTGGCCCTGCGTGTCGCGCCCGGCCGTCAGGCCCAGCACCGACAGCGGCACCACGGCGGTGCCATGCAGCGCGACCAGCCCGTGCACCGGACGCACGAAATGGACGCTGCGCCAGCCGTCGGCCAGCTGGTACTGCATCACCTTCGGGATCGGCAGCTTCGCCATCGCGGACTCGAGCGCGCGCTGCAGGCCGTCGGCCAGCGGTGTGCCGGGCGCGATGCTGTCGTAAAACAGCACTTCGCTCTTGCCGTCCACCGCGCGGCGCAGCTGGCCGACCACCGACGCATCGGCGCCGAGCGCCGCCAGCCGCTTCAGCAGCGCAGGCGTCGCCTGGCCCGCCGCGTCCAGGCCGACATTCACCGGCATCAGCTTGGTCGACAGCGGCCGGTCGACAGCGCGCGCCAGCACGCCCTCGATGCGCACGCCGAGACGGCGCGGCGAGGCAAAGCCGGTGACGATGGCCGCCGCCTCGGCCAGCCCCTGCGCCACCAGGCTCTCGGCCAGCGCTGCGGCAAAGGTCTCGCCCAGTTTCTTAAGCGCCTTCGGCGGCAGTTCTTCGACGAAGAGTTCGACGAGCAGATTGGCGGCGGTCATGCTGCGGCCTTCTTTTCGATCTGTGCCAGCACTTCGTCTGCCCAGGCCCTGGGCGCCATCGGAAAGCCCAGCCGCGCGCGGCTGTCGAGATAGCTTTTCGCCACCGCGCGCGCCAGGTTGCGAATGCGGCCGATATACGCCGCGCGCTCGGTCACCGAAATCGCGCCGCGCGCGTCGAGCAGGTTGAAGGTGTGGGCGGCTTTCAGCACCTGTTCATACGCCGGCAGCGCGAGCTGCACCGCCATCAGTTCCTGCGCCTTCTTCTCGTGCGCGGCAAAGGCGGTGAGCAGGAATTCCACGTCGCTGTGCTCGAAGTTGTAGGTCGACTGCTCGACCTCGTTCTGGTGATAGACGTCGCGGTAAGTGAGCCCCTCGGTCCAGACCAGGTCGTACACGCTCTCGACGCCCTGCAGGTACATCGCCAGGCGCTCCAGGCCGTAGGTGATCTCGCCGGTGATCGGCTTCACATCGATGCCGCCGACCTGCTGGAAGTATGTGAACTGCGTCACCTCCATCCCGTTCAGCCACACCTCCCAGCCCAGCCCCCAGGCGCCCAGCGTGGGGTTTTCCCAGTCGTCCTCGACGAAGCGCACGTCGTTCTTCTTCAGATCGAAGCCCAGCGCCTCGAGCGAGCCGAGATACAGCTCCAGAATGTCCGCCGGCGCCGGTTTCAGCACCACCTGGAACTGGTAGTAATGCTGCAGCCGGTTGGGGTTATCGCCGTAGCGGCCGTCCTTGGGCCGGCGGCTCGGCTGCACGTAGGCCGCCTTCCACGGTTCCGGCCCGAGCGCACGCAGAAAGGTCGCGGTGTGCGATGTACCTGCGCCGACCTCCATGTCATAGGGCTGCAACAGCGCGCAGCCGCGCTCGGCCCAGTAGCGTTGCAGGGTGAGGATGGTGTCCTGAAAGGTGGGTTTCACGGCGGATCGGCGGCTTTTCGGGAAAGGCGCATTTTAGCGTGCTTGGCAGGGGTTTCGCAGTTCACGGTAGCGGGAACGCGGCGGGACTGCCGACCGTCGGCCAGGGACAGTCCAATACGTTGGGCATGGCAGCCCAACCTACGGCCAGCCGCCTCGCCCACTTTTGTGGGAGGGCCGCCCCCGGCCCGATGCCGTAAAGATTGCGACGGCGCGAAAATCGCGGCGGGGCGCCCCTCCCACACGTCCAATGCGTTGGGCTTGGCAGCCCAACCTACGGCCAGCTATTATCTATTATGCAGATGGGAGCACAAGGTGAAGTGTAAGGATGCTGGCCCGATATTTTCGTTTCCAGCCCTGTCTCAATGATTTCGTTCAAGGGACACAGACATGAATACACTTGAAACGCTACGCACCCACAAGGCCGAGATCGAGCATCTCGCAAGTCTCTATGGTGCCCGGAATATTCGCGTATTCGGCTCAGTCGCCAGAGCCGAGGACACATCGGATAGCGATATCGACTTCCTGATCGATATGGAAGAGTCCCGTAGCCTTCTGGACCTGGTCGGCTTCCAGCAAGACCTGGAAGCCATGCTCAATCGGCCGACAGATGTCCTGACAGAAAGGGGCATCAACCCCTACCTGCGTGAACGCATACTCGACGAGGCTGTCACGCTGTGAAAAAAGACCCGGCTATTTACATCCGGCATATCCATGACTGCATCCTCCGCATCGAACTCCGCATCGAAGCCTATGTACAAGAAGGCCGCGCCGCTTTTTTCAACGACCACAAGACCCAGGATGCCGTCATACGCAATCTTGAAGTCATCGGACAAGCGGTTAAAGACTTGGGAACCGAGCGTTTAAGCGCCGAGCAGCCAGCCATTCCCTGGACGCAAATCGCAGGCGCCAGAAACGTCCTGGCTCACCAATATCTTGGTGTCGACCTCAATCTGGTCTGGAATATCGTCGAAAAAAACCTGCCCGCCTTGAAGGTGGCCATACACGAAACGGCTGCCCACCTGGCCATCCGGCTCTCAGGACACCACGACCAACAATGAATCCACCCATGGTTTTTCGGGAAGTCCGCTCATAAAATACCCTGGACAGCACGCCCAGGTTGGGCCAAATGAAGTAAAGCCCAACACGCCTCAGCATGACCCATTCGCGGCAAGCACGCCCAACACAGAAGACTTAACCGCCGCCAATCTCGGATGTCTCCCCGTGTAGGAGGCCCGCCCTCGGGCCGATGCCGTGGAGCATGCATCGGCGCGAAATTCGCGGCGAGGGCGCCGCTCCTATAGAGATAGGCGAAATATCGTGAAGCCCAACATTCCCGCTGTGTCTTTGCTACCCAGCCAACTCAACCCATAATCCGTTCATGGACACGCACGCCCAATCCGATCGGCATCACCTCATCAGGCAAGCCCTGACCGAACACGGTGGCGTGCGCCTGACATGGAAGAATTCCGCAGCCTTCTCGACTTGATCGGCTTCATGCAAGATCTGGAAGCCATGTTTAATCGACCGACAGATGTCCTGACTGAAAGAGGCATCAACCCTTGCCCAACATGCTGCTACGTACCCATGCACAGACTCATGGCAGAATCCAGGTCCATGGGCGTATTTAACCCCTTGGCAAGGCAATCAAACCGGGGCATGCATCCCAATGGACTACCATCAGCAACTCGAAATGATTTAATTCAAGAAAAGTTAACATGCGCCCTTCTCTAGCCCTGCAAGCCCATCGTGACGCAATACGTGAAATCGCGCTGCGGCATCATGTCGAACAAGTCCGGGTTTTTGGGTCGGTGCTCCATGGCGAAGACACCGACAAAAGCGATCTTGATCTCCTGGTCGAACCCACCGCAGAAACCACACTTATGGATATCGGCGCCATTCGGTATGAACTGCGCCAACTGCTGGGCGTCCCCGTTGACGTGTTAACCCCCAAGGCCTTGCCGGACAATTTCCGTGAACAAATACTCGCCGAGGCAGTGCTGATATGAGCAAGGCAGGCAAGCAGCGTGTGCCGGATTATTTGGGGCATATCCTGGAAGCCATTCGGCGCATTCATCACTATGTCGCGATGTCGCGGACATGACGGAAGTTCAATTTCTTGACGATGAGAAAACCCAGGACGCCGTCATCCCGAATTTCGAGATATCGGCGAGGCTTGCCGGAACATTGATTCACATCATCCCGATTTTGCACAACAGCACCCCGAGGTGCCTTGGGGATTTGCCTACGAAATGCGCAATGCACTGGCGCATGGCTATTTCAAGGTAGACCTGGAAATAGTCTGGAAGACCATTCACAACGACCTGCCGGATCTGGCCCATCAGATTGAAACTTTGCTGAGCACGCACAGATTGAGCTAATCAAGCCCAACACACGAGACGCGTGGCCCATTCCCAGCGAGCACAGCGCGCAGCCCAACCTACGGCCAGCTGTTGTGGGAGGCCCGCCCCCGGGCCGATGCCGTAGAGATTGCGACGGCGCGAAAATCGTGGCGGGGCGCCGCTCCCACAGAGACAAGCGAAATATCGTGAAGCCCAACATTCCAGCTGCTGCTTTGCAACCCGGCCAACTCAACCCATAAGGGGCATCAATCCGTACCTGCGTGAACGCATAACTCGCCGAGGCTGTCGCCTGTGACAAAAGACCCGGCCGTTTACATCCGGCACATCTCCCGCAAGCGTGCGAGAGATCAAACGAGTAGCTGCGCGAGTTTCACGCCAAGAATCCAGCCTGGAGCTGAGCTTGGAGCTGAGTTGGAACGATTGTTGTGTTTTGAGAATGATGCCATATAATCATCGCATCATGACATCAATTCACGGAGACATGAAATGAGAACAACGCTGGATATCGACGAGGACGTGCTGGTGGCGGCGAAAGAACTCGCCAGGCGCCAGAATTTGTCGGCCGGGCAAGTGGTGTCTCAGATGCTGCGGAAGGTGCTGACTGGTCAGGCCGGGCAATCCTCGGCCTCAGAAGATGCAGGTTCGGGGGCTCAAACTGTCGCGGGGTTTCGCCCTTTCCCGGCGGGCAAGGCTGTCGTAACGAACGATGCGGTCAATCGCCTGCGGGAAGCTGAAGGCCTGTAATGCGTGCCTTTTTGGATGTCGACATCCTGGTCGCGTTGCTTGATGGCAGCCACCTACATCATGGCCTGGTAACCGATTGGCTTTCCAGCCACATTGATGAAGGCTGGGCTTCGAGCCCAATCACCCAGAACGGATGTATCCGTATCCTTTCTCAACCGGGTTATCCCAATCCGGTTCCTGCCGCGCAAGTGGCCAAGCGACTTGCAGAAGCGACCCAGCACCCGTCTCACGCATTCTGGGCCGACTCCATCAGCTTGCTGAATCCCGGACACCTGGTATGGGAGCGGATTCTGAGTTCTCGGCATGTAACCGATGCCTATCTGTTGGCACTCGCCGTCCAGCAAGGCGGGCGTTTTGTCACACTGGATCGGGGTATTCCGCTTGATGCCGTCGGCGGGGCATTGCCTGAGCATCTCGCGGTCATCTCGTAAGGCCCCCTTGAGCTGCTGTTGTCGCAGCAAGGGCGGGCTGAATGAAATGAAGCCCAACACGCCTCCGCATGACACCCATTCAAGGCGAGCGCAGAGCACAGTCCAACTACGGGCTGCCTCCGCGTGTAGGAGGTCCGCCTCGGGCCGATGCCGTGAACATACCGAAGCCCGCTATCTCCCCACCCCAGCCCCTCACGAGCAGGGTGCCACTTTTTGGCACACCCCTTGCTGACATCTCCTACATTTACAATAGCTGCCCATGACCCCTCCCGCCCACACCACCCCAAGCCCCCCCCACCGCCTGCTCGTCATCGGTGGGGCGGGGTTTATGGGTTCGTGCAAGGCCACGCACCTGCCGCGCCGGCGTTGCGATATCGTCACGTTTGGCAGCCGATCGACGGCATATCGCGACGTGGCACCAGGCAGTGAACCCTTACCGCTCGTGGCCAAAAAATCTGCGGGCCGCCAGGCACCGCAGTGGATACCCGCCCGATTTGCTCTCAAAACCATTGTTAAAACCATTGTTGATGACGACTGGATGCGGAAAGAGAAAGCCGCCTCACAATCACACAACGCCTAACCCATGCTCACCATCGCCAAAAACCTCTACGACTACCGCGAGCTGATGGCCACGCTCGCGTGGAAGAACGTCACCCTGCGCTACAAGCAGGCTTACCTGGGCATCGCCTGGGCCATCCTCAAGCCCATCACGCTCATGCTGATTTTCACCCTGGTGAAGAGCTTCGTCGGCATCGAAAGCGGCGACATCCCCTATCCCATCCTGGTTTTCGCCGCGCTCATGCCCTGGACTTTCTTCCAGGAATCCGCCTCCGAGGGCGTCACCAGCGTCGTCAGCAATACCGCGCTGATCAAGAAAATCTACTTTCCGCGCGAGATTTTCCCCATCACCTCGGTGCTCACCAAGCTGGTGGAACTGGGCATCAACTTCGTTATCCTGGCCGGGCTGATGGTGTGGTACCAGATGATGCCCAGCATCTACATCCTGTGGGTGCCGCTCATCATTGCCTACACCATCCTCGCGGCGCTCACCATCGCCTTCGTCGGTGCGGCCATCAATGTTTATTACCGCGACGTGGGTGCTGCCCTGCCGGTGCTGCTGTCCCTGCTGATGTACGCCTCGCCTGTCATCTATCCGCTGCAGCTCGTCAAGGACAAACTGCTGGTGCAGCAGGCCGCAGGCGAATGGTCCGATGCGCTCTACACCCTGTACACCCTCAACCCCCTGGCCGGCATCATCGACGCCTTCCAGAATGTCGTCCTGCGCGGCACGTC